>NZ_CP054931.1:3957500-4257500 GCF_013364355.1 Stenotrophomonas sp. NA06056 | reverse complement strand
ACGCAGTGCCGAGCAGCGCCGCGACAACCTGTTCGACGCCTTCGATGTGCGCGGCGCCGTACCGGCGCGGCTGACCATCGTTGACGACGTGATGACCACCGGCAGTACCGTGCTGGAGATCGCGGAGACGCTGCGGCTGGTGGGCGCAGGAGAGGTGCGTGCATGGGTCTGCGCCCGCGTGCCGTGATCGCTCCTTTCATCCTCAAGGGCTAGGATGGTCATGAACCCGGATCGAAGGAGTGGTCATGAATTCCCCCCTGTCTCCCTTGTTGTCGGCCGTTGGACGCAGCTGGTGGATCCTGCTGCTGTACGGTCTGGTGGCGCTGGGCTTCGGCATCATCGCGATCGGCTGGCCGATGTCGGCGGCCATCGCGCTGGCGTGGACGCTGGGCGTAATGGCCATCATCGAAGGCGTCATCAGCCTGCTGGCGCTGATCACCGGTGGCAGTGGTGCCTCGCGCGGCTGGCTGCTGCTGTATGTGGTTGCCTCGCTGGGCTTCGGCATCCTGGCGGTGATCAATCCGCTGGCCACCGCCAGCGTGCTGGTGCTGTTCCTGGCCGCATGGCTGCTGGTGGCGGGCATCTACCGCATCATCTTCGCCATTCGCGTACGCAAGCAGATCCACGGCGAGTGGCTGCTGATCCTCAGTGGCGTGCTGGCCATCGTGCTGGGCCTGCTGTTCGCGGCCAACCCGTATGCGGGCGTAGCGGTGACCACGCTGTGGATCGGCATCGGCAGCCTGCTGTACGGCGTGCTGCAGGTGCTGGTGGCGTTCAAGCTGCGCAAGCTCCGCTGAGCGCCACGCTGTCGCAGCAGTGCCCTGGGTTGCGTCGACTGAAAGTCGACTGCGCTTTGATCCAGCCATGTGACCTCCGCGCTGCGCGCGGAGGTCGACCCAGGCCGACCGCTACCGGGCAAACCCGGCTTCGATCTCTTCCAGCGAGCGCCCTTTGGTTTCCGGCAGCCACAACGCGGCCACCAGGAAGAACACGAACGTGCAGCCGGCCCAGAACAGGAACATGCTGGCGTAGCCGTAGTGCCCCACCGTTGGCAGGAAGATCGCGGCAATGGTGGTCGACACGAACTGGTTGATCAGCAGCGCGATGCTCATGCCGTTGGAGCGGATGCGGTTGGGCATCAGCTCGGACAGCGCCAGCCACACGCACACGCCAGGGCCGACCGCGAAGAACGCGACGAACACCAGAATGCAGGCAGCGACTGCCCAGCCATGCGCGGGTGGCGGGATCGGGCCGATGCGTGCCTGCTCGATGCGCAGCGGCGCCTGCGCGGCACTGGCCGGATCGGCGAACGGATTCAGGTGCAATGTGCGGAAGAACGCGCCGATGACGCTGTCCGGCTGCACGGTGCCGGCGCGTTCGATGCGCAGCTCGCGGTCGGTCAGGTTGTCGCTGCGCAGGGCGCGCACGTTGGTGAAGTCCCCATAGGCGTAGGACACGGTCAGCTGCAGCGGTCGGCCCTCGCGATCGATGCCACCGGCAAGACGCTGCCACTGCGCGTCGTCCAGTACCAGTTGCAGGCCATCGCCACTCACTGCCGCCTGCAGCTGCGGCTGCACGTCGGCGCGACCACGTTCGGCCTGGAAGAACAGCGTCGCCGCTGCCAGCAAGGCCACGCAGATGCCTCCGCTGCCCAGCATCAGCAGGAACTTGCGGCCCTTGCGGTCGACCAGCAGCAGCGCGGCTACGGTCATCACCGCGTTGAGCAGTTTGATCGCCACATCAGCGCCGTTGGCGACCGAGCCGGACAGGCCCGCCTGGTTGAGGATGTTCACCGCATAGGCCAGCACCGAGTTGATGCCGGTGGCCTGGGTGCAGGCCAGCACCACGCAGGCCAGCACGAACGGCACCACGTAGCGGCGGCTGAGCAGCGGGTCGCGCTTGCCGCTGCTGCTGCTCGATTCCGGTGCCTGGATCTGCGCCAGCGTGGGCTCGACGTCGGCAGCGGGCAGCACGCGCTGCAGGCTGCGCCGCGCATCATCGATGCGGCCGCGACGCACCAGCCAGCGCGGTGATTCGGACAGCCAGAAGATGCCGGCGCAGAACAGCAGGCCCGGACCCAGGCAGGTCCAGAAGATGGTGCGCCAGGCATGGTCCTTCACCGTGAACAGTTCCTGCGCCTGTTGCGCGACCGGCAGCGAGCGCACCGCTTCGGCGGCGGCGTCCACGGCGTGCGCGTGGTACAGGCCGATCAATGCGGCCAGCACCAGGCCGACGGTCAGCAGCAGCTGGAACATCGCCGCACCGCGGCCGCGCCGCTCAGGGCTGAGCACTTCGGCCAGGTACAGCGGAATGACCACGCCGATCAGGCCGCCGCTGACGCCTTGCAGCAGTCGCCCCAGCAGCAGCGGGGTGTAGCCCGACGCCAGCGCCATGATCGGGATGGAAGCGGTGAACAGCACGCCTGCCAGCAGCATCGCACCGCGGCGACCGATCAGGTCGGCGATCATGCCGGCAAAGAGCGAGGACAGCACGCTGCCCAGCAGCACCGCAGCGACGACGAAACCAAGCTGCTGGCTGCTGAGCTGCCAGGCGTGGCTGGCGGTGGCTTCAAGGTAGGGCAGGGCGCCGGCGATGATGCCGATGTCGATGCCGTACAGCAGGCCGCCGAGGCCGCCGATGAAGAGCAGGTAGCGTACGGGCCAGCGCGGGGCGGTGCTTGCGGTCATCGACAGGTTCCCAAGGGGCGGAGTGCTTTCTGTAGAGCCGAGCCATGCTCGGCTGCTTTCCGTTCCGATATCGAGGTACCCCGTGCCGCGCCTCGCGCGCGGTGAGCCGAGCATGGCTCGGCTCTACAGGGAGCCTGCGCGGCATCCAGGCCGCATCGGGTGCATCAGTTCAGGTCGATCACCCGGCCACCGACCACCACCTGCTGCAGGCGCAACTCCGCATCCAGTACCACCAGGTCGGCGCGGGCGTCGGGCGCAATGCGGCCGCGATCACTCAAGCCTAGGTAATCGGCGGGGAAGGTGGACACGCGTTGCGACGCGTCAGCCAAGTCCAATCCCACCTGCACCAGATTGCGCAGCGCCTGGTCCATCGTCAGTGCACTGCCGGCCAATGAGCCGGTGGCCAGGCGCACGCAGCCGCCGCACTTGTGCACGCGCTGTTCGCCCAGCGCGTACTCACCATCGGGCATGCCCGTGGCGGCGGTTGCGTCGGTCACCGCGTACAGGCGTGGAATCGCGCGTGCGGCCAGGCGGATCACGCCGGGATGGATGTGCTGCAGGTCGGGAATGATCTCGGCGTACTGCGCATGCGCCAGTGCGGCCGCGGCGATGCCCGGTCGGTAGTGGTCGACGCCGGTCATGCCGTTGAACAGATGGGTGAAGCCGGAAGCACCCGCCTGCAATGCGGCTACGCCTTCCTCGTAGGTGCCGGCGCTATGGCCGAGCTGCACGCGGATACCGAGTGCGGACAGCGCGGGAATCAGCGCAGTGTGCTCGCCGATCTCGGGCGCCAGCGTCATCACCCGGATCGGTGCTAGTGCGTGCAGCTGCTGTACCAGCGCCATGGTCGCCTCGATCGTGCGGTTGGGTTGCGCACCCAGGCGCTGCGGGCTGATGAACGGCCCTTCCAGATGCACGCCGACGATGCTGGCGGCGTCTGCATCGGGCGCTGCCATTGTTGCCGCAACGCCCTGTAGCGCGTATTCGATCTCGTCCAGGCCGGCGGTCATGGTGGTCGCCAGCAGGGTGGTGGTGCCGAAGCGCGCATGGGTGCGGGCGATGGTGCGGGCCACATCGCCGCCCTGCATCAGGTCGACGCCGGCCGCACCATGCACGTGCAGGTCGATGAAACCAGGCAGGATCACCGGCAGCTGCGGGTCATCGCCGCCGCTGTGGTCGTCCACCTGCAGTTGGCGCACGTGCGAGTCGAACTGGACCTGGCCGCGGCGCCAGCCGAGTGGGGTGAGGATGCGGCCATGCAGGGAGCGGATGTCGGTCATGCGGGGGGCTCGGCGATGATCACTTCGATGCCCAGCCGCTGCAGCCCTTCGCGGGTTGCGTCGTCAATGCCGGCGTCGGTGATGATGGCGTGGATCTGATCGAGGCGGGCGATGCGGTGCAGGCTGACGCGGCCAAACTTGGAGGCGTCGGTCAGCACCACGATGCGCCGCGCGCGTTCGACCATGCGGTGATTGAGGCGGGCTTCGGCCTCGTCGTGGGTGGTCAGGCCGAACTGCAGGTCCAGGCCATCCACGCCCAGGAACAGCGTGTCGAAGCTGTAGGAGTTGAGGCTGGCCTCGGCCTGGCTGCCCTGCAGCGACAGCGATTGCTGGCGCAGCAGGCCACCGGTCAGCAGCACGGTGATGCCGGCGGCGTTGGCCAGTTCCCAGGCGATGTTCAGGCCATTGGTCATCACGGTTACATCGCGGTGTTCGCGCAGGTGGCGGGCCAATGTCATCGTGGTGGAGCCGGAGTCGATGATGATGTTGTCACCGGCCTGCACCAGGCGTGCGGCCGCCGTGCCGATGGAGTCTTTCAGCGGCAGGTTCAGCGCATCCTTTTCGTGGATGTCCTGTTCCTGTGGCGGCGTACGCACCAGGTTCGCACCGCCGTGCGTGCGCGTGGCCAGCCCCTGCGCTTCGAAGTGGGTCAGGTCGGCACGGATCGTCACCGCCGACACGCCGAAGCGTTCGACCAGATCGGCCACCTGCACCGAGCCGTGCTCGATCAGCAGCTGCAGGATCTGTTGCCGGCGGGAGCGGGTGTTGCGCATGGCCATTCTCGGTTTCGCAGGGAAAGGTAGAGATTAGCCGTTCGCAAGTACGGCGGCAGCCGAGCTTGCGTTGTGCTTGCGCGATCCGGCCTGGTTGGCGCTGCAGGCCCGGGCATATTCGCCCAGGCACAGGCCGATGCGATGCTGCACCAGGGCAGCAGGCGTATTGGCCAGGGTGCCCTCGCGCACGGCGCGGTACTGCTCGGGCAGGTACTGGCTGAGCAGCACCAGCGGTGGCGCGTGCTGTTCCAGGTTGGCGAACAGGGTCTGCACGGCCTGCACCAGCGTCGGCTCGCCCCAGTAGTAGCGGCAGCGGTCGCTGAAGGAATAGCTGCGCAGCAGGCGCAGGGTTGCTTCGTCACCCTGGTAGTAGGACTGCCAGGACTTCGGCTGCGCCAGCATCACCTCGTCCAGCACCTGCGGCAGGCGCGAGCACTGCGCGGCCGGCAGCAGCTCGGCTTCGATGGCCGCCAGCGCGAACAGCGCTTCGCGGTAGGCGAAGGTGGCCGCGGGGCCGACCTTGAGGATGGCGAAATGGTCGCGCACCAGGGCATGCAGGCCACTTTCGCGCTGGTAGTCGGTGGAATGCGCTTCGAACACGATGCGCGGCTGCTGTTCGAGGAAGTCGGCCAGCGTGCTGGCGGCGGCAGCATCGTACTCGTGCACGCTGCTGTGGTCGAAGTCCACGCCGGGCTGCACCACCATTGCCAGCACACGCTGCCACGCATCACGCAGCTGCGGGGTATCGAAGGCCTGCTGGTGGATGGCCAGGGTCTGTGCGGCCGCAGCCGGCGTGGTCACCTGCAGGCCACCGGCCAGCGAGGCTTCGCCACCGGGAATCGGCACTTCGGTGCCGATCACGTAGACCGGCGGCGGCAGGCCGTGTTCGGCGGCGGTGCGCTCGGCGATCTCGGCCAGCTCGGCCGAACGTGCAGCGACGATGGCGTCGGGCAGCGGCACCGGGTCATCGGCGCAGGACATGCTGCAATCGAGGTGGATCTTGTGGAAACCGGCGGCGACGTAGGCTTCGATCAGCACGCGCGCGTGGGTCATCGCTTCGGCGGCCGGGCGCTTCTGCCAGGCATTCGGGCCGAGGTGGTCGCCACCCAGGATCAGCCGCTCGCGCGGGAAACCTTCTTCATCGGCCAGCGTGCCCACGTAATCGCGGTACTGCGGCGGGGTCATGCCGGTGTAGCCGCCGAACTGGTCGACCTGGTTGGAGGTGGCCTCGATCAGCAGCACGGTGCCGTGCGCCAGCGCCACGTGCATGGCCGCACGCAGCACCTGCTCGTTGCTGCAGCAGACGCTGTACAGGCCGACGTTGGCACCGGCGCGGTGGGAGGCAAGCAGGGTCTGCAACGGGGACATGGTCAAGCTCCGGTCAATCAGGAAAACGAGGGTTGGCAGGCCAGCAGGGCGGCACCGCGTGCGCCACCGGCATCGCCGAAGCGCGGCGGTACGATGGGTGGCACCTGCACGCCGTTGAACAGATGCGCGGCGATGGCCGCGGGCAGCAGCTGGTACAGCGGTGCGTATTGGGAAAGACCGCCACCGAGCACGATCACGTGCGGGTCCAGTGCCAGCACCAGTGCGGCCAGGCTGTGGCCGAGCAGGTCGCGATGGATGTCCAGCGCCTGCCGTGCACGCGCATCGCCGGCTTCGGCCAGGGCGATCACCACGCTGGCCTCGGCAGCGTCACCACCGAGATGGCGCTCGATCATCGCCAGGCCACTACCGGACACGTAGCGCTCCACGCAGCCTTGCAGGCCACAGGCGCAATCGATCAGCGGCAGGCCATGGCGCTGCAGCAGGTGACCCGGCACGCTCCAGTGGCCCCATTCGCCGGCCAGGCCGTTGAAGCCGGACAGCAGGCGTCCCTGCAGGCAGAAGCCGCCACCGGCACCGGTGCCGAGGATGGCGCCGAACATGCTGGGATAGCCCTCGGCGGCGCCACCATGCGCTTCAGAAAGCGCGAAGCACTGCAGGTCGTTGCCGAAATGCAGCGGGCGCTGCAGGCGTGCCTGCAGATCGGCCGCCACGCATTGGCCGGTCAGCGCCGGAACATTCGCGCTGAGCTGGCGGCCGCTGCGACGATCACGCACGCCGGGCAGGGCGATGCCGATGGCCGCATCGCTGCGACCCAGCGCGGCATCGGCTTCAGCGACCAGTGTCACCACCGCCTGCAGGAAGCTGTCGTAGTCACCCTGCGGCGTGGCCACCCGGCGCCGCCAGGTGACCTGCATCGCCGCATCGCACACCACCAGCTCGGTCTTGGTGCCGCCGATGTCGATGCCGTAGCAGGCGTTGGCGATCAGCTCAGCCATGGTGGATGGTGACACCCTTGACCACGCGGTTGACGGTGCCGTCCGGGAACGGGTTGTCGGGGGTCAGGCCAAGTGCGGCCGAACGCTGCAGCGCATACAACTGCGCAAAGCCCAGCCACACCGGCGCAAGCCACGGATCATCCAGCGCCGGCACGGTGAGGGTGTAGTCATCGTCGGCGCCGATATCCGAATGCGGTCCAATCGACAGCACCTGGCCGGCCACGCCGTCGCGGCGCAGTTCTTCCAGCAGATCCTGTTCATAGCGGCGCGCCAGCGGCTGCCCGCTGCGCAGCACGACCACCAGGGTACTGCCGTCCAGCGTCGACTTCGGGCCGTGGCGGAAGCCGAGCGGGGTGTTGGCCAGCGCCAGCACGCGGCCGGCGGTCAGCTCCAGCACCTTCAACGCGGCCTCGCGTGCGAGTGCTTCCAGCGGGCCGCTGCCAAGGTAGATCACCCGGTTGAACGGGCGTTGCGCCAGCGCGGCTACCGGCGCGTCCCACTGCGCCTGGCCTTCGCGGGCGAGACCGGCAATCTGCTTCAGGCGCGCCACGCGGGTATCCCAGGGCGAGCGGTCGAACACCGTCAGCGCGGCCAGCAGCATGCAGGTCAGGCTGCTGGTCATGGCGAAGGCACGGTCGCAGCTGGCCGACGGCATCAGCAGCGTGCAGGTATCGGCGCGGCCGGCGCCGCGACGGGCCAGTTCGCCATCGGCATTGCAGGTGATGTCGAGGAAGCGTGCATCGTCCACGTCGCTGCGCACGCGGTCGACCGCCGCCACGCTCTCCGGGCTGGAACCGCTGCGGCCGAACGAGACCAGCAGGGTCGGACGATCGCGCTGCAGGTACAGCGACGGATGGGTCAACAGGCTGGTGGTATGCACCACGCGCACGTCGGCCGGCCACTGCGCGTTGATCGCATCGGCCACCATTTCGGCGATGAAGCCTGAACTGCCGGCGCCGGTGAACAGCACGCGCTGGTTCGGGTCATTGAGGCTGTCGCCGAGGAAGGCCTGCAGGCGGTCGCGGGCACGCGACAGATCCTGTGCAAGGGCTTCCCACAGCGCCGGCTGCTGGGCGATTTCGGTAGCGGTATCGGCTCCGCCGCGGCGCTGCCAGGCGGACAGATCGGAAAGCAGGGTGACGTCCATTCGGAGGTTCCAGTTGGGCCAGCGCACCATCTGTGTTTTCTTTCGAAATGTCAAATACCGAAAGTAAAAAGAAAGATATTGCGTTGCCGACTTTCCCGGCGCGGCATGCCGCTGGAAACGAAAGAAACCGCCAGATGCCGTATCGCACAATGCTTAACAGGGGCCTGCAAGCGCTTACACAAAGTATTGCAACGCAACAACTTTCGTTTCATATAAATATATCTTCCTTTTTCCTTTCAATTTGTTGACATCTTTCGAATCGCTGCCCTAGAGTCGGCCCAACCGCTTTCGAAACGCCCGGTGAACGGGTTGGGAGTCCGTGTGGAAATCTGCGTTCGTCGTTCGCCACTGCTGCTGGCCCTGTTGCCGGCATTGCTGTCGGCGTCCCTGTCGGCCCAGGCCGCACCGGTCGGCAACCTGCGCTCGGTCAGCGCCAGTGCCAGCACCGACGGCGTGAGTGGCTGGGACCTGCAGACCGACAACGGCACGCGCATCCGCATCGAACTGCCGGCCGCCGACATCATCCGCGTGCAGGCTGGTCGCAACGGCAAACTGACCGGTGCCGGCGACAAGGCCGCGCCGATCGTACTGCCGCAGCCCAAGGCCAACGTGCAGGCGCAGCTGGAAGAAGACGCGCAGGAAATCCGCGTGCGCACCGACGCATTGGTACTGCATGTGCAGCGGCAGCCGCTGCGCCTGCGCCTGGAACGCCTGGACAACGGCCAGCCCACCGCGCTGTGGCAGGAACTGCAGCCGTTGGACCTGGATGCCGCGCAGAGCGTGCAGGTGCTGTCCTCGCAGGCCGATGAAGGCTATTACGGTGGTGGCCAGCAGAACGGCCGCTACCAGTTCAAGGGCCGCGAACTGGAAGTCTCGTACTCCGGTGGCTGGGAAGAGGGCGATCGCCCGAGCCCGGCACCGATGCTGCTGAGCAGCCGTGGCTGGGGCATGCTGCGCAACACATGGAGCGACGGCAGCTACGACCTTCGCCAGAGCGACCAGGCCACCCTGCTGCACCGCGAAGACCGCTTCGATGCCTACTACTTCGTTGGCGCCGATCTGCCGAAGCTGATCGAGCGTTACACCCAGCTGACCGGCCGCCCGAACATGGTCGCGCGCTGGGCGCTGTCCTACGGCGATGCCGACTGCTACAACGACGGCGACAACAGCAAGAAGCCCGGCACCGTGCCCGAAGGCTGGAGCGACGGCCCCACCGGCACGACCCCCGATGTGATCGACAGCGTGGCCAAGCAGTACCGCGCCAACGACATGCCCGGCGGCTGGATCCTGCCCAACGATGGCTACGGCTGCGGCTACAAGCAGCTGCCGGAAACCGTGAAAGGCCTGGCCGGGTATGGCTTCCGCACCGGCCTGTGGACCGAGAACGGCGTCGACAAGATCGCCTGGGAAGTGGGCAAGGCCGGCAGCCGCGTGCAGAAGCTGGACGTGGCCTGGACCGGCAAGGGCTACCAGTTCGCGATGGACGCCAACCGCCAGGCGTTCAACGGCATCCTCGACAATTCCGATTCGCGCCCGTTCCTGTGGACGGTGATGGGCTGGGCCGGCATCCAGCGCTATGCCGTGGCCTGGACCGGCGACCAGAGCAGCAGCTGGGATTACATCCGCTGGCACGTGCCGACCCTGGTGGGTTCGGGCCTGTCCGGCATGGCCTACGCCAGTGGCGATGTCGATGCGATCTTCGGCGGCAGTGCCGAGACCTTCACCCGTGACCTGCAGTGGAAGGCGTTCACCCCGGTGCTGATGGGCATGAGTGGCTGGTCGTCGAACGCGCGCAAGCACCCGTGGTGGTACGACGAACCCTACCGCAGCATCAATCGCGACTACCTGAAGTTGAAGATGCGCCTGACCCCGTACATGTACGGGCTGGTGCACGAGGCCGCGCAGACCGGTGCACCGCCGGTGCGTGGCCTGATGTGGGACAACCCGCGCGACCCGCACGCGCAGGATGAAACTTACAAGTATCAGTTCCTGCTCGGCCGCGACCTGCTGGTGGCGCCGGTGTACCGCAGCCAGGCCGCCAGCCGTGGCTGGCGCCGCGACATTCACCTGCCGGCCGGCGGCTGGATCGACTACTGGGATGGCCGCCGCGTGCAGGCCGGTGCCGATGGTCGTCAGCTCGACCGCCAGGTGGACCTGGCCACGCTGCCGCTGTTCGTGCGCGCCGGTGCGATCCTGCCGATGTACCCGTCGATGCTGTTCGACGGTGAGAAGCCCTTGGATGAAGTGACCTTCGACCTGTACCCGCAGGGCGACGCGCAGTACACGCTGTACGAAGACGATGGCAATACGCGCCGCTACCAGCAGGGTGAGTCGAGCACGCAGCTGATCCGCGTGCAGGCGCCGGCGCAGGGCAGTGGCCCGGTGCAGGTGCAGATCGATGCAGTGCAGGGCCAGTACAACGGCCAGCTGGCGCAGCGACGCTACGGCCTGCGCGTGCTCAGCCGGCAGGCGCCGCGTGCGGTGCAGGCCGCTGGCCGCGCGCTGCCTGCGCTGGCCGACGCAGCCGCATTCAACAGCGCCAACGAGGGCTGGTACTTCGACGCCAAGGAGCGTCGCGGCACCCTGCATGTACGCACTTCTGCGCAGGACATCCGCCAGCCGCTGCAGCTGCAGCTGGACTTCGCGGTGGCCGCCGCAGCCGCCGACGATGCCTACCCGGCCGCGCCGGTGCTGGGCCGTGAACTGCCGGCCGACAGCCTGCTGGTGGTCAACCGCCCGGCCGAAGAACCCGGCCATGCGCTGGAAAATGCCTTCGATGATGATCCGGCCACCTGGTTCCGCAGCGTACGCAATCAGGCCGTCCGCACCGGCGCCCATGAGTGGGTGATCGGCTTCGGCGAACGCAGGATGATCGACGGCATCGACATCGCGCCGCGCAACGACAAGAACTGGAAGCACGGCCAGGTGCGCGACTACGAGGTGTACCTGGGCGACAGCAATGGCCAGTGGGGTGAACCGATCGCCCGCGGCCACCTGCAGCTGAAGGAAGGCGTGCAGCGCATCGATTTCCCGGCCCACGCCGGCCGCCTGCTGCGCTTCCGCGTGCTGAGCGTGCAGAACCCCGAAGGTGACGGCGCCAGCAGTAGCGATCCGATGGTCACCGCAGCGCAGGGCAGTGCGCGTGCCTTCGATGCGCTGCAGCCGCGCGACGTCGGCCCGATTGCCCTGTCCACCTTCCACATCCTTGAACACCAGGAACCGGAGCGACCGGCCCGGCAGCGCTATCTCTCCGAGCTGCCGGTGCCGGCCGCGCTGGCCAGCCAGGTGCGCGCCGACAAGGCGTTCACTGGCGACGCCGGCATGCGCATGAACGGCCTGCAGTTCCGCCGTGGCCTCGGCGTGGCAGCCAACAGCCGCATCGACCTGCGGTTGCAGGGCGGCTGGCGCCTGCTGCGTGCCGACCTCGGCATCGACGACGCCTGCCGCACGGCCGGTGGCCTGCAGTTCCAGGTCTGGGGTGACAACCATCTGCTGTACGACAGCGGCTTGGTGAAGGCACCCGGCGTGGTCAAGCCGGAGCTGGACATCCGTGGCCTCTCCACCCTGAGCCTGCGCACGCTGGGTGCGCAGGGCAGCCAACCCGCCCAGGTCTGTGCCAACTGGGCCAACGCCGTGCTGATCGGCCAGGAGGGCGACTCCGCCAGCATCGTCGCCCCATGACCGCCACGTAACACCGCTCCTCCCCCGCCCATTCCGACTACGGCCCTCACGGCCGTGGCCCGGGAGCGTTTTGCCCGCCGATCCACCATTCGCGCCGCACCCCTGCCAGGAGAGAACCCCGATGTTGCCCGCCCGCCACCACCGCCCCCCCTGTCGCTCGATCGCACCGCTGTCGCTGGCCATTGCCGGCGTGCTGCTGTCGGTCGCCGTTCCTGCCTTCGCCCAGGAGAGCAAGGACAAGGCCACCGATCTGGCCCGCATCGAGGTCACCGGTTCCAACATCCGCCGCACCGACGTTGAAACCGCCTCGCCGGTGCAGGTGATCAGCAAGCAGGACATCCAGAACATGGGTGCGCGCACGCTGCTGCAGGTGCTCGACAACCTGCCGGCTGCACGGCCCGCGCAGCAGGATTCGCGCTCGCTGTTCACCGGCTCCGACGGCGCATCGCAGGCCAACCTGCGCGGCCTCGGTGCACAGGGCACGCTGGTGCTGTTGAATGGCCGTCGCCTGTCGTACTACGGCGCGCCCGCGGGCTTCCAGACCCAGTTCGTCAACATCGATGCAATTCCCGCCGCCGCCATCGAACGCATGGAAGTGCTGACCGACGGCGCCTCGGCCGTGTACGGCACCGACGCGGTGGCCGGCGTGATCAACGTGATCACCAAGCGCAACTTCCAGGGCGCGGAGATCAGCTTCACCAACGACACCTCCTCGCGCATCGATTCCTACGGCGAGCGCCAGGCCAGCATCACCGCCGGCTTCGGTGACCTCACCGAGAACCGCTTCAACATCTATGGCGCGGTGAACATGTACCGCCGCGACGCGATCCCCCTGGCCGACTTTTATGACAAGCGCCCGGACCAGTACTACGTCAACAACCCCAACTACCTGACCAACCTGCGCCTGGGCGTGGGCAGCAAGCCAGGCGAGTTCAACCCGGGCAGCTACTTCGCTTTTGATCCGGTCACCGGCCGCCGCGTGCAGGAAGCCGCACCGGGTTGCAGGAACGTGCTGACCAGTGAAGCCGCCGGCCCGCGTTGCGTCTGGGAAACCTGGATGAACAACGAGATCGACGCAGGCGCCAAGTCCGAGCGCAACACCGCCTACCTCAACGGCACCTTCCTGGTGGGCGACAGCACCGAGATCTTCGCCGAGGCCACCTATACCGATATCGACCTGCGTGCCAACGGCGGTACACCGCGCAGCTACGGCACCACCACCGGCAACCCGACCAGCTGGTTCTCGCGCGACACCGGCAACAACGTCAACCAGTTCCTGTACCCGTTCCTGGGCCCGAACAACGAATACAACCACGCCAGCCCCGAGCTGAAGGCCATGATGGGTGGTGTGGTCGGCCTGCAGTACCTGTTGCAGGATGCCGGCGCCAACTACTTCGGCCAGCGCAATACCGACAAGAGCTACCGCGTGCTGACGGGCGCGCGTGGCAACTTCGGTGACTGGAACTGGGAAACCGCGTTCGCCACCGCCGGCACGCACTCGACCACCTACCAGACGATCAACGTCAACGTGAAGGGCTTCGAGAAAGCCTTCGGCCCGTACAGCATCGACCCGACCACGGGCCGGGTGATCATCTCCGACCATCCCGCGTACAAGTTCGGTGAAATCAGCGAGGCCAATGGTGCCCTGATCCGTGAAGCCTTCCCGACCTTCGACATCCAGTCGTGGACGCGCCTGCACACCCTGGACGGCAAGATCGAAGGCCCGCTGTTCAAGCTGCCGGCTGGTGACATGCGCGCCGCGTTCGGCTTCAACGCCAGCCGCGAAACCTTCTACACCCCCGGCAACGCCGACGCGGCCGCCGGCCTGATCACCCAGCAGGGTGGCTCGTGGTTCGATGGTGCGCGCAATACCTATGCGTTGTTCGCTGAAACGGTGGCGCCGATCACCGAGAAGCTGGAGCTGGATGCCGCCGTGCGCGTGGACAAGTACCCGAACTTCAGCGCCAACGTCGCGCCGAAGATCGGTTTCAAGTACCAGGCGTTCGACCAGCTGATGCTGCGCGGCACCTATTCCACCGGCTTCCGCGCCCCCAGCCTGGCCGAGTCCGGCAACGGCGGCGTGTACGCGCAGCTGGGCGGCTTCCGTGATGAACTGCGCTGCGCCGAGACCAACGCCATCGCCAACCTGCTGCTGAAGTCGCAGCGCGGCGGTGACGTCGATCTGGGCAAGAGCCTGCTCAACGTGGACTGCAGCCGCACCGTGGCGCGCATGACCCAGCCGAACCAGGACCTGAAGCCGGAGAAGGCGAAGATCGCCACGCTGGGCTTCGTCTACGAGCCGGCCAGCTGGCTGTCGGTGTCGGCCGACTACTGGTTCATCTACCGCGACAACGAGATCGTCGCCCCGGATTACCGCCGTGCCGAAGACATCATCTCGTCGTCGCGCTCGCCGATCACCGACAGCGATCGCGCCAACCTGGCGCAGCTGGCGGCCATGTGCGCCGACCCGGCCAGCGGCGTCAGCTGCCCGGGAACGCTGCCGGGCTACTCGGCCGGCAACGTGGCCAGCGTGGTGGGCCAGTACAAGAACCGCGGCAAGACCCTGATCGATGGCTTTGACATCGATGCGCGCAGCCGCTTCTCGCTGGGTGAGTGGGGTGGTCTGAACATCGGCCTGGCCGCGACCATCGCCAACCGCAACCGCTTCTACATGGATGAACAGAACGGCTGGTACTACGGCGACGTGGTGGGCTACTACAACAACCCACGCCTGCGTGCCACGCTGAATGCCGATTGGACCTACAAGCAGGTCACCACCAGCATGTTCGTCAACTACGTGGGCGGCACCAAGTGGGCCACCGACCAGATCGACGAAGAGAGCAACAACAAGGAAACCTGCACCGGCGGCTACCTGGCACTGCAGAAGAGCAAGTGCGATGGTGCACCGTCGTGGTGGACCGCCAACATGAGCGTCACCTGGCGCCCGGACGATGCCTGGAACCTGAGCTTCACCGTCAAGAATCTGTTCAACCGCCTGCCGTTCTACGATCCGAACAGCTTCCTGGGTGACTCCAGTGACTACGCCACCATCTTCGGCCGTGGTTACAGTGTGACCATCGGCTACCGGTTCAAGTAATTCCGTTTGCGTGACCAGGCGCGCCGGCCAAGGCCGGTGCGCCTTCAAGAGGAGAGTGTTTGCCATGAAGCGTAGGGAATTCATCGCGGCCAGTGCCGCTGTCGCCGCCAGCAGCCTGCTGCCGCAGACCCCGGCCTGGGCCCGTGGCCGCAAGGTACGCCTGGCCGTGATCGGCACCGGCATGCGTGGCCTGGTGCTGCTGAAGGAACTGGTGCGCCGCGACGACGTGGAGGTCGTTGCCCTGTGCGATATCGAGCCGATCATGCTCGGCCGCGCGGTGGAGATGGTCAGCAAGGCCGGCAAGCCCGCGCCCAAGACCTACGGCCAGGACCGCGACGTCAACGCCTGGAAGCGCCTGCTGGAGCAGAAGGGCATTGATGGCGTGATCATCGCCACGCCTTGGGAATACCACGCGCCGATGGCGATCGCCGCGATGCAGGCCGGCGTGGCCGTCGGATGCGAAGTGGTGGCCGGCATTACCCTGCAGGATCACTGGGACGTGCTGAAGACCCAGCTGAGCACCGGCACCCCATACATGCTGCTGGAAAACGTCTGCTACCGCCGCGACGTGATGGCCGCGCTGCAGATGGTGCGGCAGGGCCTGTTCGGCGAGCTGGTGCACCTGCAGGCCGGCTACCAGCACGACCTGCGTGGGGTGAAGTTCAACTCCGGTGACCCCAACCAGCCTTACGACAGTGGCGTGGAATTCGGCCCCAAGGGCTGGAGCGAAGCGCGCTGGCGCACCGAGCACTCGGTGGAGCGTAATGGCGAGCTCTACCCCAGCCACGGTATCGGCCCGTGTGCGATGTACACCGGCATCAACCGCGGTAACCGCTTCACCCACATCAATGCGTTCGCCACCAAGGCGCGCGGCCTGCACGAATACACGGTAGCCAAGAGTGGTGGCACCACCCACCCGAGCACCAAGGTGAAGTTCAAGCTCGGCGACATCGTGACTACCACGCTGGCCTGCGAGAACGGCGAGACCATCCTGCTGCAGCACGACACCTCGCTGCCGCGCCCGTATTCGATGGGCTTCCGCGTGCAGGGCACCAAGGGCCTGTGGATGGACGTGAACCATTCGATCCACATCGAAGGCCGCAGCCCGCCGCACCAGTGGGAAGAGTTCAAGACCTACCAGGATCAGTACGAACATCCGCTGTGGAAGCAGAATGCAGAAACCGCCGCGAGTGCAGGGCATGGTGGCATGGACTGGTTCGTGATCCATGCGTTCGTGGAAGCGCTGAAGGCCAAGGCGCCGATGCCGATCGACATCTACGACGCAGTGACGTGGAGTGCGATTACCCCGTTGAGCGAGCAGTCGATCGCCAACAGTTTCCAGACGCTGGAGTTCCCGGACTTCACTGCGGGGTTGTGGCAGAAGCGCAAGCCGATTTTTGCGTTTGACGGGAAGTACTGACGTTTACACCCTTCCACGCTGTGACGGAAACGCCGGGCATTGCCCGGCGTTTTTGTTTCTGCCGCCTGCTATCGATGGCGGGCGCTTATCAGAAAACTCTGAAATTCGACCTGTTCCGTAGTTTCTGACTTGAATGCGTAACCCATATCGGAGATAACCTCCCCATGCGGCCACGCCGCAATCCGGAACAGGGACGATCCGAAGCAGGGCGGGAAAGGGCAATGGCTGCCCAAGCGCCTTCGTTCCTCCCGGCGTGGTAACCGCCCAGGATGGAGAACAGGGATGTTGAAGCGATTGAAGAATTTTTCGTGCGCAGCGCTGGCGATGACCGCGCTGGGGTGCGTGGGTGCCAGTGCGGTGCAGGCGCAGGAGGTGAAAAAGGAATGGCTTGCATTGGCGCCGGGGAGTGAAAAGCGCGCGACCGAGAAGCTGGCACAGCGTGACGTGGAGGCTCGATATGAGCGTTATCAGCAGTATGGTGCGTTCAGTTGGGAGGTGCGCGGTGTTGCATCGCTCCCCGGCAAGGTGATCTATGACTACGCGATCAAGCCTGCCAAGCTGATCAAGACCGACTGGGTGTACAGCTACAGATCCCAGGAATACAACTCCCCAGAAGAACTGTCTGCTGCCTTGAAGGCAGAAGTGCCTCAAGTACCTTCCTGCCCGATCACGCAGGTAACAATTGGAGAGGACTGGGAAGGCATTCCCGGGGGCGGCGCAGGTGCGGGCGCGGATGGCAGCAACACCGGCGAGCACGGTGGAGCTACCGTTGACTTCTACTATCTCAACCCGAGTACTTCAACTTGCGAGCTGATAGGCGGAACCCGCTATCTTCAGCGCAAGCGTGAAGTCAAATGCCCGAACATCGACAGCACCATCATGACCTGGCAGGCAGCCAAGGGTATGTGTGCGATGCCGCCTTCGCTGGATACCGGCATGCTTTCGATGATGCGGAAGTATACAAGCTCCCCAGTCGCCAAACAGTGTGACACGCCTGGCAATCCTTGCGATCCGACCACGGGCGACAAAACCCAACCTGAGCCGGACTTTGATCTGGGCTGGATCAGTTTTCGTCGCCACTATCACTCGCTGACAAGCACGCCCGGCGGTGCGCTGGGTACGGGCTGGACGCACTCGCACAATCTGCGTCTTACCCTCGGGGTTGACAGCAGCATCTTTCCGCCGGGGACAGAGCTGAAAGTGGGCTTCTTGAGCGAGGATGGCACACATGGTGCGTTCCCAAAGCGCGGCGCGTACTACGAGTCCAACGATGGCAGTGGGGATCGTGTCGTCCAGCAAGGAGCAAGCTGGCTGATGTCGCGCTCGCGCGAGCGCATCGTGTTCAGCGCTTCCGGCCTGATGGAGCGCCGCGACTTCGAGGACGGCACTTGGCTGGTTTACACCTATGACGAGCAGAAGCGGTTGCTTGGCATCTCTCATTCCACGGGTCGCCAACTGCAGATGGAGTATGCCGTCCCCGGAAACGACTCCTTGATCTCTGCCCTGCGGGTTTCCGGGCAGATAGTGGTGGCCTATACCTATACGCCCGCAGGTGAGCTGTCGACGGCTACATATGCCGACGGTGAGTCGCGAAGCTATCACTATGAGGATGCTCGCTTCCCAGCGTATCTCACAGGAATCACCGCCGAAGACAATCGTCGATACAGCTGGTACGCCTATGATGACAAGGGACGCGTCTTCTGCAGCCGGCATTCTGGTGACTGCACCGGAACGGATGTCGGTGTTGATGGGATTCATCTGGATTACACCACCGCCGGTCCGGTCATTGTGACTGACGCGCTGGGTAAGCAGAGTACCTACGGATTGACGGCTGCCGATGGCAGCGGTCTTCCACGCAAGGTCAATGGCATCACCGACAGCAGTGGCACCGCCGGTCGTACCTACCTCGCAGAGGGCACGGACTTCCGCCGTCGACTGCAGTCCCTCACCGATCGGCGTGGCGTGGTCACCCAGTACGCCTACGCCGAGGCCAGCGACCCGACCGCCGGTGCAGTAGCCGTGACAACGACGACGGAAGCGGCTGGAACACCCCAGCAACGCATCAGTGAGACGCGTGCCGCGCTCGACAGCAATCGCCTGGTGCAGCAGACCGTCGGCAACCAGGAGACCCGTATCACCCGCAACGCGCGCCTGCAGCCGACCAGCGTCACCGTGCGCGATACCACGACCAACCAGACCCGCGTGACCACGCAGAACTACTGTGAGGCCGAAGGTCCGGATTGCCCACAGGTGGGCTTGCTGCGAAGCATCGACGGTCCGCGTACGGACGTTACCGATACCGTGACCTATGCCTGGTACACCGCCGATGATGCAGGATGTGCGACCACCGGTGCCTGCGCGTTCCGCAAGGGTGATCTGCGCAGCATCACCAGTGCGCTGGGCCATACCGTTGAAACACTCGCTTACGACGCGTTGGGTCGCCCGCTGTCGGTGCGCGATGCCAATGGCGTGGTGACCGACTACACCTATCATCCACGTGGCTGGCCGACGTCGATCACCGTGCGTGGCGCCACTACTGCCGAAGACCGCAGCACCCAACTGAGCTATTGGCCCACCGGCCACGTGCAGCAGGTCACCGAGCCCGACGGCAGCAGCGTCACCTATGTCTACGACGCGGCCCAGCGGCTGACGGACATTGCCGACAGTGCCGGCAACACCATTCACTACACCCTGGACAACGCCGGCAACCGTCTGCAGGAAAATACGGTCGATGCAGGGGGCACGCTGCGCCGCACGCTGGCCCGTGTCTACAACACACTCGGACAGCTGACCACGCTGAAGGATGCCGGCAACAACGCCACCGGCTTTGCGTACGACGCCAATGGCAATCCGCAGTCGGTCACCGATGCACTGCTGCGTGAGACGACCCAGCAGTACGATCCGCTGAACCGGCTGGCGCAGACCCTGCAGGACGTGGGCGGTGTCGCTGCGGAGATCCGCTCCAGCTACAACGCGTTGGATCAGGTCACCCAGGTGACCGATCCGAAGGGGCTGCACACCACGTACGCCTACAACGGTTTTGGTGATCTGACCGGGCAGGTCAGCCCGGACAGCGGGAGTGCTACTTTCACTGTTGATACTGCTGGCAATCGCAAGACCCGCACCGATGCACGGGGCGTGACTGCCACCTACAGCTACGACGCGCTCAATCGGCTGGTCGGTATCGCCTATCCGGACCCCAACCTCGACGTGGGCTATCACTACGACACCGCACCCGCGGTATGTGCCAGCGACGAGCGTTTCGCCAAGGGCCGCCTTGGCCAGGTGCTGCATGCCAATGGCAGCACCCTGTACTGCCATGATCGCTTCGGCCAGGTCACCCGCAAGGTGCAGACGATCAATGGCGTGGCCAGCACGCTGCGCTATGCCTACAGCAAGTCCGGTCGCCTGACTGCGTTGACTTACCCGGACGGAAGTGTGGCGGACTACGCACGCGACGCCTTGGGTCGTATCAGCCAGATCGGCCTGACCCGCCCGGGACAGACCCGGCAGGTGGTGGTCAACAACGTGACCTACGCCGCCTTCGGCCCGGCGACTGGCTGGACCTATGGCAATGGTCGCCAACTGCAGCGCCCGCTGGATCTGGACTACCGTCCTCAGGCGGTGCATGACCCGGCGGCAGGCGGCCTGTCACTGGGCTACGGCTACGATCCCGTTGGTTCGATCACCGAGCTGAAGAGCGGTGCTGGTTCTGAGGTTCTGGCCAAATACGCCTACGACACACTCGGCCGCCTGACCCAGACCCAGGATGGCGCCACGGGTACGCCGATTGAAACCTATGGCTACGACGCCACCGGCAACCGTACCTCGCTGACCACCTCGGCCGGGACCGCAAGCTATACCTATCCGGCTGACAGCCATCGCCTGATTGCCGTGGATGGTCAGGCGCGCAACCAGGATGCCGCAGGCAACACCACCAGCATTGGCGGAAAGACGTTCGCCTACAACGATGCCAACCGCATGAATGCGGTGAAGCAGGGCGCTGCTGTAGTGGAGAGTTACGGCTACAACCATCGCGGTGAGCGCGTGCTGCGCAGCCCGGCTGGCGGCGATGCTCAGACCACGGTCTATGACGAAGCTGGGCAGTGGGTTGGCAATTTCGCAGCGACAGGTCAGGCGCAGCAGCAGGCTATCTGGCTGGACAACTACCCCGTGGCGCTGATCCAGACACCAGCCACGGGCGTGCCGGAGCTGGCGTACATCCAGCCCGATCACCTGGGTACGCCGCGTGTGGTGATCGACCCCGTGCGCGATGTCGCGATCTGGGCGTGGAGCAACAAGAGTGAGGTGTTTGGCGATCAGGCACCGGTCAATGACCCGGACAGGGACGGTGTAGCGTTTGATCTGGCGCTGCGCTTCCCAGGCCAGCAGGCGACGGATGCGAGTGGGTTGTTCTACAACTACCAGCGGGAGTACGAGCCGGGGGTGGGGCGATACTCGCAGAGTGATCCGATTGGGCTGGACGGAGGTGTGTCGACATACTCGTATGTCGAGTCGAATCCAATTTCAAACCTGGATGTATTGGGTTTGGAGTCTGGGCAGTTCCAGTTCGGAAAGTATCGAATGAAGCAGCCTGAGGCGCCACCGGCGACAGACATCGGTGATGCGCTCGTGGCGGGTAAGATACTTTCGAGATATAACTCTGAGATGAAGTCGAGGAGCATAAATGGTGCAGATCAGTTCTATCATTGCTTAGCGGCTTGTCGAGCAACTCAAGTAACAAGTAACCCCCGAGTTGTGTTGGAGCTAATGGCACTGAAAGAAGTTAAGGACTACTATGCGGGCCGAGTCGGCCTCTACGGGGATGGCCGTCGAAGGAGTCATTCAGAGATGCAAAGAGATAACTCGGGAGACATGGCCGCAAATCGCCAAGGAGCCGCGTGCAAGCTGGGTGAGGATTGCGCAAGGCGTTGTTCCAGCTATGTTCCGGTCTCGTCTCGTGTTTTTCTGAAGAATTACATTCCGGAGTGGAAAGGTGAAGAGTAAATCAAATGGATTGGCATTTTCACTATCAATGGTTGCCTTTGTCATTTCTGGCTGCAGCCAAGCGGGGCGTAGCTATGATTCGCTCTCAAAAATAGTTAACGAAGGTGACCTGTCTGTCGCAAAGGCTGCAGCGATTCCTGATGATGCTTCCTCTATCAATATTCGGTCGGATGCTGAGACGGGCCTCTACTATGTTTCATATGATACAAGTCATGCGGTGCGCTACATAGATGAAAGTGGGATGTTAAGGGTTGGCAAAGGGCTTGCACCTCTGATTCGCGATTCGCTTGGTTTTGCAGCTAAGTTGCCGCCCAATATCGATCTTTACTACAGGTGCATTATTTCCCTTGCTCCTCTGCCGGATGTTCGCGAAAACTATCATGAAATAATAATGATGGGATCGGACGGTCGGCGGCAGTACCTGTGGAATCGTCTCAATGACGGGGATTTAGAGGCTATCCTCTGCCGACCTGTTGGGAATGGGGGACGCCAGTTTTGAGGCAAGCGTGCGCGGAGTTGGCCTTCAGACAGGCCGGATCGGCCACAATGGCATCCGAATTGAAGCGCGGTGCGGGCCCATAGGCGCAGGTCAAGTATGCCTACGGCACGCTCGGCCGATTGATCCAGACGCAGAAGGACACGGCCGGCGAACTGTTTGAGACGCATGGCTGCGCGCGACCTGCAACGGCGCCTTGACGACCACCTCGATGGGGAATGCCATGCTTGGGCAGACTCCGCTGCAAGCGACAGACACGAATGCTCAGATGGGTGTTGTATGGGATCAGGTAAGAGCACATCCCCAGCAAAGTGCAATTGCTGCCGGTGTGGTGGCGTCAAAGTATCCAGCGCAGAAAGCAAGCCGAATTGCTTCGGCTGGGGCGGTTAGCATGATTTATTCTTATCCTGCTGTCCTTTCGGTTTCTGCGCTTGTTGCCTATGGATCCGGTTTCAAGGCGGCACATCAAAATCCGCAAGCTGTGCCTGCGGCGGCCGTTGTTGGAGAGGAGGTTTGCAAATGATGCGACTGTTATCGTTCTCTTGTACTGCCTGTGGCACAGAAGGTCAGAGATTTTCGGTGCTTGGCTGCCTCGAAAGGAGGCCTAAAACTATCTGCAGTCATTGTGGCAGTACGATTGAATCCGGCTTAAGTGAGCTGTCTTACGTTGCATTGATCTTCTATGCAAACGGGTTGACGCTTGTGCTTGCTCTTCCATTTATTTTTTCCTTTGTGGGGGGGCAGTGGATAAGCGCTACCGCGCTGACCTTGCTGTATTTGCTACTGCTGGCCATGCCCGCAAGTATTTTTCACGCGAGGTCAGTCGTTGTACAGGGATGCTGACGCCTTCCATCTATGCCAGATGCATCTCGGCTCGATCCAAGAGGATGCCATCATTGCTCCTGCTATTTCAGTGGGGCGATAGCGACTAGTCGCGACGATTGGAGGTCTCGTCTGTATTGTTGCCCTATCCCGAGTAGCGCGCCGCGATCGCTCTATACCTATCGCACCTTGGTCCGTACTCTCGCCAGCGGCCGCGCTGTCCGCTGCTTGTGTGGAGTGGATCGAACTGATGGGCTTCTGATCTATGGTGCACATGTTAGAGGCCGTCCCGGATGTGGCTGGACGCGCTCATTTTTCCTGGCCTTAATCGGAGGGGTGGTTTTGGGCGGATGTGACAATGGTCGTTTGGGAGAACTGCAGTCAAAGCCCATCTACGCTGAACTGAGCAGTGCATACTACGGTGGGATGTGCGAGGGTGAGGCCAGTCCAAGCGCTAGCACTGAGAGTGTTCGTGCGCTGCGCATTGGTATGATTGCCGGTGATTGCGCATTGCTTTATTTGGATGGAGTAGATAGGGCTGGTGAACTCGTGATCTATGGAGCGAAGACTGGGGCCCGTCCTGAATGTTCCGAGTTGGTTCGGAAGCTTGAGGTCGAACGGGCAAGTTCGGCCGTTCTCGCCAGAGCGAGAGAAATATGCAAATGATAATTTCCAGCCATTCCTCGTATCACCTTCAGCATGCAGATGAGCGAAGATTTCCGCTGGTTCTGAACAGTATCGGGGGGAGGTTGGGCGTCGAAGCGCTGAAGTGCGCCGAAGCGGCTGGGGAGTGCTGGTGCAAGGTCAAATGAGGATGAGTACAAAGAGTCGATTGAAGATATGCTTCGTCCTGGCTTCGCTTGATTTCATGAGCGTGCTGCTTCCACCTTTGACAGGTTGGAGGTTGTGCATTCTCATTATCGCTGGGTCGATGCTGAACTTGGTTATGATGTACCTGGTACTGAAAGGTGTAGCTCCGCTGATAAATGGCGTCGAGCACGGACGAAATGTGGCATTATCAAAGCGGTGGATAACTGCGATCGGGGTGGCTGGGACGCTGGTTGTTGTTGCGTCCGGATCCCAGGGGGGTATTGAGAGGCAAGCCATACCATTCCTTTTGAGTGGGTATGTGCTGCTGCTGATCGTCCCTGGAAGAGTTATGAGCTTGGCTGTTGCTCGAAGAATGGACGAGGTTGATGGCTAGTAAATCGAAGCGAATAGTTTTGGATCGCAAATCGATTTCAGGGATGGCGTCGCACGCAGGAGGCGCGCTATTCGTGAGAATTATTCAGCGAGCGTTGCCTTGAGCAGGCGTCAGAAGATCGCCGAGGTGCTGAAAGCTGTCCTTTACGTTTTGGGCGGGCCCTTGGTATGGATAACAAAGTCGGGAAAAAATAATTGATCCGAAATAATGGTCGTCATTCCTGATGGGATGGCCATGATTCCGTCGGTTCGATCACCGGGTTGAAGAATGGCACTGAATCGATGGTGCTGGCCAAGTACGCCTACGACGCACTCGGCCGCCTGACCCAGACCCAGGACGGCGCGACGGGCACGCCGATTGAAACCTATGGCTACGACGCCACCGGCAACCGTACCTCGCTGACCACCTCGGCCGGGACCGCAAGCTATACCTATCCGGCTGACAGCCATCGCCTGATTGCCGTGGATGGTCAGGCGCGCAACCAGGATGCAGCGGGCAACACCACCAGCATTGGCAGCAAGACATTCGCCTACAACGACGCCAACCGCATGAATGCGATGAAGCAGGGCGATGCTGTGGTGGAGAGCTACGGTTACAACCATCGCGGAGAGCGCGTTCTGCGCGCACCGGCCAGTGGCGATGCGCAGCTCACGGTCTATGACGAAGCCGGGCGGTGGGTTGGCAACTATTCGGCCACCGGGCAGGCGCAGCAGCAGGCGATCTGGCTGGACAACTACCCGGTGGCGTTGATCCAGACAGCAACTGCAGGCGTGCCGGAGCTGGCCTACATCCAGCCCGATCACCTGGGTACGCCGCGTGTAGTGATCGACCCCGTGCGCGATGTGGCGATCTGGGAGTGGAGCAACAAGAGTGAGGTGTTTGGCGATCAGGCACCGGCCAATGACCCCGATGGGGATGGTGTGGTGTTTGATCCGGCGCTGCGCTTCCCGGGGCAGCAGGCGACCGATGCGAGTGGGTTGTTCTACAACTATCAGCGGGAATATGACCCGGCGGTGGGGCGGTACTCGCAGAGTGATCCGATTGGTCTGGAGGGAGGGATCAGTACGTTCGCGTACGCAGATGGGAGTCCGACAATGAGCGTGGATTCGTTTGGGTTGCAGTCGAGAGACCTTGAGTACATATATAAATATTCCGGCGCAACGCCTCCTCCTCCGAGCGCTTATCCACGGGGATACAGGCAGGGGGCCCAAGATTTCGTGAGAAACTATATCGACATGAGGATGGCTAACACGAAGCTCCAAGATAAGTACTTTCATTGCAAGGCAAACTGTGAGGCTGCTCAGCGCGGACAAGGCGGGAAAGCGGCTGCTTGCAATATGAGCAATGCACGGGAGATATTTGATCAGCGGGTCAAGGGGGACTCATCTGCTGCGTCGGCTGCAGATCAGCGGGCCAATATATTTGGCCGGGAACACGCGGGCGAGGGTTCATGCTCTGATGTATGTTCACCATTCAGGCCTAATGGGTTGCCGGAAAAGTATTGAAATGAAAAAATACTCAAAGATCGTTGCCCTCCTCAGTGCAATTGCAGTGATCGTTGCCCTTGCTTTCTGGCTTCAAGGACAAATGGCTATTGACGCCTGTTTGGATGGTGGAGGGAGCTGGAACTACTCGACGAGCCAATGCAGCATGGGACATTGACAGCCCCAAAGGTTCAGGTGAATGCATCTCTCCTCTCCAATCTTGTTGCTGGACAGTTGGAGGAGTAGTGGTCGCGCGCGGTGAGAATGAAATTGCGAGGTTTGAGAGTGTGACCAAGCAGGTCCATTTTCTTCGTGAAATGCTGGGCTGGGCCTGGAGGAGCTTCATGTGGGACGACGTCTGACGATGAGTAACGCGTGTCGTTCGGTCAGGCTCTCAGCGCGCCTGAGTAAGTCGCAAATATAGTGGCCCCCGCCAGTGGGCATCTAACCGATCTCTGGCGCGGCGAGCGCGGTTGGATTCAGGGGAACATTGATCGACAGTAGCGAAAGGAGATCAATGTGCAGATCGCAAGCATCTTGCGCGCACCGTTGCTGCTCTTGCCAATGCTGGGAGGCTGCAGCATCAACCAGTTTCAACACACGGAATGGAGATCGGACTGGGTAGATGTTTCATCCGATGCGATCTTCCCTGGAAACTCCACGACTCTGCCGTTCGACCGCATTTCCACGCTTGATGCGAATAGTGAAGCCGCCATTGCGGAGTGGATGTTGAAGAATTCACTGGTCGCGGTATCGGCATCAGAGGTTCAAGGGAAGATCGGTTCAATGCCGTTGAGTGGCCTGAAGCCAGCACCAGGGGAGAGCATCTATCTCGTCAGGGCGGCTTCGGATGAAGGCAATGGCACGTTCATCGGCTACGTCAACGACAAGGGACTTCTCATCATGTATGGGGTCATGGGCGGATGTGGCGAGCAGAAGCACCGGGTGGTTGCCGTGAGCCTGCGGGAGAAGCCCGCCAACGTCTTCGGCAGGTGCTCGGCGGCGCTTTAGTACGCTGGGGCATCGGGTAGCGGAGTACCACCGTTCGTAGGCGCGCTGGCGCCTGGCGCGTGATGTCAGCATTCCGTCCGGCAGCGACACCGCATTCCCCGCCTCACGGCCGCGTTATCGGCGGTGCTGGAGGCGGTGCCATCGGCCGCTGAGGCCGCGTGGAAATCCCAAAACTGTTCCCCATCCTCTGCTGGGTAGCAGCCCGATGGGCCAGGCCGAGCGCGGTCGGAGCCTGCCGCACCCGCTGCTCGGACGCCGGTATCTCAGGCACGGGCCTGCGCGACGCGGGCATCAACCGTTCGCTCATGCAGGCGTAGTCGGGAATGCGTTCGCCGTTGACCTCAATCTCGATGCAGGCAGCATCGGCGGGCGTCAGCGCGGGCGCAGCCTTTGCAGTGCCGCCCCACGCGTGCGGTGCCAGTAGCAGAAAGATGCCTGTAACAAGCCAGCGGAAGGGATGCATGGGTGTCACCATCCTGCAATGAAGCCGACCTAACGTGACCGGCTTGGCGTTGTGATGCTGGCGTGTCTTGCATGCAGTTTGATGACACCGGAGCGCAGGACGGGGGGCCGGCAATGCGGGCGGGAACGCGTGATCGCTGCATCCGCCGCGTTGCCTGGCTGTTGTGCATCGCATGGATGCTGGCGCCGGCGTTGCTGGCCTGGGCCGGCGCGGGCGCTGCGCCCGAGGGGACTACCTACCTGTTCGACATTCCAGCCCAACCGTTGCCACAGGCGTTGCAGGTGTATGGGGAGACCACAGGGGTGGCGGTTCTGATTGATGCCCGCATGCTGGGCGGCCTGCGCTCGACGGCAGTCAGTGGACGCCATGCGCCTTTGCCGGCGCTGCAGATGCTGCTGCGGGGCACGGGCCTGGCCCCTCGATTTGTCGAGGGTGGCGGGTTCACGCTGGTAGCGGGTGAGACCCCTGCACCCGGTGGCACCGGCCCGTCCGATGCCGGCCCATCCTCTGCAACCGCCTCCGCTGCGGCCCAGCACCGTGCCGCTCGGGTCATCCAGCAATCGCTGGAGGCAGCGCTGTGCAGCTCGCACGCGACGCGACCTGGCAGCTATCGGGTTGCACTGCAACTATGGGTGGACCCTGCCAGCCATCGGGTGGGCCGCGCCGACGTTCTGGAAGGCAGTGGCGATCCACGTCGCGATGCCGCGATTCTTCGGCGGTTGGATGACCTGGCCATGCCAGGGCTGCCGGTGGACCTGCCGCAACCGGTGACGCTGCTGTTGCTGCCACACGCTGCGGGCCGCACGCCGCCGTGCAGGGGCGCGCGATGACCGCACTTCGAGGACTGTTCCTCGACCACTACGAAGCCTTCCGCAAGCGCCTGCGCCGGCGCCTGGGCTCGGACGACCTGGCGCTGGATGCGTTGCAGGAGACCTGGCTGCGTGTCGAGCGGATGGGCAACATCGTGCCGCAGCGCAGCCCGGTGGCCTATCTGTTCCGCATGTCGATCAACGCCGCCAGCGACCAGCGCCAGGCCCACGCACGGATGCTGACCGGCACCGAACTGGATGCGCTGATGGACGAGACCGCCGACCATCTGGATCCGGCCACGGTGACCTTCGGCCAGGTGGAAATGGCGCAGCTGGAGCTGGCCCTGCGCGAGCTGCCCGAGCGCCAGCGCGCCATCCTGGTGGCAGCGCGCATCGAGCAGCTGCCGATCGAAACCATCGCCCTGCAGCACGGGGTATCGGCGCGGATGATCGGCAAGGAGCTGAAGAAGGCCCTGCAGCACTGCGCGGGCCGGCTGGACCGCCCGTTGGTGCAACGGTTCGGTCCTGGCGCCGGAAAACCGTCATGACTGATATGAAGACGAACGTGGCCTCTGCACTGCCGGCAGACGTACAACAACAGGCACAGGACTGGCTGCTGCGCCTGCACGGTGCGGCCGTCAGCGAGGCCGACGCCGATGCCTTCCGCCGATGGCGGGGGCTGGACCCGCGCCACGCCGCTGCGTTCGCGCAGGCGCGTGCGCTGTGGAAGGCACTGGGTCCGGCGCTGCAGGCCGGGGGCGCGCAGGCAGCACAGGCGCCTGCGACCGATGTGGTGCAGCCGGTGGCAAGTCTGCCGCCAGCGACCCACGCCGACAGCCATGCTCGGCCACGCAGCCGCACACGGATGGGGCGCAGGGCATTCCTGGGCGGCGCAGTCGCGGCGGCGGCCGGTGGCTGCTGGCTCGCGGCCAGTTCGCCGCTGGGCCTGTGGCCGGAGCTGGGTGCACTGGGCGCGGACTACCGCACCGCCACCGGTGAGCGTCGCGAACTGGAGATCCAGGGCGTAACGGTGGCGATGGGGACGCGCACCCGTCTGCGACGGTCCGGCACCAACGCGCGCGGCCTGCAGTTGAGCCAGGGCGAGGCACAGTTCGCGCTGCCTGCGTGGATACGCCGCGGTTTCGTGATCCAGGTGGAGGGCGCGCAGGTAAGGCTGGACCCGGGCGCGCGGGTGAACGTGCGCTGCGTCGGCGCGGATGTGCGGGTGACCTGCCTGGCTGGCACCGCCGCGCTTGTTCGTGGCGCGCGGACGGTCGCGCTGCAGCAGGGCTGGCAGGCGCGCCTGGACGGTGAGCGGATCGCCTCGGTAGGGCAGGTGCCGACCGAGCGCGTCGATGCGTGGCGACACGGCTGGCTGATGTTCGACGACCAGCCGCTGTCGGAGGTGGTTGAAGAGATCAACCGCTACCGCACCGGACGCATCGTCATCGCAGACAGTGCGTTGTCGCAGCGCCGGGTGCAGGCCCGTATTTCGTTGCAACGCATCGACACCTTCATCGATCTCGTACGCGATGCCTATGGCGCACGCGTTGTCAGCATGCCCGGCGACGTGGTGCTGCTGGGCTGAGCAGGTAGACCTGCGGGCGCGCGATGAGAGCACGCACGTATGACGTTGCGATGACATTCGTGGCATGAGTCGACAGCACGTCATCCGCAGATGAATTTTTTGTTGCAGCGGTTCAGTCGCTGCCATCCGGCCCGGTCTTATCCACCGTAACAAGCGCAACGCACGTCGCGGTCACGCTACGTCCCGATGGCAGGGACGTAGCAGTGCAGCACGGCGGCAAGACGCGCTTGCCCTTATCAGCGAACGATATTGCGACGGGTGATGGCGATGGTGAAGCAGCAGAACGATCCGGGTATGCGCGCGACGGCACGGGAACCGCAGGTGCAGCCGCTCGCGCAGGCCATCGCCCTGTTGTTGATGGCCGGCGGCATGGTAGGCGGAGTATCGGCGCAACAGGCCTTCAGCCCCGCGTGGTTCGCCAACAAGGGCGTGCAGCAGCAGACTGCCGCGCAGAGCGGACGAATGCCCAACGGCATGCCGTCCAACCTGGTGCGCACCGATGCACAGGCGCAGAAAGCACGGGAGACGCTGCAGACCTCGCTGGACAATCTCGGCACGGCCGCGCAGGCCATCGCCATGCAGCAGCGCCTGCAGCAGAGCGCGCGCGAGGCGGCGCGCCTGCGCGGCAGCCAGGTGCCCGATGGCCTGGGCCAGGGTGGCCTGAAGATCGACGAGGATGCGCTGACCAAGGGTTGGTCCAACGCCAGCGGTCCGGTGCAGAGCAGCAAGGATGGCACCACCACGGTCAGCATCGCGCAGACTGCCGACAAGGCGATCCTCAACTGGGAAACCTTCAACGTCGGCCGCAATACCGTGGTCGATTTCGACCAGCAGGCCGGCTGGTCGCTGCTCAACCGCATCAACGATCCATCCGCACGCCCGTCGCAGATCCTCGGCCGCATCCAGGGCCAGGGCACGGTGATGCTGGTCAACCGTAATGGCGTGGTGTTCGACGGCAGCAGCCAGGTGAACGTCCGCAACCTGGCCGCCTCGGCGGTGAACATCAGCGATGCGCAGTTCCGCAAGGGCCTGTACAGCGATGCGCAGGGTGCGGCCTTCATTCCCACCTTCGGCAATGAGCTGAGCAGCAGCGCCAACAGCTTTGCGCATGCGGCGGCCACCGGTGATGTGGTGGTCGAGCGCGGTGCGCAGATCACCACGCATGCGCCGACTACCGTGACCGAAGGGGGCGGCTATGTACTGCTGCTCGGCCGGCAGGTCAGCAATCACGGACAGATCAGCAGCGCCAACGGCCAGACCGTGCTGGCCGCGGGTGATGCGTTCGTGATCCGCAAGGGCCTGGGCACCGACCAGAACCTGACCTCCACCACCCGTGGCAACGTGGTGACCGCGCTTCGCGCGCCTGCAGTGGCCGGCACACCGGTCGATGCTGCGGCAGGCATGGTCAGCAACACCGGTCTGGTGCAGGCGAGCACCGGCGACATCACCCTGGTCGGTCATGACGTGCAGCAGCACGGCACGTTGGTGGCCACCAGTTCGGTACATACGCGCGGCACCATCCACCTGCGCAATGAGCGCAGCGATGTCGACGGCAGCATCCAGCTGGCACAGGGCAGCACCACCGCCATCGTGCTGGACGACTCGGCCACCAGCGCGTTGGATGTGCAGCGCGAGACGCTGGTGCTGGATTCGGACAAGGCCGGTGATGGTATCCAGCACCGCCGCGACCAGTCGCTGGTGCAGATCGATACTGCCGGCGATGTCCGCTTCGCGAAGGACAGCCTGACGCTGGCCACCGGCGGCCAGGTATACGTGGATGCGCGCGGCACCGAGTTGCAGCAGGGCGCGCGCATCGATGTGTCCGGCCATGTCGGCGTCAAGATCGCGATGGAAGCCAACAATGTCCAGATCAGTGTGCAGGGCAACGAACAGCGCGATGCGCCGGTCAACCGCCTTGGCGAGAAACTCAACAGCAACAACATCTGGCTGGACCGGCGCGACCTGACCCTGGTGCCGGCCGGCACCAACGGTTACGAGACCGACCGCTGGTACACCGCCGGCGGTTTGCTGGAAGTGGGCGGCTACCTGGGCGTTACCGGTCACGGTATCGGTGAATGGTCGGCGCAGGGCGGCACCGTGCAGTTCAGTGGCGGCAGCCTGCAGACGCGTGCGGGTTCGCAGATCAACTTGTCCGGTGGCACCTTGGACGTGCAGACCGGCTATATCCAGCAGACCTACCTGAAGGGTGCCGATGGCCGCCTGTACAACGCCTCCACCGCGCCGGGCGACCTGCTGTACACCGGCCTGTACAAGGGCTTCGAGAGCAGCCACGCCCGCTGGGGCACGACCGAATACCACTACAACCCGCTGATCGGTGCACGCCAGCGCCTGGAGAATGGCTATGTCGTCGGTCGCGACGCGGGCCGGATGATCGTAGCCACGCAGTCGGCGCAACTGCAGGGCGACATCGAGACCGCGACCTTCCAGGGCGACCGCCAGATCAATGCCCGCCAGGCCGATCTGGATGGCTACCTGCAGGCGCAGACGGCGGTGGCCCGCAATGGTCAGCTGGTGATCGGCCAGCAGCGTGCGGTGCAGGACAAGGCGATGCACGGCCTGCGCTACACGCCTTCGGCCGTGACCGGCAAGGTGCAGATCGGCAGCGTGCCGCTTGCAGAGGGTGACAGCAGCTCCGGCATGTATCTGGATGCGTCGTGGCTGAACGGCCTGGCGCTGGGCGGCCTGCAGGTCTACGCACGTGACGCGGTGGTGGTGGACCAGTCGCTGCAGATGGCAGCAGGCGGTTCGCTCGGCCTGCATGCCACCGAGGTGCAGGTGAATGCCGATCTTGTGGCCCGGGGCGGCGCGATCGCGCTGGGCAACATCGTCCCCGGCTGGAACGAGAGTACCGGCTGGTTTGATCGTGCACTGGTGCCCGTGGCTGCCAACAGCCGCGCACGCACGGTGGTGGGCGAGGGCGTGCTGCTTGATACCCGTGGCCTGTGGAGCAACCTGCAGACCGATCCGCTTGGCATCGCGGGCATGCCCTACGTGGACGGTGGCAGCATCCAGCTGCGCAGCAGCCAGGATGTGCAGGTTGCGCGCGGCGCACGCCTTGATGCCTCTTCGGGTGCGGCGTTGCAGGCCGATGACCATCTGCGTGGTGGGCGTGGCGGGGACATCGCGCTGATCGCCAACGCGCTGGAGGAAGCGCCGGTGGCCGGCATCGCGGCGGGTCAGCTGAGCCTGCAGGGCGAGCTGCGCGGCCACGGCGTCAAGGGCGGCGGTACGTTGCGCCTGCAATCGGGCAAGGCGGTGGTGATCGGTGGGCAGGTGGCCGGCAGCGACGGTCTGTTGCGCGCGGGCGAGCGCGCGCCGATCGATCTGCTCACCTCCGAGACCTTCCTGGTACTGGCGGGCAGCACGCTGCCGGTCGACTACGCCTACACCCGTGTACAGGCGCAACCGGGCGAAACGCTGGGTACCCAGCCGGTGGTGGATCCGGCGCGACCGGAAACCCACCTCACCCTGGCCGCAACCTGGACCCCGCCCAAGCCGGTGGCCAATGCCGACTCCTACGTTCTGCGTACGCTCGACGGGCGTTCCTTCACGGTGAACGTGTGGACGCCGCCGCCGACGCTGGCCGCAGGCACCGTCGTTACCCAGATCACTGGCTTCCAGGGCGGCTTCCCGATCAACTTCCTGGTGACGGCGGACGTGTTCCCGCAGGGCATCCGGGTCCTGCCATCGGCGGCGACGTTGAAAGCCGGCAGCCTGGCACCGGCCGATATCCGTTTCGCCGCCGGCACGCGCATCGCCGCCGGCAATGTGCTGGCCCAGGATGTGGCGGTCGAGCGTCCGTTGCAGCTGGCCAGCGAACTGTTCGGGCAAGGCTTCGCGCGCTATGAAGTGACCGGCCAGCAGAGTCTGGCCGTCGCGCCCGGCGCCGACCTGCGGGTGAGCATGCCGGTGCTGCAGCTGGATCTGGAACATGCGCGTGCGTTGCGCAGTGGCAGTGCGCCCAGCGAGGCACTGCAGGAATGGCTGGCGCCGGAGTTCAGCGCTGACACTGCCAAGGCGACGCTGCAGCAGCGCAAGGGTGCCGATCTGCAGCTGCGTGCGGGCAGCACGATGGGCCCGCTGGCGACGCTGACGATTGGTCAGGACGCGCACCTGCAGGTCGACAACGGCCGCAGTATCGGCCTGGCAGGCAATGGCCAGATCACCGTGGACGGTACCTTGCAGGCCAACAGTGGCCGCATCGACATCCTCGACATGGGGCTGGGCGAGATCGCCGCGTCGCCGAAGAGTCACGACCGCTCGCTGTGGATCGGCGACCACGCCGTGCTGGATGTTTCCGGTGTGGCCCAGGTTGAGCGTGATGCGCGCGGCCAGCGTTTCGGTCGGGTCGGCGACGGCGGCCGCATCCAGCTGGGTGGCCGCTACGACGCCAACGCCACCAGCGTGGATGGCGTGGACGCATTTGTGGTGGTGCGTCCGGGGGCACGCCTCGATGCCTCCGGTGCCAGTGCCACGCTCGACGTGCCGGGCCAAGGGGCAACCGAGGTGGCCGGCGATGGTGGCGTGCTGCACCTGGCCAGCTTCAATGGCCTGTTCCTGGACGGCAGCCTGCGTGCCGCTGCCGGTGGACGCGGCGCCGCAGGCGGCACCCTGTCGGTGGCACTGGAGGCACCGAACTATCTGCTGGCCGGCAATCCGGACGACCGCGTGCGCTCGCTGCGCGAACTCAGCGTATTCCAGCAGCAGCCCGGCAGTGGACTGGCTGCAGCGTTGCAGCCCGGCCAGGTTGATCCTGCGCTGGTCTATGGACGCGCCACGATTGGCGTTGACCGCATCCAGGCCGGAGGCTTTGGCAACCTGAGCCTGCTGGTCAACGGCGTGATGAGTTTCAACGATGGCGTCGACCTGGCCATGAGCCAGGGCCTGCGCCTGACCGGGAGCAATTTCAGCCTGGCAGAACACAGCAGAAACGGTGCGCAGATAGCGCTCGCCGCGCCATACGTGCGACTGGCCGGCAACACCCGGGGTGCGAAGGATGCACACACCCTGCCGCTGCCCGAGATCCAGCGCCTGCCTTCGTTGCGTGACGCCTCCATGCTGCGCGTGGAAGCGGGGACGCTGGATGTGATCGAGTCGGTGGCCTTTGGTACGTCCGGCAAGCTGGCACAGGGCGCCGGCACCATCGATGTGCAGCGCGACGGCTTCGAGACCGTGGAACTGCGCAGCAAGGGCGACCTGCGCCTGCTCAAATCCAAGGTGCGCGACCGCAGTTCGATCGATACGGTGGGCGATCTGGTGCTGTCTGCCAGCCAGATCTATCCCGCCACCCAGGCTGTGGGTGAGATCCGTGCCGGCAAGAAAGGCACTGTCGACCAGTGGGGTCAGTTCCAGGTGGTGTACGACCCGGCGCGCTCGCTGCGCGTGGAGCGCAGTAGCGATGCCCTGCCGGTCGCGCCGCTGGCGGCCTTCGGCAGCCTGCGGTTGCTGTCGTCCAACATTGAACAGGGTGGCGTGGTGCGCGCGCCGCTGGGCGAGCTCCTGATCGGTCAGGTCGACGGCGGCACCTTCGGACTGGCCAGCCGCGTGCAGTTGCTGCCGGGCAGCGTGACGTCCGTCAGTGGCGTGGGTCTGCGCATGCCCTATGGCGGCACCAAGGATGGCCTCACCTACGTGCATGACGGCCTGGATGCGGTCTACAAGGGCATCGGTGTCGGCGGCAACGAGTTTGGTGGCGTCACCCTGCGAGGCGAGAACATCGACGTACAGGCCGGTGCGGTGCTGGACCTGTCCGGCGGCGGTGAGCTGAGTGGTGCGGCGTTCCTGAGCGGGCGTGGTGGCTCCACCGATGCACGCTTGCATCCGCTGGTGCAGATCGATGCCAACGGCGGTAGCTTCGTGCTGCCCGGCCTGTCCAGCAATCCGGTCTATGCGATCGTGCCCGGCGCACAGGCCGATGCCGCACCGATCGCCGCGGAGAAGGGCGCAGGCGATCCGGCCATCGGCCGCCAGATCCAGATCGGTGCGGGCGTGCCAGGCCTGCCGGCCGGCACCTACACGCTGCTGCCATCGACCTACGCGTTGCTGCCGGGCGCATTCCGGGTGGAACTCAATGGCCAGGCCAGCAGCCAGGCCGGCTTCGGCGCCAGCACGGCGATGCGCAACGGTTCGTGGAGCACGGCGGCGCGGTTCAGCACGGCCGGTACCGATATCCAGGATGCGCTGACCTCGCAGGTGATCGTGACGGCCGCTGACACGCTGCGGCAGTACTCGCAGTACAACGAAACAAGCTACGCGCAGTTCGGCCTGGCCTGGGCGCAGCGTGACGGTGCACCGCGGCCCAGGCTGGAGCGTGATGCCGGCAGGTTGACGCTGGACCTTTCCAATCGCCAGGCCGACAAACCGGAACTGCATGCGCTGGCGATCGCGCCGGGCAGCGTACGTGGTGAAGCGGCCAGCGGTGGCTACGGCAGTGAACTGGTGGTGCGCAGCCCCGGTGCGCTGGAAGTGCTGGCGTCGGGCAGCACCGCCACCGACGGCTTCTCTGGCCTCTCGGTGAGTGCCGATGCGCTGAACGCGGTGGGTGCCAACACGATGTCGATCGGCGGCACGCCGACCTCGGTGTTCCAGGTCAACCGCATCACCCAGGACGCCTACAAGCTCGGGTTTGGCAGCAACGGCCAAGCGTCGTCGCAGGTGGTGCTGCGCAGCGGCGCGCAATTGTCGGCCGCGCAGGTGTTCCTGGTGGCCGGTGCGCGCGATGGCGGCATCACGGTGGAGCAGGGCGCATCGATCAATACGCTTGGAAAGGGCGCGGCGGCGTGGGATTCGACTGCAGGCTACGTCTTCGACCCAGGCACCACGGCGGTGCTGGCGGTATCCAACGGCTGGCTGGACATGCTGGCCCCCACGACCAGCACCGAGGCGCGCTATGGCCAGGGTGACATCCTGATCGGGGGGTGCGGCACCGACCGCAGCTGCAGCGGTGCCACCACGCTGTACGCAGGCGGCACCCTCACCGCAGCCACCACGGCCGGCTTCCAGCTGGCGGACAGTGCGCGTTACGGTGCCCGTAACCTGGTGTTGGCCGTTGGCAACATCAACGTGGGCAGCAGTGATGCGCTGGCACGGATGGCCACCGAGGGCCTGCTGCCGGCCGGACTCACCCTCAACCAGCAGGTGCTGGACCGCCTGCTGCGCGGTGATACCAGTACCGGTGCGCCGGCACTGGAAAAGCTGGTGCTGACGGCTGGCGATGCAGTGAACTTCTTTGATTCGGTGGAGCTGTCCACGCTTGACGCCAACGGCACGTCGACGCTGGGACAACTGGTGCTGACCACGCCGGCCATCCGTGGCCAGGGCGATGCCGATGCGGTGGCCCGCATCCGCACCGACACGCTTGTCTGGAACGGTAGCGCGCGCCCGGCGGGTGATGTCGTTGCCGGCGGCGCAGGTTCGGGCAGTGGCCGGTTGCAGGTGGACGCACGGCAGATCCTGTTCGGCTATGCCGAGCAGTCCCAGCCGGACACCGTGGCCATGCACGACCGGCAGACGCTGGGTTTCGGCACGGTTGCACTGAACGCCAGCGAACGCATCAGCGCCAACCACACCGGCAGCCTGTCGGTGTACCAATCGCAGGGCGCCTGGAACGGCAAGACCAAGGCATTCGATTACAGCGGCGGTGACCTGCTGATCAGCACCCCGCTGTTCACTGGTGCAGCCGGCTCGATCAACCGCATCCGTGCCGGTGGCCGCATCGCGGTGGTCGCAGCGCAGGGCGCCACTGCGGTCATCGGCGATCCGGCCGCGGCGCTGGGCGCTGAGCTTTCACTGCAGGCTGGCCGTGATCTGCTGCTGGATACCCGCGTACAGCTGCCCAGCGGCAAGCTGCAGCTGGCAGCGCAGGATGACGTGCGTCTGGGCGAGGGTGCGCAGCTGGACCTTGCCGGGCGCCGCATCGACATGTTCGATGTCAGTCGCTACAGCTGGGGCGGCGATGTCACGCTGGACTCGCAGGCTGGCAACATCGTGCAGGCGGCGGGCTCGCGCATCGATCTGTCGGCAGTCAACAACCGCGGCGGCCGGCTCAATGCCGTCGCGCTGGGTGCAGACGCCGGCACTGTCCTGCTGGCCGGCCAGATACTGGGCGGCAGCAGTGGACGCTACGACACGGGCGGTACCTGGGTGCCCTACAGCAGTGCCTATCTGGATCTGCGTGCCCAGCACATCGATGACTTCGCCGGCCTCAACGCGCGCCTCAACGCAGGCCAGGTCTTCGGTGGCCGCAGCTTCCAGCTCAAGCAGGGCGACCTGGTCATTGGTGATGGGCTGAAGGCGCGCGAGGTGAACGTCTCGGTCGATGCCGGCCATCTGAGCGTGCAGGGCCGCATCGATGCCAGCGGTGAACAGGTGGGCAGCATCCGCCTGGCCGCACGCGATGGCCTCAGCGTTGGCTCCAGCGCGGTGCTGGACGCGCACGGCAGCGTGTTGCGACGGGACAGCTACGGCCAGGTGATCGAAGCGCCGAACCGTGCCGTGATCGAACTGGATTCGGGTACGGGCCTTCTGGCGCTCGCTGCCGGCGCGCGCATGGATCTTGGCGTCAGCGGCGCACCGGCGGCGTACGGCAGTGTGGTGCTCAATGCGCCCCGCCTGGGCGGCGCGCGCGGTAATGATGTTGCCATCGATGCCTCGGCGCCGGTACGCATCGACGGTGCGCGCGCGATCACCGTCAACGCCTTCCAGAACTACACCGACGCTGCAGCCGGCACCGATGCCACGGTGGATGGTCGCAGCTACCAGGTCATCAACCAGGCCTATCTGGACACGCTCCACGCCGACAGCACGGCGTTCATCGACAATGCGCTGGGCAATCGTGCGTTGATCGACGGCAAGCTGGCCGGGCTGCGTGCCTATGGCGACCAGTTCCATCTGCGTCCGGGCGTACAGATCAGCAGCAGTGCCGACGCGGCGGTCAATCGCGATGGCCATCTGCATGTGGATGGCGATATCGATTTGTCCGGCTATCGCTATGCCAGCCTCAACCCGCATCTGCAGAAGACCGGCCAGTACGGCTCCGGTGAAGCGGGCGCGCTGGTGCTGCGTGCAGCGGGCGACCTGGAGGTGTTCGGCAGCATCAGCGACGGCTTCGATGGCTCGCGCCTGATGAAGGGCAGCACTCCGGACGACAAGGGCTGGCTGTTGCCGAATGGTCGCATTCCGTTCGGTGGCGAAGTGGTGATTCCGCACGGCGGAGTGGTCACGCTGGATGCTGGCAGTGCGTTCCAATCTGGCCGCACGCTCAACTTTGATCTTCCCGCAGCGGCCATGCAGTTGCCCGCGGGCACGCAGCTGCCTTCACGCATGATGCTGGCCGATGCGCTGGTGTTGCCGGCGGGTACTGTACTGGGCGCCGCGATCCGCGATGGCCAAGGCGCGGTGCTGCACGCGGCCGGTACGGTGCTGGCGCAGACCACCACGCTGGCGGCGGGCACCCAGCTGGATGCCGGATTCCGTGTACCTGCGGCCACCTCGATGGCGGCCGGCATCTGGCCGGCCGGCGTTCCGCTGCCGGTGGGCATGCGCCTTGCGCAGCCGCTGCTGCTGGCCAAGGGTGCGATCCTGCCGTCGGAAACCGACGTCAAACTGCCGGGTGGCGCGGAGTCGATCAACCTGCGCCCGGCCGATGCCAACGGCAACCAGGGACGCACCTGGGCGCTGGCGCCGATGCTGGCAGCTGGCTCGCAGTCGTTCTACCTGCGCCTGGTGGCGGGTGCGGATCTGCAGGCGGCCGATACCCGCGCCGTAGCGCGCGGCGCCACCGGCACGGTACGCCTGGCCGATACCCATTACGGCGTGCTGGTGGAGAACGCCCCGGTGCCAGGCACGGGCATTCCTGCGGAGTATCGCTGGGCGATGGACGTTGACGCTGACACGTGGAACTCGATCGGCCTGCCCAGCCTGGTGGTCGCCGGTGAAGTGATCACCCAGGACATCATCGACATGTTGATCCTGTATGGCCTGATCACCACCAGCCCGCTGGAGCTCAATGCCTGGGGCCTGGGTGAACCGGTATTCGAGGCCAACCCGGGAGTGCCGCCGCAGTACGCCGACATCGCCCGGCCCGCCCGCGAGCAGGTGTTCAGTGTGCTGCGTACCGGCACCGGCGACCTCGACCTGGTGGCCGCCGGTGACCTGCAGATGCATTCTCCCTATGGCGTGTACACCGCCGGCACCGCATCGTCGTCGCTGGCCGCTGGCAATGGCGTTGACCCCTACAACCAGCCACGCGGCGCGCTGAAGGACGGCAGCCTGCTGTGGAAGGATCAGGAGGCTGCGTTCCGGCCGCTGATCGACGGCGGTACGCAGAGCCTCTACCGCGCGTGGTATCCCGAACATGGCGGCAACGTACTGGTGCGCGCTGGCGGCAATCTGGTCGGCGACCTGATCGGTGCGGGCGGCGAGCCCCGCAACAACGTGTCCTTCGGCCTGATGCGCGGGCAGATCGGCTCGGTGGCCATCGGCAACTGGTTGTGGCGGCAGGGCACCGGCAGCGTGACGCCGGGCAGTGACGGCACGCCGGTTGCGTGGTGGGTCAACTTCGGCACCTATGTGCCCGGTTCGGCCGATGGCAGCTACCTGGCCAACTCCAACGCACGCTATGCCAATGCCCCGTTCCTGGCCGGCTTCACCGGCGTGGGCACGCTGGGCGGTGGCAATCTGGTGGTGGAAGCCGGCGGTGATGCCGGTATCCAGTCCGCCCGCGGTGACGCACGCCTCAATCTGGGCGCGCAGAGCCTGGACAAGAACCTGGTGCCGCGCAGCCAGGGCCTGAACCTGGCGGTCGGCAGCAGTGGCCGCATGACCGCCACGGGCGATCTGGTGCTGACCGGTGGTGGTGACCTCGACCTGCGCATCGGCGGCAGCCTGAACCCGAACGCGGAACTGCGCCGCAACGAACACGACCTCAACAGCACGCTGGTCAACCTGCGCGGTGCGCTGCGCGTGGAAGCCGGCGCGCTGGGTGGGTTGCAGCTGCGCTACGGCGTGCTGGACCACATCGATTCGCGTGGCGGTGATCCGTTTGCGGCAGGGCGTGCCTATGCCGGTGGCGGTCCGGTGCTGGTGCTTGGCGATTCGTCAGCACGGCTGGATACGCGTGGCGATCTGGTGCTGGGCGGCGTTGGCGATCCGGGTCGCACCAAGCTGCTCAATGCCACGCCGTTCACCTACGGCGGCCGCCAGCTGGCGGGCGAGGGCTGGAGTTCGTTCTCGCTGTGGACGCCGTCCACCAGCGTCGACCTGTTCAGTGCCGGTGGCAACCTGACCCCGACCACCGAGTGGGCCGGTGGTGGCAACAGCGAAGACATCGCCACCGACCGTCGCGGCAGCAACGCGTCGGGCACGCTGGATGGCGACTTCTATCCCTCGATCCTGCGTGCGGTGGCCGCCAACGGCAGCCTCTACTACGGCGTGGGCAGCACCGCGCTGCGCAACAACTACGGCAGTACACCCCTACGCGTGCTGCGCGGGCTGACACTGGCGCCCTCGCCGCAAGGCAGCCAGTTCATCAACGCCACCGGCAAGGGCGAGCTGGCCCTGCTGGCAGGCGACTCGATCTACGCCAGCGGCTATGCCATCACCGCATCCACCGCCGACCCGGCGGCGCTCAGCAGTCCGTTCAATCCGGCGTTCATGGGCATCATCTCGCAGACCGGCGGTGGGCCGAATGGCTTCAGCCCGACGCGCATCCACAACGCTGCGGCGGCCAACATCGCCTTCAACGACTGGATCACCGATGGCAATGGCCGCATCAGCAACGCTTCGCTGCTGAACTTCGGCAGCCAGGCGACCTCCAGCTATGCGGCCGTGGGCCAGCAGCCGGCGCGCTACTACGCCGTGGAGGGTGACATCGTTGGCCTGCGCATGGGCCAGATAGCCGAGCTGGGGCTGAAGGCACGCGACGGCTATCGCTATGACGGCTCGATTCCGGTGGCGATCCGCGCTGGCCGTGATATCAGTAACAGCGGCACGGGCCTGGGCCAGAAGGATACCGTCGGCGAAGGCCGCGGCAATCTGATCGCGCACGGCCACGCCGATGACATCTCGGTGGTGCAGGCCGGGCGTGACATCCGCTTCAGCAGCTTCTACGTCACTGGTCCGGGCCTGCTGGACGTGAGTGCTGGCCGCAACGTGTACCTGGCCGACAAGGGCGAGATCAAATCACTGGGCAACGTTGTCGATGCCAGCGCCAGCGATCGTGCGAGCGGTGCCAGCATCGTGGTGGCGGCCGGCATGGGGGCGGGTGCGGACTGGAACGCATTTGCCGCGCGCTACCTGGATGCGGTGAACCTGGCCGATCCGGAGCGACCGCTGTCCGAGCAGCCTGGCAAGGCGGTCGCCATCTACAGTGGCGAGTTGACGCTGCCACAGTGGCTGCAGCGCGAGTTCGGCTACAGCGGTGATGCTGCCGGTGCCGATGCCTTCCTGGCCAGCAAGCAGGCCGAACTGGACCAGGCGCGCGCTGCATCACTGAGCAGCGGTGGCAGTGCCGCCAGTCGTTCGCTGGCACGCGAGTTCCGCCTGCAGAGCCAGTTGCACCTGGTGAACTGGTTGAGCACCCGCTTCGGTGCTGACAACGGCCTGGGCCTGCATTTCGATGCCGGTACGATGGATGCGCGTACGTTCTTCACGGCCCTTCCGGCCGAGCAGCAGCATGCGTTCCTGCGCGACGTCTACTACGCCGAACTGAAGAGCGCCGGCCGCGAGTACAACGATGCTGACGGCAAGCGCTTCGGCAGCTACGCGCGCGGACGTGAAGCGATCGCCACGCTGTTGCCGGGAGGCGACAACGGTGGCCGCTACAACGGCGATCTGACGCTGTTCAGCAGTGCGCTGTACGTGGATGAGTACATCAGCACGAATGGTGTCGGCAAGGATCGACCGACACCGGGCAAGACGTACATCAGCAAGGCCGAGTGGCAGGCCATGGGCAGTCCGTCCTACGGCGTGGCCTACTACGAAGTGGTCGACGCAGGTATCCACACCCAGTTCGGTGGTGACGTGCAGATCCTGACCCCGGGCGGGCGCACGCTGGTCGGCATCGACGGTGGCTTCGTGCCGGGTGCAGGCTCGGGCGTGATGACCCAGGGCGAGGGTGACATCAGCATCTACTCGCGCGACAGCATCCTGCTCGGCCAGAGCCGCGTCTTCACCACCTTCGGTGGCAACATCCTCGCCTGGTCGGCCGGCGGTGACATCAACGCCGGACGTGGCAGCAAGACCACGGTGGTCTACACCCCGCAGCGCCGCGTCTACGACAGCGTAGGCAACGTCAGCCTGTCGCCGAACACGCCCACCACCGGTGCCGGCATCGCCACCCTCAACCCGATCCCGGAGATCGCGCCGGGTGACATCGACCTGATCGCGCCGCTGGGCACCATCGACGCCGGTGAGGCCGGTATCCGCGTCTCCGGCAACGTCAATCTGGCGGCACTGCAGGTGCTCAACGCCGACAACATCCAGGTGCAGGGCAAGTCCGCCGGCATCCCGGTGGTTGCAGCGGTGAATGTCAGTGCGCTGACCTCGGCCAGTACCGCTGCCAACAGTGCCGTGCAGGCCGCGCAGGAGATGGTCAAGCGGCAGACCCAGCAGACGCAGCCATCGACCATCAGTGTGCAGGTGCTCGGCTTTGGCGAGGCCACCAGCAGCACGCGGCCGGCAAGTGATGACGGCCGCTACGACCCGGACAGCGTGGTGCAGGTGGTTGGCATGGGTGAACTGACCGCCGAACAGCGTGCACGCATGGCCACCTCTTCGGCCAAGCGGCAATGACGATGCCACTGCCCCCCGTTCTGCATCGCCTTCCCATTCTTCCGCATTGAGACGCCACTGATGTTCTTCCCGACCAAGGCAGGGGCCTGGGTGCCCCTGCCGTTGTGCCTGATGTGCGTGATTCCGCTGGCCGCTGCACAGGAGCAAGCGCCTCCCACCGCGCCACCCGCCGCACGCGTCAACATCAACGAGTACCTTGTGCGCGGCAACAGCGTGCTGGATGCGCGCGAGATCGAACGTGCCGTCACCCCGTACCTGGGTCCGGACCGCACATTGCAGGATGTCGAAGCGGCGCGGCTGGCGCTGCAGACCGCCTACCAGGGCAAGGGCTACCAGTCCGTGTATGTCGAGCTGCCCGAACAGCAGGTCAGCGGCGGCGTGGTGATCCTGCAGGTCAGCGAGACCCGCATCGGCGAGGTCAAGGTTGTCGGTGCGCAGCACAATGATCCGCAGCGGCTGCGCGCTCGCGTGCCTGCCCTGCAGGCCGGCGTGGTGCCGGACTTCGCCCAGGCACAGGCACAGCTGACCGAACTCAACCGCGGCGGCAAGCGCCAGGTCATCCCGCTGGTCAAGCCCGGTGCGGACGGCCGCATGGATGTCGAACTGAAGGTGGATGATGCGTCGCCGTGGCGTTACAGCGCCAGCGTCAACAACGACCACAGCGTCGATACCGAGCCGCTGCGCAGCACCCTCAGCATCGGCAACGACAACCTGTGGCAGCGCGACCACACCGCCTCGCTCACCTTCTTTGCCGCCCCGCAGGACCTGGACCAGGCCAATGTGCTGTCGGCGTCCTACGGCCTGCCGCTGGCCGGGCCGGACTGGATGCTGGAGTTTTCCGGCTACCGTTCCGACAGCAACGTGGTCTCCAGCGGCCAGACCAACGTGACCGGCAAGGGCCATGCGCTGGGCCTGAAACTCAACCACACCCTGCCGATGACGGGCGCGTGGTGGCACCAGCTGTCCGCCGGCATCGACTTCAAGGACCTGGACGAATCGGTGGCCATGGTCGGCCAGGCCTCCGATTTCGCACCGCTGAAGTACGCGCCGATCACCTTCGCCTACAGCGGCTTCCGCCAGGGCGAAAAGCACCAGCTCAGTGTCAGCCTGCAGGCGGTGTTCGGCACCCGCACGCTGCTGGGCTATGGCAGTTCCGGTGATGAGTTCGATTGGAAGCGCGCTTACGCCGATCCGAGCTTCTTCGCGGTCAAGCTGGATATCAGCGATACCTACACCCTCGACAGCGGCGCGCAGTGGTTCGCCCGCGTGTCGGCACAGATGACCGACCAGCCACTGGTCTCGGGCGAGCAGTTCGCCGCCGGTGGCATGTACACCACGCGCGGCTACCGCTCGGCCGAAGGCATCGGTGACTACGGCGCGTTGGCCACGCTGGAGTGGCGCACCCGTCCCTTCAGCCTGTGGGGTCTGCAGGACTGGCGCTTCTACACGTTCCTTGATGGTGCGTGGCTGGGTCTGCGTCGGCCGTTGCCCGAGCAGACCGACAGCAACTGGATGTCGGCCATCGGCGTCGGCAGCAGCCTGCGCATCAGCGACCACTTCAACCTGCGCCTGGACTACGGCCGCACGCTCAGCGACGGGCCGACCACCACCAAGGGCGCCAACCGCCTGCACCTGAGCCTCGGCGCCAGCTACTGAGCCCGGCCTTTCCGAATTCCCTGGAGATCTTCCCATGCAACGCCTTCTTGCCTTGTTGTTGTTCTGCCTGAGCCTGTCCGCGCTCGGCACCGCCCGCGCCGATACACCGTGGTGGCAGGCCGAGTGGAAGTACCGCAAATCGATCACCCTGGATGCGGGCCCCGGCGGTGCTGCGCTTGGTGGCAATCTCGGCCGCACCCCTGTGCTGGTGCGCCTGCACACCGGCAACTTCGCCTTCGATGGCGTGGCGGAAGGCGGCAAGGACATCCGCTTTGTCGGCGCCGATGGCCACACGGTGCTGAACCACCAGATCGAGCAGTACGACGCCGGCCTGGGCATGGCGCTGATCTGGGTGGATGTGCCCAGCCTCGGTGGCACCGCGCCGCAGACCGTGTGGATGTACTACGGCAACGCCAATGCGCCGGCCACCAGTAATGGCCAGCGCGTGTTCGATCCGGATTACAGCGCGGTGCTGCACTTCGCCGACAGTGGCAATGAAGCGCGCGACACCACCGCTTACGCCAACCCGGCCAGCGGCGCGTTCACTGCCGCCGACGGCGCCATCATCGGCCGCGGCGCGCGTCTTTCCGGCACGCCGCTGCAGTTGCCCGGCTCGCCATCACTGGCGATCGCCGCCGGTGGTGCGATGACCTTCTCGGCATGGATCAAGCCCGCCCAGCTCGGCCCGGATCAGGCCCTCTACGCGCGCCGCGAAGGCGGCAACGTGATGATCGTCGGTCTCGACAACGGCGTGCCCTACGTGCGCGTCAACGATCAGCGCAGTCAGGCGGTGCCGGCACTGGTGGCAGGGCAGTGGACGCATGTGGCGGTAACGGCCGGCGAAGGCAAGGTCGTCCTGTGGGTGGGCGGTCATGAAGCGAGCCGGATCGACGCGGTGCTGCCGGCGTTCGCAGGTGAGGCCCTGATCGGTGCCGAGAGCGCACCTGCCGCTGGCGACGCCACTGTGATCGCCATGGCGCAGCCGTTCCTGGGTGACATCGACGAAGTGCGCGTGTCCAAGGTCGCACGTCCGGCCGCGCTGCTGCTGGCAGACGCAACCGCGCAGGGCGCCGAATCGCGCCTGCTGACCTTCGGTGAAGATGAGCAGTCGGCCGGTGTCAGCCACTTCGGGTTCATCCTCAAGGCGATGCCGGTGGATGCGTGGGTGGTAGTGGTGGTGCTGGGCCTGATGATGCTGATGTCGTGGGCGATCATGATCGCCAAGAGCCGCTACTTTGGCACCGTGGCCCGCGCCAACCTGGCGTTCTCCGAACAGTACCGCAAGGTCGCCGGCGCACCGGTGGCGGCCCTGCAGCAGGTGGAGCGCAGCGGTGTACTGGCACCGCAGGTGCGCGACAACTCCACCCTGTGGAAGCTGTACCGCATCGCGATGGAGGAAATGGATGGGCGCGGATCGCACCATCATGGCCTGACCGCCGCAGCGATCACCTCGATCCGTGCATCGATGGATGCCGAAGTGACCCGCGAAAGCGAGCGCATGTCCAAGCGCATGAACTGGCTGTCCACCACCATCGAAGGCGCGCCGTACGTGGGCCTGTTCGGCACCGTGATCGGCATCATGCTGGTGTTCGTGGTGGCCGCGATGGCGGGCGCAGTGGACATCAACTCGGTGGCACCGGGCATGGCCGCCGCACTGCTGTGTACCGCCGCGGGCCTTGGCGTCGCCATCCCGGCGCTGTTCGGCTACAACTGGCTGGCGTCGCGCGCCGAAGCAATCGCCGCCGACATGTCGGTGTTCGTCGATGAATTCACCGCGCGCCTGGCCGAAGAGTTCGACCGCAGCGAACCGGCCGCCGTCGCGCGTCCGGCCCTGGCCTGAGGGGCATCGCCATGGCCAGGGCAAAGCGGTTCGGCATCAAGAAGCGCGAGAAAGGCATCAACGTCACGCCTTTCGTGGACGTGCTGCTGGTGGTGCTGGTGATCTTCATCCTCACCAGCAACGCCTCCATTCCCGGTATCCAGGTGAACCTGCCCAAGGCCAGTTCCAGCATGGCCCTGGAGAAACCCAAGACCAAGGCCATCACCGTGGACAACAACGGGCAGGTCTTCCTGGACGCCTATCCGGTGAGCCTGGCCGAACTGGAAGACCGCCTGCGCACCGAGAAGGCGCTGACCCCGGATTTCCCGGTGATCGTGCGTGGCGACGCGCAGGTGCAGTACGCCCGCGTGGTCGAAGTGCTGGATCTTCTGCGCCGGATCGACCTGAATCAGGTGGGCCTGGTCACCGGAAAAGTGCAGGGGTGAACACGTGACCCCACTCCACTCCCACGCTAACCACGCGATTCCTGCATGGCGGCGCTGGTGGCCCTTGCTGGTGGTGCCCGCCGTTGTCGCGCTGTTGGCGCTGCTGGTGTGGCTGCTGCTGTTCAAGAACACCGCCAGCACGCGGCGGCCGGTGGCCGATGTGCCGATGGTGATGCTGCCACCCCCGCCGCCACCGCCGCCACCGGAACCTGAGCCCGAGCCGGAAGCCAAGCCGGAAGAGGTGATGCCCGAGCCGGAACCGCTGGACGAAGTGCCCAAGCCGACTGAAGAAGCGCCCACCCCGGACACCGCCGACCCGGTGACCATGGACGCCGACGCGCAGGCCGGTGGCGACAGCTTCGGCATCCAGTCCGGCAGCGGCGGTGGCCGCAGTGGCACCGGCAGCGGTGGCGCCGGCAATGCCAGCTATGGCCGCTACCTGGGCTATGTGCTGCAGCAGGCCGTGGCGCGCGACGAGCAGGTGCGCCGGTTGGCGTTCCAGCTGACGGTCAACATCTGGCTGGATGCCGACGGCGCGGTCAGCCGTGTCGAGCTGCTGCGTGGCAGCGGCAATGCCGACGCCGACGACCGCGTACTGCAGGCGATCCGCGCGGTCGGCCGCATCGACGAACGCCCACCGGCATCGCTGGATTTCCCTGCGCGCGTGCTGGTGCAGGGCCGTCGCCCCGGCGGGTGAACGCTGCCATGACGCTCTTTCCAACGAATTTCCCTCTTCTGCGAGCAAGCCGATGACCCGTTCCAACTCCTATTCCGTGCTGCGGCACCTGCGTCGCTCTGCGGTGGCCACCGGCATCGTGCTGGTGCTGGCCAGCGGCGGCGCCCACGCCCAGCAGGGCGGTGGCGAAAGCACCATGATCAAGCTGATCCGCGGCCTGATGGACAGCGGCGCACTCACCCCGGAAGCCGGCCAGGCGTTGCTGTTGGAAGCGCAGCGCGATGCGGTCGCATCTCCCGCGGCCAGTACAGCGGCCAGTACCGCGCAGGCAGGCGACGTGCGCGTACCGTACATCCCGCAGACCGTGCGCGATGAGATCCGTGATGAGCTCAAGGCCAGCGTGATGGCCGAAGCCAAGGCCAATGGCTGGGCTGCGCCTGACCAGGTGCCGGACTGGACCCAGCGCCTGCGCGTGCAGGGCGACGTGCGTGTGCGCAACGAGAGCCGCCTGTATTCCGAACGCAACAGCGATATCGAAGTGGACTGGGCGCGCATCAACGCCGGCAACGGCTACGACGTCAATGGCAATACCCATCTGGGCCTGCCGCCGCTGCGCAACAACCGCCAGGACCGCACCAATTCCTGGCGTATCCGCGCACGGCTGGGTGTGGTGGCCGACCTGGGCGAACATACCCGCGCAGGCGTTCGCTTGGCCACCGGCAACGACAATGGGCCGGTGTCCTCCACTCAGACACTGGGCGGTGGCCTGGCCAAGAAGGATGTCTGGCTTGACCAGGCCTGGTTGTCGTGGGCGCCGGTGCAGGGGCTGGACGTGATCGGTGGCCGCTTCAGCAATCCGTACTGGTCCACCGACACCCTGTTCTCCAACGACCTCAATTTCGACGGCGTGGCATTCAAATACCGCCATGCGCTGGGGGATGATGGTTTCTCGCTGTTCGCGACGCTGGGCCTGACCCCGCTGGAGTATTCCTCCGACGGTTTCCCCAGCACCAGCCAGAGCAAGATGAAGAGCGAAAACAAGTGGCTCAATGGTCTGCAGGTGGGCGCGGACTGGCAGTTCGGCAATGAGCAGAAACTGCGTGCAGCCGTGGGCTACTTCGATTTCCGCAACATCGCCGGCGAGTACTCGCAGCCGTGCGCGCTGTATGCCGGTGCCGATTTCTGCAGCAGCGACTGGTCACGCCCTGCCTTCATGCAGAAGGGCAACACGCTGATGCTGCTGCGGAACATCGCGTTGAATCCGCTGGACCCGGCCAATACGCCGATGCCGCAGTACGTGGGCCTGGCCTCCGAGTTCGAGCTGCTCGACCTCAACCTGGCCTGGGAAACGCCGCTGTTCGCCGGATACGCGTTGCGCCTGGAAGGCCACGGCATCAAGAACCTGGCCTTTGATCGCAACGCCATGTGGCGTCGTGCGCAGGGCGGCATCGTCACCAACCTGGCTACCGCCGCGAATGGTGTAGCCGGGCCGCAGGACATCGACAGCGGCGACATGGCCTACATGGCGCAGGCCACGTTCGGCCACCTCGCGCTGAAGCAGGCCGGCGACTGGAACCTGTGGCTGGGCTACAAGCGGCTGGAGGCCGATGCACTTCCCGACGCGTACAACGATTCCAACTTCCACCTGGGCGGCACCAATGCCAAGGGCTACTACCTGGGCAGTTCGTACATGTTCGACAAGAACGTGTCGCTGACCGGACGCTGGATGGCGGCCAAGGAAATCACCGGTGCGCCGCAGTCCATCGATGTGTTCCAGCTGGAAGTGAACGCCGGCTTCTGACGTGACGGCCGGCGTTCGCGCCGGTCTTTTCCCTGCACTCTGGATGCAAACCGAAATGATTGAAGACTCACAACTCTCAGTAGCCGAGGGTGATGGTGTGGATACGTTGCCCGCGCAGGAAGACGTTGGCCCGATGTACCCGCCGCTGTACCGTGCGCCGGTGTTGCTGTCCTCGCGCGACCATGCGCACTGGCGACTGCTGCCGGGCGATGCCGCGTTCGCTGCGGGCAGCCATGCCGTGCCCCTGGTGTTGGGCGAATTTGCCGCTGCATCCCGTTGCTACCCGCTGGTGTTTGTCGGCGAAGACGCCGCGCCGATGGCAGTGCTGGGGCTGGAAGCGGAGCACAATCGTTTCGTAGTGGCCGACCAATGGCAGAGTGGGGCCTATGTGCCGGCCTACGTGCGGCGCTACCCCTTCGTGTTCGCACGGACCACCCAGCCCGATGGTCATGCGTTGGCCATCGATGCCGATGCAGCGATGCTGCGCACCGAGGGGGATGAAGGTCAGCCGTTGTTCGAGGCCGATGGCCAGCCCAGCGAATTGACCCGTCAGGCACTGCAGTTCTGCGAAGCCTTTACCAGCGAAGCCGCCGCCACCGCCGCCTTCAGCGCGCAGCTGTTGGCCTCGGGTGTGCTGGTGGATCGTCAGGCCGATGTGGTGCGTGCCGACGGTCGAACCTCCAGCCTGCTCGGCTTCCAGGTCGTCGACCCCGATCGTTTCGCTGCGCTGCCCGAGGCGACCGTCATCGCCTGGCATCACCAGGGGTGGTTGGCACCGGTGCACTTCCACCTGGCCTCGCTGGCGCGCTTCAACGACCTGCTCAGCGGCTGACATCTTTACCGGGATACTGGACAGGCGCACGACATGGATGTCGAAGGCCGCGCGCAACGCTCGGCCTGTCGCCCCCCAGGCAGGTGGGAAGACCTCGCCCTGGTACGGCGGCCTCCTGTCCGGTTCCCGACCTTCTGTTGGCTGGCGTCGAGCTGTGCTCGAATGCCTTCAACACGAATGCACGATCAAGCGTCTCCGGCCAGACAACGGACAGGTCGAAATCGTCACAGGGAATCACAGGGAAGATGGCGCGCCCGGAGGGATTCGAACCCCCGACCAATGGCTTCGGAAGCCACTACTCTATCCGGCTGAGCTACGAGCGCGTGGTGGAACCGCCGCGCCGTCGACCAGGGCCGGGGCGGGCATCGCAACGCAATGAGGCGGTGCGGGATGGGCATTCTATCCAGTTTCGCCGCACAAATCTCCCCCCGCCGGCAAAGTCGCTCCAGAGGCACAGGAGTATCCTAGTGCCATGGCTGATACCCCCCTTTCCGCGCCGCATCCGGCGCCGACGCCGCGCTGGCGGCATTACTGGAGTCTGATGCGCGCCGATCGCCCGATCGGCACGCTGCTGCTGCTGTGGCCCACCTGGTGGGCGTTGTGGCTTGCCGCCGGTGGACTGCCGCCGCTGTGGACCCTGTTCGTATTCACCGCCGGCGTGTGGCTGACCCGCTCGGCCGGCTGCGTCATCAACGACTATGCCGACCGCTGGCTCGACCCGCATGTGGAGCGCACCAAGGCACGGCCGTTGGCGACCGGTGCGATCAGCGGCCGCGCGGCGCTGGCGTTGTTCGCGGTGCTGATGCTGGTGGCCTTCGGCCTGGTGCTGACCCTGAACGGCCTGACCATCGCCCTGAGCTTCATCGGCGTGTTCCTGGCCGCCAGCTATCCCTACCTGAAGCGCTACACCCACTTGCCGCAGGTCTATCTGGGCATGTCGTTCGGCTGGGGCATCCCGATGGCCTTCGCCGCCGTGCAGGGCGAGGTGCCGATGCTGGGCTGGCTGCTGTATGCCGGCAACATCCTGTGGTCCACCGCCTACGACACCTGGTACGCCATGGTCGATCGCGAGGACGACCTGAAGATGGGTTCGCACTCCACCGCGATCCTGTTCGGCGATCTGGACCTGGTCATCCAGGGCGTGCTGTACGCACTGTTCCTGGCCACGATGGCGCTGGTCGGCGTGCGCGGCGGGCTGGGCGGGTACTACCTGGCCGGCGTAGCGGTGGCGACGCTGCTGGTGGTGTACGAATTCTGGATCTGCCGCAACCGCGAGCGTGGGCCGTGCTTCAAGGCCTTCCTGCACAACAACTGGGTGGGTGCCGCGCTGTTTGCCGGCATCGCCGTGGATCTGGCGTTGCGTTGAGAAGCGCAGCCGAGCGTGGGCTCGGCTCTACACGGATTATGCGTAGCGCCGGGCGTCCCGCCACCTACGACCAATAGGTGGCTGACAGCCCGCACCCTACCGCCCAGAATCAAGCCATCGAACCTGGGAGGGTAGGTGATGGCTTCGACGGCAGCAGTACAGGACGGCTGGATGGCGCGCGCAGCCTTGCGCTCGGCCGCCTGGGCGGAAAAGTGGTTCCCCGATGCGTATGTGTTCGCGGTGCTCGGCGTGGTCATCGTCGCCGTTGCGGCAATGGGCTTCGGTGCCACTCCGCAGGCCACCGCCAGCGCCTTCGGCGACGGCTTCTGGAGCCTGATTCCCTTCACCATGCAGATGGCCTTCGTGGTCATCGGTGGCTATGCCCTGGCCACCGCACCTGTGGTCGCGCGCTTCATCGACTTCCTGGCACGGGTGCCGCGTACCGGTCGTGGCGCGGTGGTCTACGTCGGCCTGATCAGCATGCTGGCCTCGCTGCTCAGCTGGGGCTTCTCGCTGGTGTTCGGCGGCCTGCTGGTGCGCGCGCTGGCCCGCCGCAGCGAACTGCGCATGGATTACCGCGCTGCCGGTGCCTCGGCCTATCTGGGCCTGGGCGCGGTGTGGGCGATGGGCCTGAGTTCGTCGGCCGCACAGCTGCAGGCCAATCCGGCCAGCATGCCGCCAGGGCTGGTGGAGATCACCGGCGTACTGCCGTTCACCGAAACCATCTTCCTGTGGCAGTCGATTGTGCTGACCGCCGTATTGATCCTGGTCTCGCTGCTGATTGCCTGGCTCACCGCGCCGGCTGCCGGCAGTGCGCGTACCGCCGAAGATTTCCCCGGCGCCGCGCAGGCCGAGCCGGAGCCGCTGCAGCGTCGCACCCGCCCAGGCGAGTGGCTGGAATACAGCCCCCTGTTGACCGTACTGCTCTCGCTGCTGGCCTTCGGCTGGTTGTTCAACGAGTTCGCCAACAAACCGTTGGTCACCGCGATCGCCAACCTCAACACCTACAACTTCCTGTTCATTTCGCTGGGTCTGCTGCTGCACTGGCGCCCGCGCAGCTTCCTCAACGCGGTAGCCAAGGCGGTGCCCAGCACCACCGGCGTGCTGATCCAGTTCCCGCTGTACGGCGGCATCGCGATGATCCTCACCCACGCCGCCGGCGGCGATGGCGAGACCTTGGCGCATCGCCTGTCGAGCCTGTTCGTGCACGTGGCCAGCACCGATACGTTCGCGCTGGTGATGGGCGTGTACTCGGCAGTGCTGGGTTTCTTCGTGCCGTCCGGTGGCGGCAAGTGGATCATCGAAGCGCCCTACGTGATGCAGGCCGCGAATGAACTGAAGGCGCACCTGGGCTGGGCGGTGCAGGTCTACAACGCGGCCGAAGCGCTGCCGAACCTGATCAATCCATTCTGGATGCTGCCGCTGCTGGGCGTGCTTGGCCTGAAGGCCCGCGACATCGTCGGCTTCACCTTCATCCAGCTGCTGGTGCATATCCCGCTGGTGCTGGGGTTGCTGTGGCTGCTGGGCATGACCCTGGCCTATGTGCCGCCGGTGATGCCGTAACGGGTGCAGCGCCGGGCCAGCGCTGGATTCGGGAACCTGCCTGCGTACTGCACGTGGGAGCAAAGGCGCAGGCCCTCTGCGCGCGCCACGCCGTCGCAGCCCGCTGAATGCGTTGGATTCCTGCTGCAGCATGACTACATGCCAAACCCGCATGAATCCTTCAGTGGCTTGTGCCGCAAGGGCTGGCGCGGGTTCATTCACGGGCGTACACATGGGTGTAGCCCGCCCACAACGCATGGTTAACCAATCGCTGCCGACGATGGCCCCGTCCACCGCATTCCGCGCGTGGCATTTGGAGATCGGACATGGCACAGCAGAACCAGAACCCGAACCAGAAGCAGCAGGGCCAGCAGAACCAGCAGGACCAGCAGCAGGGGCGCGGCCGCGACCAGCAGCAGCAACAGCAGCAGGAACAGCAGAAGCGCAACCAGAACCAGCAGCAGGGCGGGCAGGACGAGGAAGAGTGATCCTGGCAGCCGCCATCCATCACCGACGAAGCCCCGCCCCGTGCGGGGCTTCGCTTATTCGAGCACGCCGATCCGCTGCAGCACCGCCGCTGCGGCCATGTCGTTGGGATTGGTGCCGGGCAGGTCCTGCGGAACCTCCATGCCCATGCCCCGGTACAGATCAACCCAATGCCGGGAGATTTCACCGGTCTGCGGGTTGCGGAAGTTCATCGGCTGCAGCGCGAACACATGGTGTGCACGGAACGCGCGTTCGATGAAGTCCGAGCAGTAGTAACTTTCGTCGTTCAACACGTAGGCGGCGTTGTACGGCTTGCCCAGCATCGTGCGTGCGGTGGCCACCGCATCGGTGATGGCATTGGCCGGCGGCGCGCGCAGCCGATAGACCACGATCTGCCGCTGCTTGCCCCGGGCGTCCTCGCGGAACTGATCCAGCGTCTGCCGGCGCGAGCCTTTCTCATCGGCGTGCAGCACCTCCCAGCCCTGCGGCGCCGAAGCCACCAGTGCGACATGGTCGAAGCTGGGCGCCCCCTGTTTCCCGGTTGCATCGTCGATGGCCGCGCTCAGGCCACTTTGGCCGGCGGTGACGAACAGCAGGTCGCCTTCCTGGACCTCCAGCGCGGCCACAACACCAGGCCACAGCGTTGGCACCAGCAGGGAGATGACAAGCAGGAATGCGCGCATGGGGCCAGGGTCGAAGAGGGTGCGGCATAGTCTAACGGCTGCTGCAATGACGTTGATTTCAGTAATAGTGTGATATGAGTCTCAATTCGGCATGTCGGGATATTCCTGACAGCGGATGTTGAAACTGAATTGACAGAGGCATGGCTATCCTTGCCTCCCTACCGCGCCGGAACCGCGCGCGACCGCCCGGAATCAGGAGGATCCCGTGAACCAGCTCCGCCCCGTCGCCCTGCTTGCGCTTGCCCTGGGGCTTGCGTTGTCGGGCTGCAAGCCTGCGCCCCAGGCTGCCCCCGCTGACGCCGCCGCACCGGCTCCGGCCAGCACGGCCGCCGCCACGACGCCGGCCACGCCGGTTGCCGCGGCCCCGGCAGACGCCTCTGCCAGCTGCCCCCATCCGGTCTTCGATGACTTCCTCAAGCATTTCGGCAACGAGATCGCGCTGCAGGAAGCGTCCACTGCCGATCCGCTGCTGGACAGCCACATCGACGGCGAAGCCGAGCCGGAGCCACGCAAGGTGGAGGAGAAGGTACCGCTCGCCAAGGTCGAATGGCCGGTGATGCCGGACCCGGCCACGCTGCAGCGCCAAGGCCGCGAGATGCAGGTCACCCGCCTGCCCGACGGCCAGGTACAGGTGCAGATGCGCACCCCCGATACCAGCGACCAGCAGACCTACACCTTTGCCCAGAAGCCGTGCTGGCAACTGGTCAAGCGTGAGGACGAATCGATCTGACCCCGAGCGATCGCCTGCGGGCGGTCGTGTGGTTCACCCAAGGAGCACCGCATGCGTCTGTCTCCCGTTGCCCCCGTGCTGGCCCTGATGCTTGCTGCCTGCAGCGGCCCCGAGGCGGCTGCACCGGCGGCGGCCCCCGCTTCTACTGACCCGGCAGCGACGCCGGCCGCACCCGCGGCCGCCGCTGCGGACCTTCCCACCTCTCTTACGCGCGACGAGACCGGCATGCATATCGATTGCCAAGGCACCCGCCTGCACCTGGCGGCCCAGCCCACCCAAGACACGGACGCTTCCCGGCTGACCACGCTGGAAATCGAAAAGGACGGCACACGCCAGGCCATTGCTGTGCCCAAGGAGATGGACGGCTATACCGCCGTTGGCCTGGCCTGCGTGCAGGACCGCAGCGGCACGCCGTATTTCGTCGTGCAGTACGGTGAACTGCCGTTCGGCTGCAGCTTCTGCGAGTGGTACTACCTGTACGACGCCAGTGGCCGCCAGCTGACCCACAGCACACCGCCGCTGCGCGGCGCGGAAGGCGAGGAGCAGGAGCCCAACAACGACGAGTACGAGAAGTTGATCGACACGCTCGGCATCAAGCACCCGGAGGTGAACTACATCGAAGACTGAGCGCAGCGGCAGGACGTCGCACGCGCGCTGTGAACGCAGCACTGCAGTACCGCAGTACCGGAAGTACCAGGAGCAGTACCCCTTAAGGAAATCCCCTTTTTCATAGAATGGATAGCACAGACATGGCAGACATCTACCAGGACATGGTCCAGCCCCGCGGGGCGGCCTACAGCAGTGACCGCATCAAATCGTGGAGCCACTACCGCGAGCCGATCGACCAGAGTGACGGCCGCCTGCATGGCAATTCCCGCCGGTGGGGCGATGCGACCCCGGAAGTACAGTCACGGGTGATCGACACGATCATCGAGTCGGCGCGCGAGAAGGGCCTCACCCCGCGCGAAACCGCGCACGTACTGGCCATCGCCCGCGTTGAATCGGGCTTCAACCCCGATGCCGCCGCTGGCACCACCTCGGCCTCGGGCCTGGGCCAGTTCATCGACAAGACCGGCAACCACTACCACCTCAACAACCGCAACCGCTTCGACGTCGGCGCACAGTCCGATGCACTGGTTGATCACTACATCGACAACCGCACGCTGGCGCACAAGCGCGGCCAGGGTGAGGAATACATCTACAAGTACCACCACGACGGCCCGACCCGCGACTACGGTGGTCTCAACCTGTCTGAAAAGAAGGTGATGCCGTACGTGGACAAGTACGAGCAGTTCGTGGAGCAGCGCCTGGGACAGACCCACGGCCAGTCCCATGGCAGCCACGCGGCACCCGCCGTAGCTGCGGCCACGCACGCGCAGGCCAAGCCGGCAGCGGCGCATGCCGAAGGCCAGACCCGCAACTTCGAGCAGACCATGCAGGTGATGCTGCCCCCGCAGAACGGGGTCAAGCCGCACGTTACCGGTGAGTTCGGCGAACACCGCGCGCACAAACCGCACGGCGGCACCGACTTCAACTATGTCGGTGGCCAGCACGGCCGCAATCTGCAGCACCCCACCGTCAACGCACCGATCTCCGGTACGGTGACCTTCGTCGGTGGCGACTACGGCACGGTGAAGATCAGGGATGCGCAGGGCAACTCGCACGAGATCCTGCACATGCAGTCGACCCAGGTGAAAGAAGGCCAGCCGATCAAGGCGGGCGAGCCGATCGGCACCATGGGCGGGCGTGGGCCGGGCGGTGCGGGGCAGTACGCCCAGCACGTGCATTACCAGTTGAAGGATCCGCACGGCAAGCTGCTCAGCCCGCAGGACTTCTGGGACCACGGCAAGCTGAAGGAAACCGGCCAGAGGGGCCATGCGCATGATGGCGACCACAACGGCGTGCTGCGCCAGGGTGCCAAGGGCGAGGACGTGACTGCGCTGCAGAAGGAACTCAACCGCTTGGGCGTGCGCGATGGCCACGGCAACCGGCTGAGCGAGGATGGCAAATTCGGTGCCAATACCAAGGACGCACTGACCGCCTACCAGAAGCAGCACGGGCTTTCCGCCGATGGCGTGGCCGGTCCGGCGACGCTGGGCAAGCTGGCCGAAGGCCGCAGCCATGCCGAGGCGGCGCCGAAGGGGCCACAACTGGGTGACAAGGCGCATCCGGATACGCCGCTGCACAACGCGATCCGTGGCCACATGCCGGGCATGATCTGCAACGAAATGAGTGCGCATGTGACCGCCCAGGCCAAGGCCGCCGGCATCGATTCGCCGGAAAAGCTGCAGGGCGTGACCGTGCAGGATGGCAAGGCCTTCGTGATGGGTACCGTCCCCGGTTTCCGTACTGCAGTGGACATGACCCAGACGGCACCGAGCCTGCAGGAGACCAGCGCAGCCATGCTGGCCAAGCATGAGCCTTCGCAGCAGCACGTGCAGGACGAGCAGCAGCGAGTGGCCATGGGCCGTTGACCGCTGCGTGTTAAGAGGTGTGTGGTAAAGGAGGCCGGCCGGGGCGACCCGGCCGGCTTTTCCGTTCATGGGGCGAGAAAAAACATGGATGCCGTTTCGCATGATGCACAGCACGCCACCAGTGCGGAGCAAGGCGTCTACATGAGCCGGGTGCTGCAGTGGCGCAACGCATGGCAGTGGGTATGGCTGGCACTGCTGCTCTGCCTGTTGCCGCTGCCAGTGCTGGCGGCGGCCCCGGTTCCGGCACTGGATGACCCGGTGGTGGACACCGCCAACGCGCTGTCCGTCAGTACCCGCGCCACGCTGCGCGAGCAGGCATTGCAGCTGCAGGCACGCAAGGGCGCGCAACTGCAGGTGCTGGTGGTGCCGAGCGTTGGCGAGGACGGCATAGAAGCCTATGCACAGCGTGTCTTCGACCAGTGGCAGCTGGGCCGCGCCGGTGTCGATGATGGGGTGCTGCTGCTGGTGGCAGTGCAGGACAGGCGCGTACGTATCCAGACCGGCTATGGCCTGGAAGGCACCATTCCCGATGCCTATGCCGCACGCATCATCGACAAGGCGATCGTGCCGCGCCTGCGCGAAGGAAACCTGGACCAGGGGATGCTGGACGGCAGCAGGGTGCTGGTGGCGCTGATCGATGGTGAGCAACTGCCGCCCTGGGAAGATGCATCGGCACGCAACGTGCTGCCCGCGGATTGGCGCACAGGGGATTCGGTCGTTGCGCTGACGTTGCTGGCGGGGTTCCTGGCCGGTCTGTGGCGATCACCGCCGCGCCTGCTGGCGACCAGGACCGAGGCCGATTTCACCGGCAACCGCCGCGAGCGGCGGCGCAAGGCACTGGCAGCCAATGCGGCAATGCCCAGACCGACGTGGCCGACATTGCCTGCCTGGGGCAGACCGCTGCTGGTGACGGCAGTGATGACCGCTGGGTTGCTTTCGGCGACGCTGCTGCTGCCGCGGCATGTGCTGCCTGCGCTGTTCTTCGTGCTCTTACCCGCTGTACCAGTGGCGACCCTGCTGGGTTGGTGCTGGCGTCGCAGCCGTGGTGTGCGCATCCTGCTGTGCGGCATGTTGGTCGTCAGCATCGGTTTCTTTGTGGTGATGCTGGTCCGTGGCCAGTTGCCGCCCAGCCTTGCCCTGCACACGCTGCTGAACCTGGCGGCAGGCATCGCCGCCATGCTGGTGTTTTTCCTGGTGCAGGCCGGCCGCGCGCGCTGGCGGAAGAACCGCAACAGCTTCGCCGTGCGCCTGGTGGTGCTGGTGCTGCTGACCGGCGCCTATGTGCTGGGTGCACTGCTGGCCATCGACCGGGCCGACGACGAGAACGCACGCGTGCTGGCGACGATCGTGTCCAGCGTGGGCACCCTGTTCCTGTACTTCATCTGGGTGTTCACCCTGCTGCCCGGCGAAAAAGCCCGCGGCGGCCGCGGTTCGTCCCGGGGCTACCGTTCCTCGTCCAGCACCTCGTCGTCGAGCTCGTCCTCAAGCAGTTCCAGCGGCTGGTCCGGTGGCGGTGGCCGCAGCGGCGGCGGTGGCGCATCGGGTAGCTGGTAGCTCAGGCTGCCGACACCCGCCAGCCCAGCGCGGCATCGTGCAGTTCGCCGCTACCGCGCACATCACCCACCTGCAGCTGCACGCCCTGCGCATTGGGCAGGTCTTTCTGCTCGGGGAACCAACGGCGATCGGCGGCAACCACGATCAACAGGCCCTCGTCGTCACCCATCGGTGCGAACTGCGGCGATGGCGGGCTGATCGGCTGCAGGCCGAAGCGTTGGCTGGAATGCTCGCGCACCGCATCGACATCGTTGCTGGGCAGGCCCACCTCGCTCAGGCAGGTCAGTTCGCTGCCATGGAAGACGCCTTTGCGGTCACTGGACGGCAAGCGCCTGCGACCGATCAGTTCCAGGATCAGGCCATCGGGTCCGGTGAAGTACACCGACTGTGACTGCCAACTGCTTTCCAGTGCGAAGTAATCGAGGCCTTCCGGATTGCGTTGCAACGGCGTACGTGCGCGCAGCCAGGCCATGGCTTCGTCGAAGCGGTTGTCCGGCACATTGAAGGCCAGATGCACGCCGCCGACCGCATGACCGCCAGCAGGTTGCAGCTGGATCGTGCTCCAGCCGATATGGACCTGGTCGCCGTCCACCTCCAGTTGCAGCACGTCGCGGAAGTACGCAGCAACGCGGGCGACATCGGATACCGGCAGTGTGAGGTGCAGCAGGCGCATGGTCGATCCTCGGTGGAGCGCTATGGACAGTGTAGTCCTGCGCACCTTCGCGTCGCGTCATCGCCTGTGCAACGAACCGTTACCGCAACGCCTCGCCGAAGAAGCGCACCGCGTCTTCCACCACCACGCCATGCGTCTGTTCCTTCGGCACCGCAGTCACGCACAGCGCCGGCAGCCGCTCCTTCGCCAGCGGCGTGCACGTGGACAGGAAATCGTAGTGACCAACATCCGGAAGTGCGTGCAGCGTTGCTTTCGGAATCAGCTCCGCCGCCACATCACCGTTGGTCGCGGGTGGCGCAACGTCATCCACAGCGCCCAGCACGATTGCCACGGGCTGCTGCAACGCCTTCAGCTGCTCCGGTGCGAATGCCTGCACGATGGCAGGCGCCAGCACGAACACCGCGCGAACACCGGGAATCGAACGATCATCCTGCGCGTGACGCACATACGGCTGCAGTTGCGGCGATGCCGCGGCAGCAAGGCGCGCTTCCATCGTATGCGTGGCTGCTTCCTGCTGCGGTCTGCATACGCCGTCGTCCGGGTGCGCGTGACAGAACGCCAGCAGCCGCGCCATGTCCGGCCGTGCGCCAGCGCTCAGCAGCGCGGTGAAGCCGCCGGCGGAGTAGCCGATCACACCCAGCCGTGATGCATCGACATGCGGCCCCAGCAGCGTGTCGGCCTGTACTGCGGCCAATGCGGCTTTCAGGTCATCGGCGCGCAGCCAGGTCAGCACGCTGCCGGCCAGTGTCATCTCGTCGGCGCCGTTGTTGCCGGGGTGGTCCACGGCGATCACCAGGTAGCCGGCACGCGCCAGCGCGGTGCCCAGCCACCCCATCATGCGCGCGGTGCCGCCATTGCCATGCGACAGCAACAAGGTCGGCAGGCGCCCTTCGGCAATGGGCGCATCCTTCGCCGCGCGACCTACCTCGAACAGCAGCGCATCCGCTGGCCCGATGCTCAGCGGCGTTTCTTCGCTGCCAGGCGCTGCCGGGTACCACACGGTGAAGCGCAGCACATCGCGGTGTTCGCCATCGCGTATCGCCGCGCTTTCCAGTGTCGTCTCGCCGTGGCGTTCACCGGCGACGATGGGAGTCGCCGCTATCGCCATCGGTGCCAGCGAAGCCAACAGCAGGGTCAGTATCCATCGGGTCGAACGCATCATCAGTCTCTCCGGGTCAGGCAGGGCGTTGATCGACCGGCAGCCAGATTTCCACGCCGCCGTGGCCGCTGTGCTCGTCGAAGCGGGTGTCGTAGCGCTCCAGGTCCGGCGCGTTGGCCAGGCTGAGGTTGTTTGCAGGCAGGTACTGGTCCAGTAGCCAGAACCAGGTCGAGCGGATGGTGGAGATATGGCTGCCATGCCAGGCCACCAGGTAACGGCGCGCAGGGACATCCACCCGCTGCCAGTGCGCCGGCACCGATGGCAGCGCGTTTACCGGCAGCGCTGCGATGTAGTCGAAGCCGCCCTCGTCGTCGCTGTTGCAGCACACACCGAAACTGACCGCAGCCGGCGTTGGCCATTCGCGGTTGAGCTGCGCCCACTGCCCGGGAATCGCACCGCCGCTGTCGCGGGTGTGGCGCATGCCGATGCCGGCTACCTGGAAGGGCGTGCAGTCGATCAGCCTGGGCGCCTCGCTGCAAGGCTGTGGCGCGTCGTCGAGGCGGATCGCGTGCACCAGCGCCAGCTCCGCCAGACCGCGCTCGCGCACACGCTCCGGGGTCTGCCCGAACTGCTCGCAGAAGGCACGGGTGAACGCAGCATGCGTGCTGTAACCCGCTGCCAGCGCCACCTGCAGGATGTCACCTGCGCCGTTGGCCAGCTGCTGCGCCGCGGCGGTCAGGCGGCGTCCGCGCAGGTAGCGCACTACCGAGGTGCCGGTGCGGGCCTGGAACAGGCGCGACAGGTGGAAGGCAGACAGTCCCGCGGCGGCTGCGATGTCGGCCAGCGCCAGCGGCTTGTCTGCATGGCTTTCGATGTACCACAACGCTTTGCCTGCCGCGCTCATCGCGCTGTCCCTGGTTTGAATGCCCGGCAGCGTAACGGATGGACGGGTGGGGCGCTTAGCAGTTCTTGCGGTGGCGGGGCTTTGCGTTTGCCGTTGCACCGGCAACAATGCGGCCTTCATTGACACGATCGAGGCCAGGGACATGCCAGAGAACACGCGCCGTATCACAGCAGTGGAGTCGGTCGGATGATCGGACTGGTGATCGCGGTTCTCGTCGTACCGGCGTTGCTGACCTTGGCGTTGCTGGTGCTGATGTGGCGCTGGGCGCCGCGCTGGCGCGGTAATCCATGGCTGTACCGTGTCGGCTTCGCGTTCCTGGCCGGTTTGCTGTCACCGACGCTGCTGATGGCCGGCCACGGTGGCTTGCCGGGCCCCACCATCGGAGGCCTGGTACTGGTGCTGATGCGGCTGGAGTGGATCGGCGATCTGCATGCCAACTTCATCGCCTTTGGCAGCAACGACGCGGCGTTCCTCTCTGCCCCCTTCCTGGTCGTCTTCGCGCTCGCGCTGTTCATCCCGTTGCGCACGGCGCGGCCAGCCACCTTCGGCTTCGACGACGACGCTGCCGGGTAACGCACGCCCGGTACGGGCCGCACCCGCACCGTAACCGCTGCAACTGTCGTCTCCACGTCATCGCTGCTTCACATCCCACGCCGAGACTGCGCGCCTTGTCCAGGTCCCTCCTGGCCCTGTCGTGCCTTCCCGGAGTCCAGCCGTGCATCGTTCGAAGCTGTCGCGTTCCATCCTCCTTGCTCTTTCCATGGTCAGCGCAGGAGGCGCGATCGCAGCAGATGCCGGGACGACAGACACCAGCAGCAGTGGCAACCATGCCGCGCCCACCCAGCTCGACGCGATGCTGGTCACCGGTACCCGTGCCTCCAACCGCACCCAGTTTGAAACCCTGGCGCCGGTGGACGTGTTCACCAAGCAGGACATCCAGTCGGTCGATTCCACCGACCTGAAGGACGTGCTGGCACAGTTGGTGCCCTCATTTGTGGTGCAGCGCCTGCCGATGGCCGATGGCCAGGTGTTCGTGCGCCCGGCCACGCTGCGTGGCCTGTCGCCGGACCAGACCCTGGTGCTGGTCAACGGCCGTCGCTTCCACCGCAGCGCCCTGCTGGGCAACCGTGGCGCGCAGGCAGCGGACCTGGCACAGATCCCGACCAGCGCGATCAAGCGCATCGAAGTGCTGCGCGATGGCGCGTCGGCGCAGTACGGCTCGGACGCTATCGCTGGCGTCATCAACATCATCCTGGAAGACAGCCCGGGCACCGAGATCACCGCGGGCTATTCGCAGTACGCGCAGGGCGATGGCCGCTCGCGTGACTTCAGTGCACGCACTGGCTGGGCACTGGGGGACTACGGCAGCCTGGCCCTGTTCGCCGAATCATCGAACTCCGACGCCACCTCGCGCACCCGCCAGCGTCCGGATGCCATCGCATTCCAGGCCGCGCACCCCGAACTGGAGGTGCCCAACCCGGTGCAGCGCTGGGGCCAGCCGGAACTGGAAAGCCGTCGCGTGGGCTTCAACCTGAAGGCCAACGCCAGCGATACGCTGGAGATCTACGCCTTCGGCCTGTACAGCCACAGCGACGGTGTCAGCGATTTCAACTGGCGCAATCCCGATACCACCACCGGCGCTTATCGCACCACCGCGATCTTCCCCGGCTGGAACCTGCGTTCGATCTACCCGGTGGGCTTCAGCCCGCAGTACGGCAACGTGCAGAACGACCTGCAGCTGGTGGCCGGCCTGCGCGGCGAGATCACGCCGAAGCTGCGCTGGGACCTGAGCGCCTCATATGGCCGCAACGCCATCGACTACAGCCTGAAGAATTCGATCAACGCATCGCTGGGTCCCAACAGTCCGACCGCATTCGATCTCGGTCGCCTGACCCAGACCGAGAAGAATGCCAATGCGGACTTCAACTACGAATGGGACGTGGCCGCGCTGTCCAAGCCCATCAACGTCGCCTTCGGGGCCGAGTTCCGACAGGAAACCTATCAGGTGCGCGCCGGCGATGCGGCTTCGTACGCGGTGGGCCCGGGCGCAGCGGCGGGGCTGGAAGCCAATGCCAACGGCGCGCCGGGCTTCTCGGCCAGCCAGGCGGGAACGTGGGATCAGCGCAGCAAGGCGGCCTACGTAGACATGGAAGTGCCGCTGGGCGAGCGCTGGAGCATCGGTGCGGCCGGCCGTTATGAAGACTTCTCCAGCTTCGGCAGCACGGTGGACGGCAAACTGTCGGCGCGCTTTGCGATCACCCCGGATGTTGCGCTGCGCGGCACCGTCTCCACCGGCTTCCGTGCACCAACGCCGGCCCAGCTCAACACCACCAGCACGACCCAGGGCTTGGACACGCGCACGCTGCAGATCTTTACCAGCGGCCGCCTGTCGCCGACCGATCCGTTGGCACAGCTGCTCGGTGCCAAGCCGCTCACCCCGGAAGAATCGCGCACCGCCTCGCTGGGCCTGACCTGGCGCACCGACATGGGCCTGTCCGGTTCGGTCGACGTCTATCGGATCAAGCTCAGCGATCGCTTCAGCCAGTCGGCCAGCTTCGCCATTCCGGCCGGCACGCCCAATCCGCTGGGCTATACCTCGGTGAACTATTTCACCAACGATTTCGACACCACCACCACCGGTGTGGACGTGGTCGGCAACTACCTGCGTGATCTCGGCGCCGGCCGCATGACGCTGACCCTGGCCTGGAACTACAACCAGACCCGGGTAGACAACGGCAGCACCTCGGTGGCCACCAACGAAACCCAGCGCGTGCTGTTCGAAGACCGCCTGCCCGAGCACAAGGGCAGCTTCACTGGCAGCTGGGACGTGGGCGCCTGGTCGCTGATGGCGCGCGTACGCTACTACGGCAAGTGGACCGATTCCACCGGCAACGCAACGGGCGACATCTACCAGCAGTTCGGTGCGATGACGTTCCTCGATCTGGCCGTGGGCTACCGCATCAACGAACACCACAGCCTGCGCGTGGGTGCCGACAACGTGTTCGACCGCTACCCGGATGAGGCCACGTTCCAGGCCAGCCGCGGCTTGATCTACTCGCGCAATGCCCCGTATGACACCGACGGCGCCAATGTGTACGCGCAGTACCGGCTGACGTTCTGATGGACAGCCGCCGTCGTTCCCTGCTGCGTGCCGGCGCGCTGCTGCCGGCCGCTGCGGCGTTGTCTTCACTGCCTGCCGCGGGCGCCACGCGTTACGCTGGGCCCATGCAGATTCCCGCAACGACCGTGGCGCCGGACGTGCTGGCCCGCGACGAAGGCTACTGGGCCACCGTGGCCAGCCACTTCGACATCACCGATGAAGTGAATCACCTGGAGAATGGCTACTGGGGCGCGATGGGCCGCGAGACGCTGGCCAGCTACCAGCGCCACACCGCCGAAGTGAATCGCGGCAACGCCTGGTACGGCCGCCGCGCGTTCCCGGCACAGTACATGGCGGTGCATCGGCAGGTGGCCGACATGCTGGGCGTTGGCGCCGATGAGATCGCACTGACCCGTGGCGCCACCGAAGCGATGCTGGCGCTGATCGGCGGCTACAACCGGTTGGCTGCGGGCGACCAGGTGCTGTACGCCGATATCGACTACGACAGCATGATCAACGCCATGCGCTGGTTGCAGCAGCGTCGTGGCGTGCAGGTCGAACGCATCGCGCTGCCGGTCGTTCCCGACCGCGAACAGATCCTGCAGGCCTACGATGAGGCGTTCGCGCGCCTGCCGCGCCTGAAACTGCTGTTGCTGACACAGGTCAGCCATCGCCACGGCCTGGTGCTGCCCGTGGCCGACATCGCCGAACGTGCGCGTGCACGCGGCATCGATGTGATCGTCGATGCCGCGCACGGCTTCGGCCAGATCGACTACGCGGTGCCGGATCTGAAGGCGGATTTCGTGGGCATCAACCTGCACAAGTGGATCGGTGCACCGGTGGGCGTGGGCGCGATGTATGTACGCAGGGGCCGCGTTGCGGATCTGGACCCGTACATGGGCGAGACCGACGATGGCCGCGTGGGCAGCCGCGTGCACACCGGCACGGTCAACTTCGCCGCTTACCTCGCGCTGCCCGAGGCGATCGCGTTGCACCAGCGCATCGGTGCAGCCTCCAAGCAGGCACGCCTGCGTTATCTGCGTGAGCGGTGGACGGTGCCGGCGCGGCAGATGGCCCATATCGACGTGCTGTCCTCGCCGGATCCGGCATTGGCCAGCGCATTGGCCAGCTTCCGCCTGCGTGGCCATGCCTCGGTGGAAGAGAACCAGGCGCTGCAGAAGCGGCTGCTGGAGGAGCACCGGATATTCACCACGCATCGCGATGGCCTGGATTCCGGCGCCTGCGTGCGGGTGACGCCATCGGTGTTCACCCGCCCCGCGCAGATGGATGCGCTGGTGCAAGCGCTGGCCGCGTTGGCCTGAACTGCCGCCGCTTTGGTAGATGCCAACCTTGGTTGGCACCGACGTTGCCCTGGTGGGTGCCGACCTTGGTCGGCACCGCATCCATGCATGGCGTGGATCTACTGGAATCGGGTGGCAACGACCAGTAGATCCACGCCATGCGTGGATGCTCTCCGCCTACCGATCAATTGCCGGCAACGCATCGGACAACAACAACCGATCGATCCGCCGCAACGCGTTCTCCAGCTGCCGCCGGTCCGCGGCCAATCCCAACGACAACCGCACCCCGCTTGCGAACGGCGCACCGGGCGGGCAGAACGCCGATGAAGGCGCGATCGCCAGGCCCTGCAACTGTGCCGTACGCACCAGCGTGGCATCGCTCCAGGGCGCTGGCACCCGGCACCACGCATGCAGGCCATCGGTGCGCTCCAGCAACGAGGGCGCCAGCAGATACCGGGCCATCCGTGTGCGTTCGCGCGCTTCCTCGCGCACCTGCACCAGCAGCGCCTGCGCCGAACCATCCAGCAGCAACTGGCTGGCCAGGGCCGATACCAGCGGGTGGCCCATCAACCGCGTGGCACGCAGTGCCGCAGCCATCGCTTCGGCATGGGCGGCGCTTGGGCATTGCACGAACGCGGTGCGCAGGCCGGGGCTGATCACCTTCGACAGCGTGGCCACATGGAATACGTGCCGGGGCGCCAGCGTCGCCAGCGCAATGGGTGTGGTCTCGGCCAGATGCCAGTACGGATCGTCCTCGATCGCCAGCAGGCCCTCGTGTTCCAGCACCCGCGCCAGCGCCTCGCGGCGCGAGGTGGGCACGGTCAGCGCCGTTGGGTTCTGGCAGGTGGGGTTGAGGTAGACCAGGCGCGCGCCACATTCCCGGGCCCGGCGTGCCAGCGCATCGGGGCACATGCCATGTTCGTCGCCCTCCACCGTGACCAGCCGCCGTCCCAGTGCGGCGGCGGCCTGCAGCAGGCCCGGGTACACCAGGTGGTCGCAGAGGATCGCATCGCCCTCGCGTCCCTGGCTGAGCAGAATCGCGGCCAGCGCTACCTGCGCGCCCTCGGTCAGCAGCAGGCGTGCATCGTCCACCGTGCCCAGCATCGGCTGCAGCCAGCGCGCTGCCGCGTGGCGGTCGGTCGGGTTGCCACCGCCCAGGTGATAGGTCATCAGGTTCGGCGCATTGCTGCGCGCAAGCACCGCCGCTGCGCCTCGACGCAGCATCTCCGCCAGTGCATCGGCGTCGGGTACCGGCGGCACATTCATGCTGAGATCGACGGCCTGGTCAAAGCCGGCCTTTGGCGGTGCGATGAAGCTGCCCTGCGGTCCACGTGCTTCGATCAGTCCGCGCTTGCGTGCTTCATCGAACGCACGGGTCACCGTGGTCAGATCCACACCCAGCTGCTGCGCCAGTGCGCGCTGCGAGGGCAGCCGCTGCCCGGGCGCCAGGCCGCCGCGATTGATGGTGCGTTCCAGCGTGTTGACGATGCGCAGATAGATCGGACCGCTGTGCACATGCACGTCCTGCACCCAGCCCAGCCCTGCGACGCCAGGCCCTGCGACATCGGGTCGCGGCATGTACGGAGGATGTCGGGGCGTATCGTTGCTTCCAACGGCGGGAGCCTGTCCATAACCATCGGTCGGTTCGGACAGGTGACCGCCGTTGTTGTTTGTGGCGGCTGCACCCGCCAGCGTCGGTGATGTCATCGCGCGTCCTCAGCGCTTGGCCTGCCACGGGCAATAGCAGCCCACGGCAAGCAGTCCTTTCGGGCGCACGGTTTCGCCGCGCACCAGTTTGTCCAGCAACGGTTCGACGAAGCTGTTGGCCGAATTGCAGACCATGCCGATGCTGTACGGGCCGGCATAGGCCAGGTGGCCCTGGCGGTCCCAGATCGCCACCGCCGGGCTGGCCGGAATGTTCTCGATGCCGTCGATGGTCGGCAGGTTGATGACCTTGTTGCGTAGCGGCTCGGGCAGATCACCCTGCGTGCCGGGGCGACGGATCGCATAGAAGTCGATACCGGCGCGGCGGTACATGCTGATCAGATAACTGAGGTGCGCACCGGTTTCGCGGTTGCACACGCCGCAGGCAGGGTCCCAGAAATGCACCACGCGGATGCGGCCGGTGTCGCCGGCCAACTCTGCCGGCAAGCGCAACTGCGAGTCATCGAAGACGATGGCCTGTTCGGCGAATGTGGACTGCTCGCCATAGCCGAAGTACTGCCACAGTGCCGCCGCCACGCCGGCCATGAACAGGCAGGCGAGGGCGATCATCAGGGGCAGCATCGAACGGCGTGGACCCGGCGCGGTTGCGCCCATCAGGTGCCGTCCTGGCCGAACTTGTGTACGTACTGCTTGCGCATCTCGCGGCAGGAGTCAGCCTGGGCGCGGCGCTGGATCTCGCTGCGCGCCGTGTCCTCGCTGCGATGCAGGCACTGTTCGATGGCGTGGCGCTCGGCGGCCTGCACATCCACGGTCTGCGGTTGCAGGCAGACCCAGGCCAGGGCGGCCAGCATCAGCACGACGAAGCCGCCGCAGCCGGCCATCACCAGGTGGAACTTCAATCTGTCGGCGGCCATTGGCGGCACGTCCCTCGGTCCATACATTGCATACAAGATATCATCTTGTATGGTTATGGCTCACGGGGTGACTCAGACGATCGCGGAATGCCGTGCGTCGGGCGCCTCGGACAGGATCTCGTTCAGCTTGGCCAGCGCCCCGGCCAATGCGTCCTGGTCTACGGCGCCGCCCAGTGACAGGCGGATGGCGTTGCCCGGCGGCGGCTCTTCCACGCTGAAGGCGTCGGAGCTGGCGATGCCCAGGCCCTGTTCCTGCGCAGCCTGGATCAGGCGGTACTGGTCCAGCCGCGGCGGCAACGGCAGCCACACATGCAGGCCGGCCGGATGCGCCTGGCGGGGGGCCGGCAGGTAGCGGGCGGCGATGGCCTGGCGCTCGCGCAGTTCCTGCTGGAAGCGCTGCACCATCGCCTGCGCCTGGCCAGTACGGATCCAGTGCGAGGCCACGGCCACCATCGACTGGGTAGGCATCAGCGCGATGGCGCGCAGGGCGTCCAGCACCGGCTCCATCGGCTCGCCGGCCGGCACCACCAGGTAGGCCGTGCGCAGGCCGGGGGCCAGGCACTTGGACAGGGTGGAGATGTAATAGACCGGGCAGCCACCGTCGACGAGCGCGGCCAGCGGCGGCGCGGCATCGCCGGCCAGCAGCCAGTAGGGATCGTCTTCGATCACGGTCATATCGTGCCGCCGCGCGACCGCCAGCAGAGCCTGCCGGCGCTGCGCCGACATCGTCGCCGTGGTCGGGTTCTGGATCGTGGGCACCAGGTACAGCAGGCGCGGCCGGCGCAGCTGGCAGGCCTCCTCCAGTGCGTCGGGCAGCATGCCCTCGGCATCCATCGCCACCGGCACCACGCCCCGCTGCAGCACCCGCGCGGCGGCCAGCAGGCCCGGATAAGTCAGTTGTTCGGCGGCAATCAGTTCGCCGGGCTGGGTGCGCGCAAGGATCAGCGCGCACAGCGCCGTCTGCGCGCCGGGGCAGATCACCACCCGCTCGGCGCCCACCGGGCCGAGGATCGGCGCCAGCCATTGCACGGCCGCCGCACGGTCGTCGCGGCTGCCGGCGCCGACGTGGTAGCTCATCAGCTCGCCTTGGCCCAGCTGCTGGCCCAGGTGCTGGAAACCGGCCTCCATGCCCTGTGCGAACGGCGCGCTGCCCAGCAGCGGCGGGATGTTCATGCTCAGGTCGACCGAGGTGCTGCGGTTGCCGGCGGACATCGCGATGAAGGTGCCGCCGGCCCCCTGTGCATCCAGCAGCCCGGCCTGGCGCAGTTCGGCGAAGGCGCGGGTGACCGTGGTCAGGTCCACGCCCACCTGCTGGGCCAGGTCACGCTGTGGCGGCAGGCGGTCGCCGGGGCGCAGCACACCGTCATCCACCGCCTCGCGCACCTGCTGGGCGATCTGCAGGTACAGCGGTCCGGCGCCCTCACGGAAGGGGCGAACCCAGGTCCGGTTGGGGTGTTTCAGGCGGCGGCCGGCAGCAGGAGGCGTCATCGGTCGGATTTTTCCATACGTGCAGATGCACAAGTCCATACAATGCTGTATCTTGTATGGGCTTGATTGGAGTGGTTCGCCTGCTTGTAGGCGACCTCGTACCCACAGTGTAGCCGCTCCACGCCCGGGCGCTGCGCGCAGGCGAGCCGGTCAAGCGCGCATCTTCAACAGGGTTGACCTCCAATGAATATCTGCTGGAACCGCATCCGCCTGGCGCTGGTCGCCCTGGCCTGCATCGCCCTGACGGGCTGCGACTGGGTGCTGCTGGATTCGAAAGGCATGGTCGGGATCGCACAGCGCGACCTGATCCTGATCTGCATCGGCCTGATGCTGATCGTCGTCGTGCCAGCCATCGTGCTGACCTTCGTGTTCGCCTGGCGCTTCCGCGCCGGTAATACCAAGGCGAAGTACACGCCGGACTGGTCGCACTCCACCAAGGTGGAAGTGGTGGTCTGGGGCGTGCCGTTGATCATCATCGCGGTGTTGGCAGTCATCGTGTGGCAGTCGACCCACGAGCTCGACCCGTACAAGCCGCTGGACGTGGCTGGCGAACCACTGCACGTGGACGTGATCGCCACCGACTGGAAGTGGGTATTCGTGTACCCGGATCTGGGCATCGCCACGGTCAACCAGCTCAACTTCCCGGCCAACCGCCCGCTGGCGTTCAACATCACCTCCAACTCGACGATGAATACCTTCTTCATCCCGCAGCTGGGTGGGCAGATCTATGCGATGGCCGGCATGCGCACGCAGCTGCACCTGATCGCCAACGAGCCCGGCCAGTTCCGCGGCATGTCCGGCAACTACAGCGGCCATGGCTTCTCGAACATGAAGTTCATCGCCACCGCCAGCAGCAACGAAGACTTCGAGCGCTGGGTGGCCGAGGTGCGCAGCGCGCCGCAGGTGCTGGATTTCGAACAGTTCAAGGCGCTGGCCTCCCCGTCGAAGAACGCACCGGTGCAGCACTTCTCCAGCGTTGAACCGCTGCTGTTCAAGAAAGTCATCGACCAGTTCATCGGCGTCGGTGAGAACACCGCCGCTGCGGCCCCGGCCGGTACGGCCGGCGGTGCCCAGGCTTCCCAGGAGTAACGAACATGTTGGGTAAATTGACGTGGGAGGCCGTGCCGCTGCACGAGCCGATCGTCGTGGTCACATTGGCGGCCATGGTGCTGGGTGGCCTCGCGCTGCTCGGCGCGGTGACGTATTTCAAGCTGTGGGGCGTGCTCTGGCGCGACTGGTTCACCACCGTGGACCACAAGAAGATCGGCATCATGTACGTGGTGGTGGCGCTGGTCATGCTGGTGCGCGGCTTCGCCGATGCGCTGATGATGCGCGCACAGCTGGCGGCGGCCGGGCCGGGTAGCGATGGCTTCCTGCCACCGGAACACTACGACCAGATCTTCACCGCGCACGGCGTGATCATGATTTTCTTCGTGGCCACCCCGTTCGTGGTCGGCCTGATGAACATCATCGTGCCGCTGCAGATCGGCGCGCGCGACATGGCGTTCCCGTTCCTCAACGCTTTCAGCTTCTGGATCTTCGTGGTCGGCGCGGCGCTGATGATGATCTCGCTGGGTGTTGGCGAGTTCGCCATGACCGGCTGGGTCGCCTATCCGCCGCTGTCGGGCATCGAGTTCAGTCCAGGCGTGGGTGTCGATTACTACATCTGGGCATTGCAGGCGTCCGGCATCGGTACCTTGCTGACCGGCGTCAACCTGTTCATCACCATCCTGCGCATGCGTGCGCCGGGCATGACGTTGATGAAGATGCCGGTGTTCACCTGGACCGTGCTGGTCACCAGCGTGATCATCATCGCCGCCTTCCCGATCCTGACCGTGGCCCTGGGTGCGCTCACCCTGGACCGCTACCTGGACTTCAACTTCTACACCAACACATTGGGTGGCAACCCGATGATGTACGTGAACCTGGTGTGGGCCTGGGGCCATCCGGAGGTGTACATCCTGGTGCTGCCGGCGTTCGGCATCTTCTCTGAAGTGACCGCCACGTTCTCGCGCAAGAAGCTGTTCGGCTACAAGTCGATGGTCGGCGCCACGCTGGCGATCGGCATCCTATCGTTCATCGTGTGGCTACACCACTTCTTCACCATGGGCTCCGGTGCCAGCGTCAATGCCTTCTTCGGCATCATGACGATGATCATCGCCATTCCCACGGGCGTGAAGATCTTCACCTGGCTGTTCACCATGTATGGCGGCCGCGTGGAGTTCAGCGTGCCGATGCTGTGGACCATCGCCTTCCTGGTCACCTTCACCATCGGTGGCATGACCGGCGTGCTGCTGGCCATCCCGGGCGCGGACTTCCTGCTGCACAACAGCCTGTTCCTGGTGGCCCACTTCCACAACACCATCATCGGCGGCGCGCTGTTCGGTTACCTGGCCGGCTTCGTCTACTGGTTCCCGAAGGTGTTCGGCTTCACCCTCAACGAGCGCCTGGGCAAGTGGTCCTTCGCCTGCTGGGTGATCGGCTTCTACCTGGCCTTCATGCCGCTGTACATGCTGGGCTTCATGGGCATGACCCGTCGCATGAACCAGTACGACAACCCGGCGTGGACGCCGTACCTGATCGCCGCCTTCATCGGTGCGCTGTTCGTGTTCGCAGGCATCATCCTGATGCTGGTGCAGATCTATGTGAGCGTGCGCGACCGCAAGCGCAACCTGGACCTGACCGGCGACCCGTGGAATGCACGCACGCTGGAATGGGCCACGCCGTCGCCGCCACCGTTCTACAACTTCGCCGTGGTGCCCAAGGCCGATGAGCTGGACGCCTTCCACGAAGCGAAGAAGCGTGGCCTGCCGCCGCCGCCGAAGAAGTACGCACCGATCCACATGCCGAAGAACACCGGCGTGCCGCTGATCCTCAACGTCTGGATCCTGGTGCTGTGCTTTGCCCTGGTGTGGCACATCTGGTGGATGGCCGGTGCCAGCTTCATCGCGATGATCGTCACCCTGATCGCGCGCTCCTACAACGAGGACGTGGATTACTACGTCAGCTCCGAGGAGGTGGCGCGTACCGAAGCGGCCAACCACGCCAAGCTGCAGGAGGCAGGCGCATGAACCTGTTGACCCGTCCGCAACTGGACAGCGATGTGCTGGTCCACGACGACCACCATGAGCACGACCACGCCCACGAACAGGGCGGCATGAAAGTGTTCGGCATGTGGGTCTACCTCATGTCCGACCTGGTGCTGTTCGGCTCGCTGTTCGCCTCGTACGCGGTGCTCAGCACCGCCTACGCTGGCGGCCCCACCGGCAAGGAGCTGTTCTCGCTGCCGTTCGTGATGGCCGAGACCTTCATCCTGCTGGTCTCCAGCATCACCTACGGCCAGGCCGTGCTGGCCATGCACCGCCTGGACAAGGCAGCGGTGCTGCGTTGGCTGGGCGTGACGTTCGTGCTCGGTGCATCGTTCATCGGTATGGAGCTGTACGAGTTCTCGCACCTGATCCACGAAGGCGCCGGCCCCAGCACCAGTGCCTACCTGTCGGCGTTCTTCGCCCTGGTCGCCACCCACGGCCTGCACGTGGCCAGCGGCCTGATCTGGATGGCGGTGGTGATGCACCAGGTGTATCGCCGTGGCCTGACCCCGACCAACATCACCCGCGTCTCCTGCCTGAGCCTGTTCTGGCACTTCCTGGACCTGGTGTGGATCTGCGTCTTCACCTTCGTCTACCTGATCGGAGCCTTCTGACATGGCCCACGTCGAAACCTCGCGCGCCGGCAATGCGCACGGTTCCACCAAGTCCTACCTGATCGGCTTCGTGCTGTGCGCGCTGCTGACGGTGGTGCCGTTCGCGCTGGTGATGAACCCGGTGCTGTCGCGGCCGGTCACCCTGTTCCTGCTGGTCGGCTTCGCCGTCGCGCAGATCCTGGTGCAGCTGGTGTACTTCCTGCACATGGACCGCAAGTCCGAAGGTGGCTGGAACCTCGCCAGTTTCGTGTTCACCCTGGTGATCCTGTTCATCGTGGTCGCATTGTCGATCTGGATCATCTGGAGCATGCACTACCACATGATGATCAACTGACCGTGGCTGGGGCGATCGGCATGGACCGCGCGATCGCCCTGGCACCTCAGCCCTCTCTCCCCCCAGGGCAGGCCTGACCGAGACCGCGCCCACCTCGTGTTGGTGGTACCCGTGATGCGTGTTGCTTCCGTTGTTCGTTCCTTCCGCCTGCCGCTGCTTGCCGCGGGCCTCGCACTCGGCCTGCTGGCCGGCTGCAGCGCACAGTCGCGCATGGATTTCTACTCCAAGGACATCGCCTGCGAGGAGCTGGGCCAGCACTGGACCATGCCCGACAGCGCAGGCACCGTGCGCGGACCGAAGGACCTGCAGGGGCAGGTGACCTACCTGTTCTTCGGCTTCACCAGCTGCCCGGACGTGTGCCCGACCACCATGGTCGAACTGAGTCAGGTCAAGCACCTGATGGGCAAGGATGCCGACCAGCTTCAGGTGGTTTTCGTCAGCGTGGACCCGGCGCGCGATACACCTGAAGTCGCGCACACCTATGTGCACGCATTCGACCCAAAAGCGATTGCACTGGTGGGTGATGAGGCGCAGCTCTCGGCGATGGCCAGTGACTTCAAGGCGTTCTACGAGAAAGAGCCCGGCCAGCTGCCGGACACCTACACCATGAGCCATATCGCCGGCGGCTATGTGTTCGACCGACAGGGCCGCCTGCGCCTGTTCGCCCCCTACGGCATGCCGGTGGAACAGCTGTTCTCGGACGTGCAGCGATTGCTGCTGGAGCCAGAACATCCGGCGGCAGGAAGCGAAGCACTGGCCGCGTGCAAGCTGCCGCACAACGCCAGCATCGCCGCACGTTGAACAACACATCGCTCTGGTAGGCAATGCCTGCTCTGGTGGGTGCCGACATTGGGAACCTGGTGGATGCCGACCGTTGGTCGGCACACCCGCTCGCCAATCCCCCGGCCGGCCAGGAGAGCCAACCGGCCGGGGGCGCCACGCAACGCCCTAGATCACTTCTTCTCTTCCCACTGCACCACGTCCGGCTCGGCCGCCTTGACGCCCGCGGTCGACAGCAGCTTGGTGCTCGCATCCAGCGCGGCGTTCACCGATGGGTATTCCACGATGGCCAGGCCCGCGGCCTTGGACACCTTCACCACGGTGCCGCCAGTGGCCTTTGCCGCACGCTGTGCAGACGCGGCATCGGTAAAGAACACCTTCACCCGCGAGGTGGCCACCACCGGCGCACCGTCATTGGACACCGCCGCCGCGAACTTGCCGGCACCTGCGTCAGCAGCGCCTGCCGCTGCACCATCCAGCGAACGCTTCGTGCGCGAACTGGTGGTCGTGGTTGCCGCCGCCTGCGGGGTGATCGTGAACTGACCGCCTGCGGCCTGCTTCACCGTGGTCGAAGGAGACAGCTGGAAACGCGCGCCGCCCACATCGAACGAGCGGCCGGTGGCAGAGGCTTTCAGTTCCTGTGCATCCACGGTGGACAGGCTCCGGGCCGGTGGGGTCTGCCCCGAGCTCTGTGCCCAGGCAGGGGAGGTCATCGCCGCGAAGGCGAGCGTGCTCAACAGAATGGTCGTCTTCATCATCAGTGCCCCAGAACGCGGATCTTGAAGAATTCGAGGTTGCCGCGCGATGCAGCGGTCGCGGCCTGCCCCATGTCGGTTACTTCCAGTGTCCAGGTGCCGGTGGCACTTTCATCCAGGAAGGCATTGCTGGACAGCAGATCCCAGTTGGTGAAGTTGCGCTGCACGCCGCCCGTACCCGAACCGATGGCGGTGAAGGCCGGCTGCACCACGCTGCGCGTGCCACTGGGCGAAACCAGCACGAACTGCAGCTGGCGGGTGTTGCTGTGGTTGACCCGGAAGCCCAGCTGCACCGACTCGATGTTGCGTGCGCCATTGGCGACCTGGAAGGTCAACCGTGCCGCGGCGGCGGAGGTGTTGCCGATGGCCACGGTGCGCGTGGTGGTGCGCCAGCCCGTATCCAGCAGCGGGCCCAGCGACTGGAAGGTCTCGGCGACCTGCACCGCGCGCGCCGCGTTCACCACACCGAAGCCATACCAGTTGCTGTAGGCGCGGTTGGCGGCGTTCACCGTCCAGCCCGGCACCAGCGTGCGCCCGTCGGCCAGCGTCACTGCTGGCTGGTTCGGGTGGTTGCGGGTAGCGGTGGTGGCCAGGATGTACTTCACATCGCGGTAGGACAGGTTCGGGTTGGCTTCCAGCACCAGCGCCGCCACGCCCGACACCATCGGCGCCGACGCCGACGTACCGTTCATCTTCGCCGTGTAGTTGCAGGTGCTGTCGATGGCCGACAGGTTGCTGTCCAGCGTGTTCTGGCGGTTGGTGTTCTTGTTGCTGCCCTGCGTGCAGCCGGTCACGTCGGTGGTGACGATGGCCGGATCGTACGCGCGCGCCACCAGGTTCGGTGCGTACTGCGCCTGCAGGCCGTATTCGCCACCGAAGGCCGACACCCACAGTGCCGAACCGGTGGACGAGTACGACGAACGCACGCCGTCGGCACGCACCGCACCCACGGTGATCACGTTGAACAGGTTGTTGCGCGGATCGCGACCCGCGGGCACACAGCCCGTATTGCGGTTCTTGGTGTCGGTGGTGCAGACGTCCTGGGTCTGGCTGATCGATGCGTTGTTGAAGTTGTTACCGGCCGACTTCACGTAGATGCCGCCGCGGCCACCGCGGGTGCCCGACAGTGCCTGCTCGTACGAACTCACCGTGTTCTGGCTGTAGGCCACGGGCAGGTTGGGGTTGCCCGGGCCCGCGCCCCAGCTGTTGTTGAACACCTGCACATCGGCCGATTCGGCGCCATCCCACCAGGCGTATTCGATGTTGCTCTGCTGGTTGCCCTGCGCATTGGAGGCCAGCACGTTGAAGCCCTTCAGCGTCGCCGCCGGAGCTACACCGCGCACGCCCAGGTTGTTGGCACCCACGGCACCGGCGATGCCGCCGACCATCGTGCCGTGGTTGTCGGCATCGGGATTGGACGGCGTGGGGTTGTTGGAGCCGTTGGCGAAGTTCTTGCCCGCCACCGCCGCCACGTTCGCGGCCAGGTCCGGGTGGGCGATCTGCAGGCCGTCATCGACAATGCCGATCACCACGCCCTGGCCACGGATGCCATTGCGGAACAGGCCATCGACGTTGAGATCGTTGCCGGCCACCGGCAGCGTATCGGCCGGCACCGTCTGCCCGGTGTTGAGCAGATGCCACTGGATACCCGCCAGCGGATCGGCCTGTTGTGCCTGGGCGGTAAGAGCCAGGCTGCCCAGTACCAGGGCAGTGGCCAGGGCCAGGCGCGCAGAGCGCGGTGGCGCGGAGCGTTGCGTGTGTCGCTTCATACACGAATCCTTCTGTTGTGAATCGGCATGGCAGGACGGCGGGGCGGATCTGCCCCATCGCAACGAGCCAAACGCGACACAACGAACAACCCCCTACCTCTTCACGCAGGCAATGTGCTGATGTGCCAAATACGTCACAAACACTTATGCCGCCCGGTAATGACGACTGCGCCGCTCTGGCCTGAGTTTCGGTAGGTGCCAACCTTGGTTGGCACCACACATCCGCACCAGGAACCCCCGCCATGCCACCATGCCTGCAGCCCCCGGAGGACACCGGATGAAACGCCCCAACGCCCGCGCCCGTGCCGATCTGGCCCCGCTCACCGTGGCCACCATCCGCAAGGTGGTGCTGTCGATGTATCACCGGCGCCACGATTACTGGACCGACGCCGACATCGCCGAGCTGCTGCCGGAGCTCACCGCGTTCAACATCACCACAGTGAAGCAGCTGCGCCTGCTGATGAAGCGGCACCGCCGCGCGCTGCTGCGGGAGGAGAGAGCAAAGATGCCACGGGCGCAGACGCTGGATCTGCGGACCGAGGGCGGCTGGCGTGGCATCGATATACACGCCAACACCAGCTGGTATGCGATTGGCGGCCTGGTCCGCATCAGCATGGAACACGAGTTCGGATTCGAGACCATGCTGCCGTTCCACGAGATACGTGAAGACGAAGCCGCGTAGCCGCAGCCTGCCCAGCGTCTGATCGCTGTGCCAACCTTGATGGGTTGGCAGGTACCGCCCATCCACGCATGGCGTGGATCTACCTGCTCTGGTGGGTGCCAACCTTGGTTGGCACAGCCCGGCTCGGCATCATCGCATGGCCTCCCGCCTCCCTGTGCTACTACAGCCCGTGCACCCTTCCCGTCCCGGAGCACGACCATGGTCAACCCCGTCGCCCAGGCCCATCGCGGCCTCGGCACCACGCTCTTCAGCCTGCTGAACCCAATACCGTTCGGCTTCTTCGTGGCCGGTCTCATCTTCGACATCCTCTACCTCAACACCGCTGAAGTGATGTGGGGCAAGTCGGCGGCGTGGCTGATCACCTTCGGCCTGCTGATCGCCATCCTGCCGCGCCTGATCAACCTGTTCGCGGTGTGGCGCCGCAACGGCACAGCAACCGGCACCGACCGCCTCGATTTCCTGCTCAATCTGGTCGCCATCGTGCTGGCCATCTGGAATGCCTTCGTGCACAGCCGCGACGCCTATGCGGTGGCCGTACCGGGCACCATCCTTTCCGCGCTGACCGTGGCACTGATCGCGCTCGGCTTCATCCTGCTTTCGCTGCAGCAGCCGGTGCTGCAAGGAGCCCGTCATGGCTAAGCGCATCCTGCCCGCCGTGGGCGTGCTCTCGTTGTCGTTGGCGCTGGCTGCGTGTGCCGGCAAGGCCGAATACCACCCGGCCGATCAGTCTGGTGCGCAGCCTCCGCTGCCCGCGCCGCAGAACTACCTGATGCCGCCGATGCAGGTGCCCAAGGGCGTGGGTTGGGCCGAGGGCCAGGCACCGTCGGTGGCCGATGGCCTGAAGATCGAACGCATCGCCGCCAACCTGCAGCATCCGCGCCGGCTGCTGTCGCTGCCCAACGGCGACGTGCTGGTAGTGGAGGGCAATGGCCCCGGTGAAGAACCGGTCACCACGCCCAAGCAGTGGATCGCCGGCAAGGTGAAGGCGCGCTCGGGCAAGGCCGGCAAGGGCGGCAACCGGGTCACCCTGCTGCGGCGCACGCCGGGCACCGGCACCTGGACCCAGCACGTGTACATCGAAAACCTGCACTCGCCGTTCGGCATCCAGCTGATCGGCGACACGCTGTACGTGGCCAACACCGGCAACATCATGAAGTACCACTACGTGCCGGGCGAAACCCGCATGTCCGACAAGGGCAGCGAATTCACCGACCTGCCCAGCACCATCAACCACCACTGGACCAAGGAACTGCTGGCCAGCCGCGATGGCAGCAAGCTGTATGTGGGCGTGGGCTCCAACAGCAACATCACCGAGAACGGCCTGGCGGTCGAGTACCGCCGTGCGGTGGTGCTGGAAGTGGACGTTGCCACCAGTGGCAGCCGCATCTACGCCTCGGGCCTGCGCAACCCCACCGGCCTGGACTGGGAGCCGAGCACAGGCAAGCTGTGGGCGGTGGTGAACGAGCGCGACGAGATCGGTGCCGACCTGGTGCCGGACTACCTCACCTCGGTGCAGGAGCACGGCTTCTACGGCTGGCCCTACAGCTACTACGGCCAGCACGTGGACGAGCGCGTGCAGCCGCAGCGGCCGGACCTGGTGGCCAAGGCAATCCGCCCGGACTTCGCCATCGGCTCGCACGTGGCACCGCTGGGCCTGCTGTTCTACACCGGGCAGGCGCTGCCGGCGAAGTACCACGGCGGCGCCTTCATCGGCGAGCATGGCAGCTGGGACCGCTCGCCGCTGAGCGGCTACGAAGTGGTGTACGTGCCCTTCAAGGATGGCAAGCCGGCCGGCCGCCCGGAAGCGGTGGTGAGCGGGTTCGCGTCCAAGGATGAGAAGACCCTGATGGGCGCGCCGGTCGGCATGGCCATCGATGCCGAAGGCGCGTTGCTGGTCGCCGACGATGTGGGCGACGTGGTGTGGCGGGTGTCGGCGAAGTAGCCGACCGTCCGCACTTCGCAGGCTTACTGTAGAGCCGAGCCCATGCTCGGCTGACATGCGCAGCGCGGGGTTTCCACGCACAGATGGAACAGCAGCCGAGCATGGGCTCGGCTCTACAGTGCCGATGACCCGCTGCGGAACCCACTGAACACCGATTCGGCCGCAAACCCGACACCGCCGAGCAGCACGCCGAAGTACACCACCGACGCCACCACGAAGCCGTAGCCGGCAGCCACCGCGGCGCCATCGCGCTGGATGAAGCCGATCGCAAATGACATCAGCGCCAGCGCCGGCAGCGTGTTGCTGAAGGGAATCGGCCCGGCCGGCAGCATCAGCAGGATCGTGGCGAACACCAGCGCCAGATTGTTCAGCCGCATCATCTTCTTCGAGCGCACCATCGCTGCCAGCCGCATCGGCCGTGACAGCCGCTCCATCCGGTGCACCCATTTCAGGGCACGGCCCAGGTTGGCCTTCAGCTTGTCGGTGGCGACCTGCTTGTCGGCCAATCGCTGCGGCACCCACAGCGGGCGGTTGCGCACGCGGCTCAGGCCGATCAGCAGGATGGACGCACCGAACACCGTGCTCAGCCCGGGAATCGACACCGGAATCAGGAAGATCGCCGACAGCAGGATCACCACCAGCATCAGGCCTTCGTCGCCCAGCGCGTGCAGCAGGGTGCCAACGCGGATGTGGTCGCCGGGCAGGCCGTCAATCAGGTCTTCAATCTGCTGGGCAAGCGGGGCAGTGTCGTTGGCGTCGGGCGCTTGGTAGGTCATGCGTCGAAGAAGTGTCCAGGGAAGGGCGGTCGATAGGGCCGTCCTGCGGTGGGGGACGCACAGGCCCCATGAGTATCCCCGGCCTGCGCGGCGCGGAGGTGAACCGGGCATGAGGCCGGCAGCGCCCGGCGGCCTGGCCTAAAATGGGCGTCCCCCGCACTGGTTGAAGATGATGGACATGGGTCGCAGGCAATCGACCATCGAACTGGTCGCCATCGATATGGATGGCACCCTGCTGGATCCGTCCCACACGCTCACCCCGCGGGTGAAGCAGGCCATCGCCCGGGCGCGCGCGCTGGGCGTGCACATCGTGCTGACCAGTGGTCGCCCGGTGCCGGGGCTGGCGCCGTTCCTGCAGGAACTTGGCATCGACGGCGACGATGATTACTGCATCGCCTGCAACGGTGGCCTGGTGCAGCGCATCGGCCCGCGCGAGACGGTGGCCGAGTATCCGCTCAGCTTTGACGACTTCGTGTACTGCGAACAGGTTGCCCGCGAGATCGGCGTGCACTTCCAGGCACTGGATGCGCAGCGCATGTACACGCCCAACCAGGACATCAGCATCTACACCGTGGCTGACTCGCATCTTTCGCGAATGCCACTGTCGTACCGCCGCGTGGTCGACATGGACCCGGGCATGTCCTTCATCAAGCTGATGATGATCGACGAACCAGAGGTGCTGGATGCTGCCATCGCACGCCTGCCGGCTGCGCTGACCGAGCGTTTCGCGGTGCTGAAGAGCGCGCCGTTCTTCCTGGAAGTGTTCGACCGCCGCGCCGGCAAGGGGCCGAGCCTGCAGAAGCTGGCCGAGCACCTGGGCATCGATCGCGCCAACGTGATGGCCATCGGCGACCAGGAGAACGACCTGACCATGCTGCAGTACGCCGGTACCAGCGTGGCGATGGGCAATGCCATCGATGCGGTGAAGGCGGTGGCGCGCTTCGAGACCCATAGCAACGCCGACGAAGGCGTGGCGCGGGCGATCGAACGGTTCGTGCTGCAATGACCCGGCTCGCACCATGAGCCGGACGTTGATGTCGTTCGCTCAGTCCTTCGCCAGCGAGCGGATAACGGCGCAGATTTTCGCGGAGTCATACATCGAGCTGTGGAAGATCGAGCGGGATCTCGGGTTGCTGCAGCAGGATGACGCAGGGCTTGCTACTTGCCTGTCTGGCGTCTTCTGCGCTGCTGACATGTATTGCGATGATGACGCGGACCGTCTTGCGCATGAGCTTGATGCCACCCAGCTGCATGCTGCTGTTGTTGCTCAGATCGATGAGTGGAAGCAGTCCGAGGCCACTCGCTAGCCAGACTCAGGTCTATACCTGCGTATAGCCGCTTGATCCGCATCGCCATTGCCGCTGTACCAAGGCGTGATGGCGAAAGCGGTCCGTGGATGCAAGAATTTCGCACGTCGAAATCACGCCAAAGCACGCCACCGTTGAGGAACGTACACCTTCGCAGATGATCGTTTCCATCTGCTGATCCGGATCCGCCCACGCCACGCCGTCGGCGTCCGGATTGCCCAGGCAGTCACTGCACTGCCACGCCTTTCATCGCAATCGCCGCCAGCCAGCGCGCCGTACACCGGCGCTGCATCGCGCTGGGCGTGCGCCTGCGCCACTTTTCCCCTGCACCCTGGATCTGGCCATGAACACTCCACCTACGCTTCTTGCCCTCGCGATCGGTACCGCCCTCGTTGCACCACTGCACGCCGCCGAGTCCACCGATGCCGCCCACGACACCCCCACCACCTTGAACGCGCTGCAGGTCATCGCCACGCCGCGCGGTGCCGCTGTCGCCCCTACCCAGGTGGTCGGCCCGAACCGCTACGTCATCAACGCCACCGACCTGGACGCGATGGTGTCGGGCAACAACGGCCTGTCGATGCTGAAGAACGTGCCGGGCGCCAGCTATACCGCCACCGACGGCCTCGGTCTGGACATCTCCGCCACCAGCCTGTTCGTGCGTGGCTTCCGCATGAATGAAATGGGCATCACCTTCGAAGGCGTGCCGCTGAACGACAACGGCTTCCTCTCGCTTACCGGCACCAGCGTGGTCAATGTCGGCGTGCCCGATGGCATCGGTTCGATCACGGTCAGCCCGGGTGGTGCGCCGGTCAGTGTGTTATCCAGCAGCGTCAACGGTGGCAGCCTGGAGTACCGCCTGCGCGACCTGCAGGACACACCGAGCCTGCGCATCAAGCAGGGCGTGGGCAGCAACAACACCCTGGTCACCACGGTATCCGGCCAGAGCGGCCAGCTGGGCGAAAGCGGCCCGAAGCTGCTGGTCGACCTGCAGCGTGTGTCGGCCGACAAGTACCAGGGCGCGGGCACGCAGAAGTTCCTGCGCGGCGACCTCAAGGCCCAGCAGGATGTGGCGTGGGGTGACTTCACCGTATTCCTGTCCGACAGCAAGGCCGCGGTGTGGGGCTACAACAACATCTCCTTCGACATGATCCGCAAGCTGGGCTGGAAGGCCGACAGCTTCTATCCGGACTATGCGTGGGCGTACTACGTGGCCTCGCCCGGGAACGCCGACAAATCCTGCGGTGCCTACACCTGCGGTGAGCTGTCCGAGCTGATTCCCTACGACACCGGCCAGGTGACCCGCGACCGCGTCGCGTCGATCAACCACCGTTTCCAGATCACGCCCGCGCTGAGCGGCAACGTGCAGCTGTACAACGCCAACAGCCACACCCAGGCCACCCTGACCGACCCGACCGTGCCGTCACCCAACGGCGCACCCTTCTCCGAACAGGTGCAGACGCCGCACCTCAATCGCCTGGGCGGCATGTTCAACCTGCAGTTCGAGGCCGGTGCGCACACCATCACCACCGGCTTCTGGCAGGAGAAGAGCAAGGCGGCGGCCAAGACCGAGTGGTACCAGCAGCCGCTGCTCGGCGAAGGCAAGCCACTGAAAGCCACCGGTCCGTTCGATGTGTACGGCCCGGCGTTCCAGACCGACAACGCATCCAGCTGGGTAACCCGTTCACGGCAGTTCTACCTGCACGACAACTACGCCGTCACCGACACGCTGGTGCTGGGGATGGGCTTCAAGGCCGTGGACTTCAGCACCACCGGCGGTGGCATCGGCGATGCACCGGAGCGCCCGGTGTACGGCACGCTGCGTGCGAAGAGCAGCTTCCTGCCGCATGTATCGCTGTACTGGAGCCCGACCGACCGCACCGATGCCTTCATCGACCTCGCCAACACCATGAACGGGTATCGCGTGGCCCAGCGCGGCAACATCGGCTACACCGCCTCGGCATGGACCATCACCGACCAGCAGGAGTTCGACCGCGTGGCCGGCACCCTGCGGCCGGAGAAGAACTGGAACCTGACGGTGGGGGCCAGCCACCGTTTCGACCGGCTGACGGTCACTGCGGACGTGTTCTACAACGACATCCGCAACCGCCTGCTGTCGGCGGCGATCGGTACCCAGTTCGCACAGATCAACACGGTGCGGCTGATGCCGAAGATGCACGTGATCGGCGCCGATCTCGGCATCACCGCCGACCTCACCGAGCATCTGCAGTTCTACCAGGGCATCGCACTGGCCCGCTCGTACTACGACAGTGATTTCGTGGTGGGCGATACCGTGTACCCGATCAAGGGCAATGCACAGCCGGGCTATCCGCAGCTGTCGCTGGTCAGCGACCTGTCCGCGCACTTCGGCGGCTGGCGTTTCGGTGCCACCAGCACCTCGTACCTGCGCCAGCCCTTCACCTATGAAAACGACATCCGCGTGCCGACGTTCTGGCAGGTCAACGCGTACACGGCCTACACGCTGGGGCCGCACAGCCCGGTGCCGGGGCTGGAGCTGCGGCTGGACGTCAGCAACCTGTTCAACCGCAACAACATCGGCACCGCCACCATTGCCGGTTCGTCCTTCTCGGGGGATTACCAGACCCTGCAGCGCAGCGCACCACGGCAGGTGATGTTCAGCACCTCGATGTCGTTCTGATCCTCTGCCCGTAGATCCACGCCATGCGTGGATGCACTTCGCGGCTCCTCGGCGGATGCCATCACCCCATCCGCTGTTTGCACGATCAGCACTGATTTTGTGGCACCAACGCAAGGTTCCCACAATGTTGGTGGGTCATCCTGTAGGCATGGCACAACAGAACCCCCGTTTCCCTCCGGTCCGCAGGCGCGCACACGGACGCCCGCGTCCGGTTCCGTTCGCGGCACCGACGGTCGACCTGGAGGTCGAGTACCAGTTCTGGCAGGTCTACGACCGCGTGGTCCGCCCCCTGCCCGGGGGCGGCTTCCGCCTGGCCTGGCTGGTGCTGCAGACCGTGTACCGGGCCCGCGCGCGCTATCCCGACGACACCCACGCGGTTGCGCTGTCGCGGGTGCTGTTCGGCAGCAACATGACCGCCGGCCGTGCTGCCGAGCTGGAGGAGCTGTACGCGCTGGCCAGCCGACGACTGGCCGCCGTGGCGGTGCGCCGTCTGTCCCCCGGCAACCTGCAGCTGACCCGGCCCGCCTAGCCCGTCTTGCAGGGCATGCAGATGCGGCCGCTGCCGCCGGCACCGGCGCGCAGGTCAGGGTCGAAGAACTCCTCCTGGCTGCGGATCTGCCCGCAGCGGCTGCATATCTTCTTTTCCTTCGACTCCAGCCCCTGCACCTGCTCGATCACCTGATCGACCGCTGCCGAGCGGATTTCCGTGCCGGCCACCTCAATCAGGCGATAGAGCCGGTCGGACAGCGTCTGCACCGGATCGCTGCCGAGGTTGAACCGGTTGATGCGCAGGAAGCGATAGCCGTAGCTTTCCAGCGTGAGCTGGCGCTCGACGTCGGCCTCGACCAGATAACGCTCGTGGTTGCCGACGTGCACCGGCTTGTCACGGCGGAAATGGAACTCGAATCCGTCGTACTCGATCACGATCTGCAGCGCGCCGCGCACGGTCTGCACGGTCACCAGGAAGTCGACGCGCCATGCCGGGTGCTGGTAGGTCGGGTCGAGCTGGCGCAGGTAGTCGCCCACCGGGAACTGCGGAATGATCTCGACCGCATCGCCATGCGCGAGCACGAACGGCGTCTGCTGCAGCCACTGCAGCACCTTCGATTCCATCGGGCTGCGTGCATCGGTCTGCGCGGCGTCGGGCGCGGGGCGGTCCAGCTGGCTGGCGTAGTAACGCAGCGCATGGCCGATCGCGCCGCGGAATGCATCCACCGGCATCGAATGGACGAACCAGATTGCCTCCTGCGCGCGGGAGAAGCCGACATTCAGGCGCTGCACCTTCAGCTTGTCCTCCACCGCATCCACCGCGCCGGTCAGGCTGACCGGGAAGATGTAGTTCAGTGCATCCTGGCCGGCGGTCGCCACCATCGAATAGAAGATCAGCCCGCGTTCCTCACCCTGGCAGGAGTCCACCGTCATCACCTTCAGCCGCAGCCGCTCTTCGAACTCGCGGCCGCGCGGATGGTTGAACAGCGTCTTCGACAACAGCGTCTGCTGCTCGCGGAATGGCGTGATGATGCCCACCGTAGGCGGCGCGTCGGTAGCCAGCAGCTCGACCAGGCGCTCGGCGATGAAGGCCGCTTCGGCGTCGTTGGTGCTGCGGCTGGTGCGGTGCCTGCTGGCATCGACCTGGCTGAAGCGGATCACTTCCTGCAGCGGCCGGCTGCGGATCTTCAGCGCCTGCAGCTGGTGGTTGTAGAAGGTGGAGGACGAGAACCCGATCAGTTCCGCATAGCTGCGGAAATGCTTGCGCAGCATCACCGAGTACGAGGCCGAGAGCGAGCAGAATTCCAGCACCGAGCGCTTCACATCGAACATGGCCAGCCGCTCCAGCACGTCGGCCTGCTGGCTGACGTTGGCGCGGAAGTAGTTCACCAGATCCGAGCGGTACTTGTCGTTCAGCGCGATGCTGGCGTTGGCCGCCTTCACGTTGGAGAACTGCTTGGAGTCGCCCAGCACCACCACCTTGCGCGCGCGCAGCAGTGCCGGCAGCGCCTGCGCCACTGACACCTGCGAGCCTTCATCGATCACCAGCACGTCGAACAGGTCCGGTGCCAGCGGCATGTACTCGCCGAACTCGCGGATGCTGGCGATCATCACCGGGAACGACTCGCGCACGCTCTCGAACTTGTCCACCGGGAATTTCTGCCGGTTGGCGATCACGCCTGCCAATGCCCGCGCGTCGGCGCGGTGATGATCCATGAAGCTGATCAGGCGTCCATCCACATGGGCATTCATCACCGAGGTGTTCAGGCGTTCCAGCTTGGTCTTGGTACCCACATAGTCGTACTGCGGCGCATCGACGAAGGCCTTGCGTGTGGCCATCCAGCCCTGCAGGAAGCGCAGGGTCAGCGCCCACAGTGCGGGGTCGTCCTTCGGCTCGGCCAGCAGGGTCTCGACGATGGCCGGATTGAGTCGCGCCAGCAGGGTCATTGCCTGCCGTGCAACCGCCGCACCCGGCCCAGGCGCGGCGCCGTGGGCGATCTGCCGGTAGCTGGCCGGCAGCTGCGCGCCCAGGCCTTCGGCCTCCAGCTTCATGCGCAGTGCGTTTGCGCCCTGCACGATGGCCTGCAGTGCCACTGCATCGTGCTTGAGCAGCAGCGGGCGGGTGGTACCCAGCTGGTTGAGCTGCAGTTCCAGCCCGCGCACCGCGTTGCCGCGCAGCAGATAGCCCAGCACCGGCATCTTCAGCTGCTGGTACTGCAGCAGCAGCGTGCCCAGCAGCCGTACCTGTTCGGCATCCAACGACTCGAACAGCTCCCAACCGTCAACCGGCCGGTCGGCAAGGAAGGCGGTTGTCACCGCATCGCGGCGGATGCGTTCATCCAACGAGGTCGGGGTGTAGTCGGTGCTGCCGAACAGGTCGGCAAGATAGGCCTCAAGCACGTCCGCCTGTGCGCTCACCGTTTCCAACTCGGCCAGCACGTTGGCATCCATCACGGCATGCACCTGCTGCAATACCGCAGGTGCGCGTTCGCCCAGCGTCGCTTCCTGCTCGTGCATGGTTTTCACGGCGGCAAGCGAGACACGCCCCAGTGTCTGCACGGTGCTGGAGATGGCTTGCCTCAGGGTCTGCGCGGTGTCCTGGCGCTCGCTCTCAAGGGCGGGCTGGTTGGCCTTCATGGCCTTGGCGAAGGCCGATATTTGGCTGATCGTGCCGGTGGAGGTCAGGCGCTTGAAGTTGGCCGCCTGCTGGCCCAGCCGCAGGATCGGGTTGGGGAAATCACGATCATGGCGAACCCGGCTCATCGCATCGGACAGCTTGTCGTACACCACATCCAGCGCTTCGGTCTTGTCCGACAGCACCAGGCAGCTCTTCTTGTTGAACGCACAGTCCGCGGCGATGGCGGCGATGGTGTGCGATTTGCCGGTACCGGGCGGCCCTTCGACCACCACGATCCGCCCCTGCGGCTCGCGCACGGCCAGCAGAATCTTGCGCTGTTCCTCGTTCAACGGGATGGGCGAATCGAACACCATGCGTTCGACCAGCGGCAGCGCATCCCAAGCCGATTCCACCCGTTCCCCGATCGGCTCGGGGTTGCGCATCAGCACGCCTTCCACCATGCCGTGGAACAGGTCCACCAGCTTCGATCCGCCATTGCGGGCCTGGTCGATGATCTCCTCGAAATCATTCAGCAGCGCCTCGTCGGCGCGCTCGAACGCAGCCAGGTGCAGGGCAGGCGACAGCGCGACGGTGGCGGTGGACGCCTCGCTGGCGGACGAGGAAAGCGAGACGTCGCCGCCCAGATCCACCGCGTTGGCCACCTGCCGGAACAGCGATGCCGCCACTTCGAACAGGCTTTGTGCCGGGTCGAGGTACTGGATGCGCTCCTGGATCGGCGACACCCACTCGCGTGCCATGCCCACGGCCAGCTCCTGCAGCACGAAGTCGATCGCGCGGCGGTTGGCGAACAGGCGGTTGCTGAGGGTCAGGGTATAGCCAGACCCATCCTTGGCCCGCACCACATCCAGCGGCAGATAGAACACCGGGTACTGCACGCCTGCGTACTTCAGCGTGCCCACGTAGAGATACAGCTGCAGGCCATCGCCGGTGGCGACATAGGTTTCCAGGTCGCGGAACTCATGGAAGGCATCGGCTGCCACGAAGTTCTCGAAGAAGGCCATCAGCGCACTGATCGTGCCGTCGCGGGTCAACTGGTGCTCGCAGGCCTGCTGCAGCGGCAGCTCGTCGCCGGTGGCGAGCAGGCGTGCCAGCACTTCCGGCAGTGTCTGGTACAGATCGACAACCGAGCGCGTGACCAGGTCCGATTCAGCCGCGTGCAGCGAATCCATCACCCAGTACGCCTGGCCCTGCAGCGGGCCGGCCAGATGCGCGATCAGCGGCCGCACCACCTGCACGCACATCGCATCCACCAGGCTGCCCTGCACCGATTCCACCCAGGCTTCCGGGTCTTCCAGGGCACCGGCCATGCTGGCGCGCGCCTTATCCAACACGGCCACACGCACCGTGGCGATGGCGGTCTCGCTGATGGCGTTCACCTGCTCTTCGACAATCCGACGCAGCGTCGCGCTGATCGGCCGCGTGTAGCTGCGCGGGCCGATGGTGAACGAAAGTTCCTCGCCGGAGGGGCGGCTGAGCAGCTTCCACAGCTCCTTGTCCAACGCCGGGTAGGGCGCGGTGCGCATGCCCGCGCGGAAGCCGGAGTCGCTGGTCAGCACGATGCGCCGCCGGGGCGCCTGCGCGCGCTTGAGATCCGATTCAAGGAAATCGCGGAAGTACTGCGAGATCCGGACCGCGATTTCGCGCATCTTGGTTTCACCCAGTGGCCCGCCGCCGGTTGCCGCAGGTGTCAGCGGGGTGGATGCATCGGAGGTCGGCAGGTGCGGCGGCTGGGGAGTGCTCATGTATGGCTGGGCGGGCACCTGGCGAGGCAGGCACCGCTAGGGACTGGGCCCTGCATGGTCGCACGCGTCGCCTGTGGCGGGGAGGGGGCCGGTGCCGGTGCCGTCCAGCACCGACGGCAGGCCCCGGGCTGGCAGACGTCTGGTACGCAATGCTTTGGGCAGTTCTGCGGCGAAGCTTTCAGAGCGCAGCGTCAGGGGCTAGGGATATGGCAGGCGCGACAGCGAGATCCTTCTGTCTTGATAAACGTGTGGGAACCGATTGTTCTGACGGCACCAGATCGAGGCGGGTGGCGAGAGCCACCCGATCAGTTTCAGAATCTCAGAATGGTGGCGGTGCAAGTTCCAACCGAGGATGGGCTCGTGATGGGCGATGCGGTTGCGCAGCACGCGTATGCGGGTTAGCGGACCCGAGAAGCTCTTTCGCTTCAATCCCCGCGGCGCGGAGGGCGTAGCAATCCGGTGCAGAATCTGTTGCCAAAGGGTCTCGTAATCCTTGTTGAACATGGTCGTCCAGAAACTGAAAGTGAGGCTGGCAACTACACCGCCTGCGGTCACCGACTTTCCCGCTTTGATCAGCTCGTCAATGGCCTTGGCCGTCTGTTGGGTCTGATAGGGCACCCGTAGGACGCTGGCGTGACCTTCGTACCACGCGTCGCCTTTGGCTTGGCTCAGTGTGCTGTGGATGCGGTTGCGCAGGACCACTTCAAGCGTCTGCAGAGGTGTGTACAGGCTTTCGGACAGACGGGTGTTGTAACCGTACAGGGCAATCGCTCTATCGCGGTCGCCAGCCGCCCAGGCCAGGTAGCGCCCAAAGCGTTCCAGTGACAACGCGTTCTCCAGGTCGGCATGCTTCATTCCCCTCTGAACTCCTTCACACAACCGCTTGCATAGCACTCGCCTGCCAGGTACCGTGCCGCTGTACACCCCGGTACCGTCTCTGCCCCAACGGGCACGCGGCCGGGGTAATTTTTTGCCTGGAACCTGGTGAGGCCCTTGGGGTCGCGGCCGCGCACGCGTTGTGTCGAGCCGAAGGGCCGTGATGCCATCAGGTGGTAGTCCCCGCGCGATCCAACTGCCGATATCCAATGGCCTCAGCCAAGTGTGCGGTCTGGATCGTCTCGCTTTCGGCCAGATCAGCAATCGTGCGCGCCACCCGCAGGATGCGATGCATTGCCCGCGCCGACAGCTGCAGGCGCTCGATCGCCTGTTCCAGCAGGTCCTGGTCGGCCTCGCTCAAGCGCGTGCACGCGCGCAGCGCGGCCGGCGGCAGGTGCGCATTGAGCCCACCACGCGCCTGCTGCCGCGCATGCGCCGCTTCCACCCGTGAGCGCACGCTGGCGCTGGGCTCGCCCAGTGGCGTGCTCTCACGCAACTCCACTGCATCCATGCGGCTCACGTTGATGTGCAGGTCGATGCGGTCCAGCAACGGGCCCGATACCCGCGCGCGGTAGCGGGTGATGCGCTCGTCGCTGCACAGGCAGCGATTGCTGCGGTCGCCGGCCCAACCGCAGGGGCACGGGTTCATCGCCGCCACCAGTTGGAAGCGCGCGGGGTAGACCACGCTGCGTGCCGCGCGGGAGATGCGGATGTGGCCCGACTCCAATGGCTCGCGCAGAGTTTCCAGCGCACTGCGGTTCCACTCGGGCAGTTCATCCAGGAACAGCACGCCGTGATGCGCCAGCGAGATTTCGCCAGGGCAGGGTGGATTGCCGCCACCCACCAACGCCGCCGCGCTCGCACTGTGGTGCGGCGCCCGGAACGGCCGCTGTCGCCAGCGCTTCGGGTCCAACCCTTCGCCACTGACCGAAGTGATGGCCGCCAACTGCAGGGCGTCGATCTCTTCGCTATCCGGCAGCAGGCTGGGCAGGCGCGAGGCCAGCAGTGTCTTGCCGCAGCCGGGGCTGCCGATCAGCAGCAGATGATGGCCGCCGGCCGCCGCCACTTCCAACGCCCGGCGCGCGAGCGCCTGACCGCGCACATCGGCCAGATCGGGCAGCGGCAACGGCGTGGTGTCCACGCGTTCCACCTGCGGCAGCAAGCGTGGATTGCCCAGCCCGGCGCAGCATTCCAGCAGGGTACGCGCCACGCGCACATCGGCGTGCTGGGCGAGCGCGGCTTCGGCGGCGTTGCCGGGTGGCACGATCAGGATGCGCCCCGCTTCGGCTGCAGCGATGGCCGCAGGTAGTGCGCCGGACACCGGCCGCAGCTCTCCGGTCAGCCCCAGCTCACCGAGGAACTCGTACTGCAGCAGCGACTGCGGATCGACCTGGCCGCTGGCGGCGAGGATGCCCAAGGCAATCGCCAAGTCGTAGCGCCCGCCTTCCTTGGGCAGATCGGCTGGGGCCAGGTTCAAGGTGATGCGCCGCTGCGGAAAGTCGAAGCGCGCGCAGAGCAGGGCAGCACGCACGCGCTCGCGCGACTCGCGCACGCTGGTCTCGGCCAGGCCGACGATCTGGGTGACGGGCAGACCACCGGAGAGATGCACCTCGATCCGCACCAATGGGGCATCGACCCCTGCGCGGGCACGGCTGTGGACCAGCGCCAGGCTCATGTGTGGTTTCCTGCGGACAGACGCTCGATGGTGCGGTAGGCGGTCTGCGGGTGCTATCGGGGCTTGCAGGTGATGCGCCTAGGTGGATTCTGGCCCGCAGGCCACGCCCACGCGTAATGCGCTGCCGTATGACCCAATAAACTACGTGTTGACAAGGTAGAACGATCGTTCTGCCTTGGCGCTATGGACAAGCCCATGACCGACACCAAGCAGAAGATCCTGGCAACGGCCGAAGCGCTGATCTATCAGAACGGTATCCATGCCACGGGCATGGACCTGCTGGTGAAGACCTCCGGCGTCGCCCGCAAGAGCATCTACCGTCATTTCGAAAACAAGGACGAGGTCGCAGCCGCTGCATTGAGTGCGCGCGACGTGCGTTGGCTCGACTGGTTCATGCAGGAATGCAACAAGGCCGATGGCCCCGAAGAACGCATCCTGCGCATGTTCACCGTGCTCAAGGGGTGGTTCCAGTCGGAAGGCTACCGCGGCTGTGCATTCATCAACACCGCAGGCGAAGTCGGAAATCCTGATGATCCGATCCGGGTGATCGCCAAGCACCATAAACGGAAACTGCTCGACTACACGCTTGAGCTCACAGGCCAGCTGGACATCAAGCAGCCGGCCACTCTGGCACGGCAACTGCTGGTGCTGGTGGAAGGCGCAATCACCATATCGCGCGTAATGGGCGACTACGACGCCGCAGACAATGCAAGAGACGTCGCGCAGTTGCTGCTGAAACAGGCCACGCGTTAGCGCCTGGGCGACACCGAATCCGTTGAAGCAACCCGTTCATCCATTTTGACTGGACGTCACACCGTGTCCGCTGCTGAAACCCGTCCCCCGCTTCCCCCCTTCACCCTTGAATCGGCGATCCAGAAGGTTCGCCTTGCCGAAGATGGTTGGAACACCCGCGATGCCGACAAGGTCGCGCCTGCCTACTCGCTCGACACCACGTGGCGTAATCGTGCCGAGTTTACCAACGGTCGGGAGGAAGCCCGGCAGTTCCTTGCGCGCAAATGGAAGAAGGAGCTGGAGTACCGCCTGATCAAGGAACTATGGGCCTTTATCGGGAACCGTATCGCCGTGCGCTATGCGTACGAATGGCGCGACGATTCCGGCAACTGGTTCCGCTCGTATGGAAACGAGAACTGGGAATTCGGGGGTGACGGTTTGATGGCGCGTCGCTTCTCCTGCATCAACGACATGCCCATCAAGGAAAGCGAGCGCAAGTTCCACTGGCCGCTAGGGCGTCGCCCGGATGATCATCCGGGGCTGTCCGATCTGGGTATGTAATCGACCTGGGCCTGCTGCACTCGCCTTCGCACTGGCGCAGGAACCCAGCTCCCCAGCGCATCAGATCAGTCCCCTGGCTTCCTTCAAAGCCGCGACAATCCATGCTTGCAGCGGAGGTCTATTTGGTCAGGCATAGAACTATGCCAGGGGCAAGATGACGTGGAGTGACCAGGACGTCTGGATCGCGCAACACACAGACTCTTGGGTGGCGAAGGCTGCCCATCACCACAAGGTCTACGCTCGGCGCGATCGCTGCCTTTGCGCCTGCCGTCAGTTCAGCTCTGGTCGACTGGCTGTCCATCAGCCCAAAAGACGTTGGTTGGTATCACTATCCGCTGCCACGATGCACAGTCAGCGCGTCCATCAGCGCTTTGTGCCGCGTCTCGCCATCACGTCACCGGCAACCTCATTTACGAGGCAAAAGGTAATCCAGGAGGGCAAGTCGAAACATGGCAGACAGGAGGAGCAGCGGCATGTGCCGCTGCTCCACTTGCATCACTTCTGCTGCTGGCTGTTGCAGCAAGAGTGAGTCGAGCTGCTGCAGCTGTTGCCAAGCAGGCCAACCGAGGAGTCCAGGGCCAGACGCTGAAGCTTCAGTACACGGTTCATGACAACTCTCCATAGTTGTTGAAGAAAAACAACCCGTCGACGCCATGTCGGCAGGTGCACACCGAACAATGCAGGGAAAAGCGCCTGCAAAACCGGCATTCAGCGGCGGTGGTCGCGCTCAATTGTGCGTGCATTTCCGATGCCACCTCCTAGACAGGCCGCAAGGTGACATCGGAAGAAGTCGTCGTCAATACAGTCGACTAGAGAATTACCGAATGATGCCCTGCAACATCTAGCGGCTAAGTGTGATGTTTGTCTCTGCGCAATGTTCCGGCAATGTTTTTGATGGGAAGTTGGATAGACTCGACGCGAAGTTTGATGCACTATCAAGTTCAACTGCAGTTGCACGCCCGATCTCTGATCGAGAGCATGATTGGCGAACTGCATGCATGGAGGAGTCAGTATCGGCAAGGGATGGTCAGAGCAGTCAAGTGCGCACGAAGTCTAGATATGCGTGCCTTGCGGGTTGAGTGCGTCGCTCCCCGTTCTGCCCCAGCAACAATCTCTTGCCTACGTATCTGCGCCACTGACCTGTCAGTGCGCAGTGTCTCGCCGACTGCTTGGCCGATGGCCAGGTTTGATCGGTATTTCGTAGTCAACTAAGGAGAGTTGTTATGAACCGTGTACTGAATCTGCAGCGTCTGGCCTTGGATACCTCCGTCAGCGTGATGGGTAATAGCTCGGGTAGCTCGACCCACAGCTGCTGCGACGGTAGCTCGCAGGAACAGCAGCTGTAACAGCTGCTGACGCATGGCGTGCCGCTGTCTGCTTCCTAGGTGCGACAGCGGCACTGATGCTTTGCCAGGCCTACTGATCGACATCCCGCAATGGAGTGTCGCCGCTGCCATCTACACCGCTATGTGGTCGTGTGTGGCAAGGCGTTGAGTCTCCTGTCAGAAAGAGGGTCTCTCTATGAACCGAGTTCTCAGCTTGCAGAAGTTGCAACTGGACAGCAGCATTTCCTTGCTCGCCAATAGTTGCACCAGCTCTGCTCATTCCTGCTGCAACACCGGATCGCAGGAACCTCAGTAAGAGCGCATCGCCAGCGTGCGGCATGGCCCAAAGTGCTGGCGCAATCTCTTCACCAGCTCCCAGGGGAGCGCGCTCATCCAAGGGCGATTAGTCGGGGGGGGTGGCGTTCCTCGAGTCAAACAAAGGAAACAACGAATGAATCGTGTACTGAATCTGCAGCGTCTGGCGCTCGACACCTCGGTCAGCGTGATGGGCAACAGCTCGACCAGCTCGACCCACACCTGCTGCGGTCCTGAGCAGGTAGAGAAGCTTTCGTAAGTAGCTTCTGGAAGGGCGTCGGATCTCCGACGCCCTTTTGTACAAACACCGGCTTCAGGTCTCCCGTTGAGAGGCGTCAGGCCGATCATCTCTAAGGATAGCGCCTGATGTCAGCCGGAAACCCGACGCTGCGAGAGCTGCGACATGTGGACAAGATCAACTTCATCAGCAGTGATGAACGCTTCTACGAGCCTAACTACGATCACTACAAGCCCAGTGATGAGCTGGCTTCGCTTGTCTATCCGCTGCTTGCCGCGCATGGTCGAGGATGGGGCATCCGTCGGATCGGCGTATGGTCGCACGTCGTTCCTCCCGCCGGCTCCGGCGTGCCGATGCTTCCTGCCCAAGGCTGGAAAATCCACCTTTCGGCAATTGAAGAGAACTGCAAGGAAATCCTGAGTTCCGTTGCTGAGATCCTGTTGCAGCGTGATGTGCAGTTCAAGTTTGCCAATGACTGCCGGACCATGAGGATGATGACGTCCAAGCGTTGGCCACGCGGCGGATCTGGGAAGTTCATCACGATTTATCCGCGCACGGAAAGCGAGTTCAAGGAACTCATTGAGTTGTTGTATCAGGAAGTCGGATCCAACATCGGGTCTTACATCCTCTCTGATAGGCGCTACAAGGACAGTCGCTGCATCTACTACAGGTATGGTGGCATCATCCAAGTAAGTCGCCTGGACTTCATGGGTCGAATGATCCCAATGCTGGTATCGCCCGAAGGGGACCACATCGCTGATCGTCGTACACCGTACTTCGAGACGCCGCCGTGGGCTGAAGATCCGTTCCCGTTGGAGGACGAGGACGCTGGCGAGATGACCCTGAAAGATGGCCGCTATCTGATCGAGAGCGCCTTGGGGTTCTCCAACACCGGTGGCGTGTATCTGGCAAAGGATGTGACATCTGGCCAGCAGGTGGTGATCAAGGAGGCAAGGCCTCACGTCGAGCTCTATGAGAACGGTGGAGACGCAACCACTCGTCTAAAGCGCGAGATGGGGAATCTCAATATTCTCAGCCCGTTAGGGGTTGCTCCTGCAGTGCTGGATTCCTTCTGGGACTGGGAGAACTTCTACATGGTCGAAGAGCATTTCGATGCTCATGACATGCGACAGATCATGCTGCAGTTCTCTCCGCTGATGACCGTAAGGCCAACCGCCGAGGACAGTCAGAAGTTCTATGAGATGTATCGGACGATCTTCACCAACATCTTCCGAGCCGTCGATACCGCCCATGGAGCAGGGATTGTCATTGGCGATCTGTCTCCCCCAAACATCCTCGTAGAGAAGCAGTCACTGGAGGTGCGTCTGATTGATCTGGAGGCGGCATTCCAGCCTGCCTTGGGAGAGTCCGATGACATCCATACGCCTGGCTTCCGAAGCCAGATCAAGAGCAGGGTCAAGGTCAGTAGCGTCGAAGATGATCTGTATGCAGTCGCTGCGATAATGATGTACTCCATGTTCCCGATTGTGGCTATGGCCTATGTTCGGGACGATCTCTTTGACGATGTTCTTCCCCGGATCATTCGTGACATGGGCTGGGAGGGTACGCCAGTCCTGGGGCTGATTCGAGATCTTGCGCAGGGACGAATCGATCTCCGTCAGGCTGAGAACCGCCTGCATCAGAGCGCACTCGTAGTTGAGCCTTACGGCGCGCGCCAGAGCACCCTGGATCCGGTTGCAGATCTGGTCAAGCGATTGTCGCGATTCGTTCAGACCAACTATCGGCTGGAGCCCAAGTACACCTTGTTCCCTTGTGACCCGTTCGCGCTTTCTACAAATGCGGGCGGTCTTGGGTTCGGTTCTTCTGGCGTGATCTATGCGCTAACCCGCTCCGGCAATGTGGTGCCCGATGAGGCGCTTGAGAGGCATTTCTTGGAGATCGCAGGCCTGAATCAGAGAAACACGGCGCCGGGCGTACTGACGGGCTTGGCCGGGATAGGTTGGGCGCATCTGGCAATAGGCCACAATAAAGTGGGCCTTGGCTTTGTTGACATGGCCAATGCGAGCCGGAGGCTCAAGGGGCAAGTGTCGCTGTACTACGGGGCGGCTGGCATCGGCATGGCGAATCTGGCGGCCTTCGTTGCCTCAAAGTCCCAGGAGTATCTGGATGCTGCTCTCGATCTCGCGGTTGAGTTGAGCGCATCCGCACTCCGATCTGAGCGCGGCATCTTCTGGGAGGAGGACGGCGCTGTTCGGATTGGCTTCGGTTATGGGCAGTCAGGGGTCGCCCTGTTCCTGCTCAGGCTGTCCCAAGTCACTGGCGATCCTCAGTGGAAGTCGATGGGTGCATCGGCGCTGGCGTATGACCTTTCGCATGGATACGAGCTGGAGCCTGGAATTACGACATTCGCCGCGGCGCCGACCGGTGTGTCGACCTATGAGCCCTACGTGGAGCAGGGTACCGCCGGCATCATCAAGGTTGCCATCAGGTATGGGCAGTGGGATGTGGTTGATTCGTTGGTGATGGACCTGTATCGCAAGTACTCTGGCTTCCCCGGGCTCATTTATGGCCTCGCCGGACTCATCGACACGCTGGTGGATGCCTATGTCTACTCAGGTGACCCCAAGTATCTCGACTTGGCCAATAGACCATACGAGGGCCTCACGGAACTCTATGTGTTCGGGGACGACGACACGGCAATGATACCGGGTGAGAATCTGTTCCGGATCTCCTGCGACTACGCTACAGGCATGAGTGGCGCCATCCGGGCACTACACCGGCTGAGTTCGCCGCATCTAGATGACTTCTGCCTGGACATCCTGGATGCTTCGGCTTTGAGGCATATGTCGCGCACTCAGCCATTCCTCCACCTCGTCGGAGAGATAGCGTAATGGGGCTGGGCTCACGATGAACGCACCTGACTCTTCGCGCTCCGCTCCAGATCCAAAGCAAGCGCGCACCGAGTGGCGGGACTTCTCCCGCTTGCTCGGTCAGCAGCGGGCTGAGTATCTGGCGGTAACCGCAGTCGCGGCCATTGTCGGTGCGGCAGAGGGGCTGATACATCCGTTGCTGATCAAGGCTATCCTCGACGAGGCTTCGCTGCGAGGTGACTTCGCGCGCCTGATGTATCTGGTGCTTGGCTACCTTGCTCTAGGCGTATCACTCAACGCCGGCGCCTATGTGACTTCGCTTTGGCAGCAACGACTGGACAACCGGATCATCCGACGGGTAAGCGAGGATCTCCTGCGCGCGTTCTACAGCGAGCGCTACAACGATTTCCTGCGAAATGGCGTAGGGCATTACGTCTCGCGAATCAGGTCTGACGTGAAGGACGGCTTGGTGCCGATGCTTGTCCTGGTAAGGGGGATGGTGGCAAAGGTGGCCATGTTTGCCGCCTTGGTCAGCGCACTCCTCTACATATCATGGCAGGCCTTCGCAGTCCTCGCTGCAATCATCCCGATAGCCACGGTGGTCAGTTTGATCGTTGGCAAGCGAATCAGGGCACTGACGTCTACGGAACGGGAAAAGGAAGCTGAGGTTCTAGGCGTCCTCACCAAGGCAGTCGGCAGCTTGAAGATGGTTGGAACGTTTGGACTAGCGGGAAAGACAGTGAAGTCCTTCGACACTGGAATGGGTGATCTTCTTGACACCGGCTACCGCCGGTTCAAGGTGGTCCGCACGCTGCAGGGTGCAAGCGACCTGACGATGGTGGTCTCGGACGTATGTTCAATCTTCGTGGGTGCGTTGTTCGTCTTTCAGAAGAAGATGACCTTCGGATCCTTCATTGCGTTCATGAACGCATTCTGGCGGGCCGCTACCACTCTAATCGCGATATTCAAACATTGGGCAGAGCTGCAGAGTTATGGCGCTACCGTCCATCGCATCTCCGAGTTCCTTCGGCAACGGGGCCCGCTGGAGATCTGTCATTCGGACAGCGTCATCTTGGATTCCGTGGGGTTCAGCTATGGCCAGACAGACGTGCTTCGCAACGTCTCCCTGACGATCAATCCAGGCAGGCGGCTCCTTATCACCGGCGACAACGGTTCTGGGAAGACAACACTCGCAAACATCCTCGCAAGGAACTTGCGGCCAACCACTGGTAGCATCTCATTGCCTATCCAGATCAGTTCCTCAACGCTTCCACTTGCTTTCCCCCCCCTGGCTGTCAGGGATCTTGGCGCTGATCTTGGTCTTCTCAAAGCCTTGGCTGTTTGCTCTCCGGAGATCCTGGACGCACACCCGGATCAGCTGTCTGCAGGTCAGCAACAGAAGGTCGCACTTGCGCTGGCTCTCGCAAAGAAAGCCGATCTCTATGTGCTGGACGAGCCGCTCTCAAACCTGGATGTCAGTGCCCAAGCGATCGCAATGGAGAAGATCATGCAGATCACGAATGGGAGAACTCTGGTGATGATCATGCATGGAGGGCTGGAGTATCGCGACCTCTTCGACGATGTTCATGACTTGGAATCGCCAACTGTCTTCATTGGCGATGGCTTGGAACTGCAGCCAGCATAGCCGTGCGACATAAGTATGCGCATAGCGGATAGGAACAAGAAAGGAGCACTGCTTAGATGTTTGGCTATTACGTGAAAGTTGCTTTGCACAACGCTGCCAGGAACAAGGTCATTACCGGCTTGATGATCCTGGCAATTGCTGTGGGAATCGGAGCAAGCATGACGACCCTGACGGTCATGCACCTTCTGTCTGGCGACCCGCTTCCCGGCAAGAGTGGAGATATCTACTACCCCCAGGTCGACGTGAACCCGGAGTCCAAGGGGCGGGAGCCATATGACGTCATGGACTACAGGACGGCTTATGACCTTTGGTCCGCCAAGCAGGCGGATAGCCAGACGATGGTCGTCTCCAATCCCGTCAAGGTCCGATCGGAGATTCCCGGCGCGGCGCCGCTGATGATCTCATCCATTTCGACGACGGCGGACTTCTTCACGATGTTCGATGTGCCACTGCAATATGGAAGGTCGTGGGTTTCCGAAGACGATGAGCGCCGCAGTCGCGTTGCCGTGATCTCTCACCGCCTCAACCAACAGTTGTTCGCCGGCCGCAACAGCGTCGGTCAGAGCATCCGGGTCAAGGATACGAACCTTCAGATCATCGGCGTACTTGGAGCATGGCGGCCATCGCCCTTGTTCTACAAGATCAGAGGTGGGCGTTTCTCTGGTGGCGAGACATCCGGATTCTATGGCGCGGCAGATGACATTTTCCTGCCTCTGTCGGCCAGTTTGGAGATCAATGAGGGTGACTTTCAGCCGTTCACGTGCTGGGCGGCACCGGAGCGCCCTGGAGTTCTTGAGGGTGCCCCGTGTGTTGCCGTGGCGTTGTGGGTGAAGCTTGTGGGGCCAGATCGTGTGCAGGCCTACGAACGATTCCTTCGCAACTACGCAGCTGAGCAGAAGCGACTAGGTCGCATCAAGCACGACGACAATACGAGGATGCGGTCGTTGATGGGATGGTTGGACTTCAATCAGGTCGTTCCCAGCGACGTTAAGGTCCAGACTGCTTTAGCGTTCGCGTTCCTGCTGATCTGCCTGGCTAACGTGGTAGGACTGCTTCTTGCAAAATTCATGCGGCACGGCGGAGAGATTGGCCTGCGCCGCGCGCTAGGCGCAAGCAGGATTGCGGTGTTTACACAGTGCTTGGTTGAGGCGGCGGTGATCGGAGCCATCGGCGGCGTTGTCGGCCTGCTCTTGACGCTACTGGGTCTGTGGACGATTCGTATCCAGCCAGTGGCGTACGCCGATCTGGTGCACTTGGACATCGCCATGTTCTTGGGCACATTTGTACTGTCTTTGGTTACCAGTCTCGTAGCGGGTGCCATTCCTGCCTATCGGGCGAGTTCCATCCAGCCGGTCGCCCAGCTGAAGCTGCTTTGAGGGAGTGCGCTATGCAAGTGGGAATCATTGTTGCTGCGTTAAAGAAGCACCGGTTGGCTACGTTCTTGATCGCCATCGAGATCGCCTTGGCATGTGCCGTGCTCTGCAACGCCATCTTCATGTTCATGGAGAAGAGTCGGGCGCTGAATTTGGATAGTGGCGTCGAAGAGTCTTCCCTTGGGGTCGTTCAGCTCTCGGGATTCAGTGCCGACAACGCAAATGACATCAATGCGCGGGTCATAAGCGCCATCCGGGCCATTCCTGGCGTGGAGTCAGTCGGGGTCATCAGCGCGGTACCGTTTGGCGATCCCGGTGTCCGCGCCGGCGTGAACACCGATGAGGCCCTTGAGCGGTCCGGGGGCGTGCTGGACTTCTATCTCGGCGATGCAGTGGCCCTGAACGCGCTGGGCCTGAAACTGACATCAGGGCGGATGCCCGAGCCTGGGGAGTACGCGCCCATTGCGCAGTACGTTCCCACCAATGCGCCGGTGCTGGTGACCCAGCAGTTGGCAGATCGCTATTGGCCTGGACAAACGGCAGTCGGCCAGAGCGTCTGGGCGATGGACACCCGCTTTACGGTGATCGGAGTAGTCGAACATCTTGTGGTGTCGCAGCCAGGCGGAGGAGAGGCATTGGGTAACGACTGGTCACTCGTCGTTCCCGCCGTTGCGGGCCCGCAGCTCGCTGGCAGGTACGTCGTGCGTGCTAAGCCTCAAGACCTGCCTCGCATATTTGGTCAAGTGGGCAAGGTAGTTTCTGCAGCTGCGCCCGATGTGGTCTTCGATCAGTCTGCTAGTCGGCCTTTGTCTGAACTAAGGTCTGACTACTTCCGCGGGGCAAAGGTCATGATGGGTCTGCTTGCGGCAGTGATCGTTGCACTTCTCGGTGCTACAGCCCTGGGAATCGTGGGCTTGGCAAGCTATTGGGTAGAACAGCGTCGAAAGCAGATTGGCATTCGGCGGGCCTTGGGGGCCACGCGATCGGACATTCTTCGCTACTTCCAGATCGAGAACTTCCTCATCGTCACCATCGGGATCGCAGCCGGCTTGATCCTTTCCTATGCGATGAATCTGGGCCTGATGCGGTTCTATGAGCTGCCAAGGCTCCCTGTGGCCTACCTGCCGATCAGTGCTATTGCGCTGTGGCTTCTCGGTCAGGCCGCGGTGCTGGTGCCTGCACTGAAGGCTTCAGCCATCACACCTGTTCAAGCAATCCGATCTCTCTGACTCGAATCACAGTTGCGCCCGCTCGGGCGCATGAAGACACCAAGGTGCGACATGCTGAAGATGCAAGGACTCAGTAAAGTATTCCAGATTGAACAGGTGCAGACTCATGCACTCAGAGGCTTTGATCTACATGTGCGAGAGGGTGAGTTCGTCGCAGTCACTGGGCCATCCGGCTCGGGAAAGTCGACGTTTCTCAACATTGCAGGCCTGCTTGAGGAATATACGGCGGGTTCCTACGAGCTGGATGGCCAGGATGTGTCGCGTCTAGGCGATAGCCAGCGCAGCAGGATCAGAAACGAGAAGATCGGTTTCATCTTCCAGGGCTTCAATCTGATTCCAGATCTAACACTCTATGACAACATTGACGTTCCTCTGCGGTATCGGGGACTTGGCGCGAAGGACCGGCGGGAAAGGATTACTGGCGTTCTTGAGAGGGTCGGCCTTGGCTCCCGGGCCCAGCACCATCCAGGTGCCCTGTCCGGCGGTCAGCAGCAGCGGGCCGCAATTGCGCGGGCATTGGCTGGGACTCCCAGGCTGCTACTGGCAGACGAACCGACCGGTAACCTGGACACCGAGATGGCCCGTGGTGTCATGGAGCTGCTCCAAGAGATCAATACTGCCGGCGCGACAATCATCATGGTCACACATGATCAGCAGCTTGCACTTCGGGCCAGTCGGAACGTGCACATCGTTGATGGTCATCTTTCCGATCTGGTCAGGCCGGAAGGCGGCCTTGCTGCGGCCTAGCCAAGCCTTTGGTCGCCTCTGCAAATGCTAGCGAAGGCAATCTCGGGCTGCTCGCCGGGGAATCTGGACCAGGGCGCACTTGAGCACCCGAGATCCTTCAGGCGTGAGCGTCCACGCTCATGCGTAGTGCCTAGCGTTCTCGCAATGGCTATCAGTACCAACGATCTGATAACCGGGAAGCATCAATCAGACGCCGTAGATGGTCATGCAAGGTGGCCACACTCTGAGAAGGCCTTCTCATGGAAACGGGTGTGCACGGCCGCTGCCGCCAACGCCTCGGGCCCACCCCTTCGCCGCTGACCGAAGTGATGGCCGCCAACTGCAGGGCATCGATCTCTTCGGAATCCGGCAGCAGGCTGGGCAGGCGCGAGGCCAGCAGTGTCTTTCCGCAGCCGGGGCTGCCGATCAGCAGCAGATGATGGCCACCGGCCGCCGCCACTTCCATCAGGCGCCGGCCAATGATCCAGATGGCGATGGCGTAGCTTTTGAGCTCTCACTGCGTTTCCCGGGGCAGCAGGCGACGGATGCGAGTGGGTTGTTCTACAACTACCAGCGGGAGTACAACCCTGCGTTAGGGCGGTACTCACAGAGCGATCCTTTGGGGGTTGCCGGAGGCTTGGCGACGTACGCTTACGTTTTGGCGAACCCTGTGATTGACTTCGATAATTTAGGTCTGGCCCCTGCGTCTGGAGCAATGGCGGATTGTTTGGAAATGATACTCGGTGAATCTGTCTCCGGCGTTGATGTCAGGAACAAGACTGTCGTCAATAATGAGTTCGTTACGACTCGCAAGAATTCCATTAGGCTTCCGCCGAATTTGTCAATGGAAGAGTTCTTTGAGGATCAGAAGCTGGTTCTGCATGAGTATTATCATGTTATTCGCCAGTGGAACGCGGGGGCGCTTTCTCGAAGGGCATATGTTGCAGAGTTTATGAGGAATGGATCTGCGCAAGGGAATAAATTCGAAGGCGCTGCAACAGCATTTGCAGGTGCAAACGTGAGTGCATTCAATAAGTGCATAGCAAGCAAACAGGAGTGCCAGAAATGAAGTGTGCCGTGGCGGCCATTACGGGTTTGGCTTTGCTCTCTGGTTGTGCGACGTTCGGTGGTGACATGATCGTGCGCGTCTCGGGACGAGTGCCAGCAGGCCAGGGTGATGGTCGCAGTCTCGGTTGCGAGCTGAGCATGCTTGGGAAGAACGATAGCGTGGTTTCGTCGAAACCCGTTGGGGGCCTGTTCTCGGTGCCGATGATGGTTGTGGCTGGTCCAGAACCAGAGAACTACCACTTCATCGTTCAGTGCACGGACGGTCGAAGATTCGAATCCGACGTAGTTCAGATAAGTAGTCGGCGCTCATATGCTCGGGATATAGAACTGGGAGAGCTTCGGGAGCTGTGACTACAGGCACCTTGCGTGTATGCAGGACGCGGGCTACGGATGTCGATGACCGATACCTGAGATTTATGCCAAGCGCTTCTTCATGAGGTCACGCTGGTGGCCCGGCCGGTAGCATCCGAGCTGGGCAAATGCCTCGTAGCTATGGCGCGTGTAAAACCCCACGGCCTGTCAGTCGATGGTATCCAAGTGGGCGTAGCAATCGCAGCGGGCAACGCGCCGGACACCAGCCGTAGTTCGCCAGTCAGGCCAAGCTCGAAGTCGAAGTCGAAGTCGAAGTCGAAGTCGAAGTCGAAGTCGAAGCGCGCGCAGAGCAGGGCAGCACGCACGCGCTCGCGCGACTCACGCACGCTGGTCTCGGCCAAGCCGACGATCTGGGTGACGGGCAGACCACCGGAGAGATGCACCTCGATCCGCACCAATGGGGCATCGACCCCGGCGCGGGCACGGCTGTGGACCAGCGCCAGGCTCATGTGTGGTTTCCTGATGGAACGGGCTCCTGATGGTGTCAGCCCACCAAGGGTGGCAACCATCAGGGAAGTCAGGTGATACTCCTAGGGGTACTTCAGCTCTTCCTGACCCGATCAGGCTTCAGCGATCTGCTCGAGCCAGACACCACAGAGAGTGCACCTCGGAAACCCGTATCGTTGTCAGCGGATGACGCACGACTGTTCTGTGATCATCCCCTCCCATGGATAGACGAAGACGTCATGAAGACACGCATTTTCATCCTGATTGCGCTGGGCATGTTGCCTGCAGCCGTGGGCTTTGCTGCAGATATCTCTCGTGTGGACTTTGTATCGAAAGCATTCCGCGACGGCGATTTCATTCCTCACGTCTGCAGCGAACAGGATGTCGTGCGTCGATATGGCGATGGCGACAGGACCGTGGATGCCGCTGGGCTGATACAGCGCAGATACCTGGACCCAACTACCCGATTGGAGGTCCTGATTACCTCCAATCCTGATGTCGCTTCGAAGTACCGAACCGTCGACGAGATCCGCGTTTCTTCGATCAGCATGGGGCAACCTGCGGCAGGTAGAACCGAGAGCTTGCGGAAGCTGAAACTCAAGGGAGTTGCAATCGGTGACCCTGCTTCCAGGGCGGCTAGTGCAGCGCGCAGGTATGGTCAGATCCACACTGAGCAGGAAGCGCTGGGCACCTTCAATGTCGAGCGCATCTGTGGGTTCTCGGGCAGCGGATCGAGCATATGCTTCTACATCAAGGATGCAGAAGTCGTTGCAATGGCGCTGGGGTTCGGTCCCTGAGATCCCGCGTTATGCGGGGCGTGTTCTGTAGATCCATGCGTGCATGCGTTTGACGCGGCACTGGCTCGACAAGGCTACGCACCGCCACAAGCCAGGATGGCTCGTCAGGCTTCACCACCGGCAGACGCCTGCGGAGGAGCGCCGGGTTTCAAGGGTAACGCGTTGGCATCGCATGCTGGCGCGTGTGTTGCCACTGGCGGAGAACAAGGAGGATCAGGTCGTGTATGAGTTCACCGCAGAAGTGGTTTCCGTGGAGGAAGATGACTACTGCGTCATAGTTGGGTTGGCCGATAGCTCAACCGATCCGTCTCGCTACGTAATACTGCAGAACGCAAAGTCGTACGACAGTCATGATAGGGAGCTGGGCATGGATCATGCCCATATCGAGGTTGGTGGCGGCCTTGAGCCTTGCTATGGCGGATTGGTGGGCGTGCTTCTGCAAGGCATGGAGCTTGAGCTGCTTCTCTCAGACGTTGCGCAGAGGAAGCTTGGGATCAAAGGCGGGATAGCGGTGACACTGAACACGCTGGACGGCCGCGGCGCGCTGGAGGCGGCATTGGGTCAAATCTGTGCTTCGGAGAAGATTGCCTTCGCGCTGAGTACAACGGGAGCGGGCTGATTGTGTGATTGTGCAGCAAGGCCTGCGAGAGCCCGGCCGAGCAATGCCAAGGGCTCAACTGAACCGAGCCAGCTAACGCATCCTGATTCATCCGCAGAACCGAGGCATTGACATGAAGGCTGACGAGTTTGTATCCGCAATTCAGCGCTACGTGCTGGAGTCTGCCGTGGACGACACAATCTCCAACCTGGCGCGCCCACCAGGCCGGCGCGTCGCTTCAGACCTGTCCGTGCGGTCCGAATGGTTCAACAGCTTGTCCGAAGTGGAAGCGGACATGCTACGCGCGGTTGCCCGCGATGCAGCACGCTCGGCGGTCTTCGGATTCCTGGCAGTGCTTGATGGTGTCCGTGTCATCGATTCAGAGAAGGGAACGTTTGAGCTCTACCATGTGGGGCGGGAAAAGTACTTGTTGAATTCGTCTGGCATCGATCTGCACGACTTGCTTGAGTAGGCGTGGAGTGCGAGCACGGCGTCTTGTTGTGTGGCCGGAACCAGAGCGGGTAGCCACCTCCGTGAGGCACGTGGCAGGACGTTGAAGTTCGCAGTGGCCGTATGGCACCTGCGGAGAAAGACATAGGCGTTCACCAAAGGACATGGCGTGAATGTTTCGGCGGTCTACATCGATCTTGAGTACTACAGCTACGCTGTCCCGCTCCGGGTTCGCTACCAGCTCGCGTCCAACTACCTTTCTCTGTTCATTTCTGAATGGATGAAGGAGCGCGGGTTGGATCTAGGGCCATTCAACAGGTTCGTGTTTGTGGAAGGATCCCAGGTCGACATGCAAGTCGTGGGCGACAGGGCGCTTGCAGTGAGGATCTCAGAAACAGTACGTATCTCGGGATCACCGTTTGCTCCCGAACGGCAGCTCGTTCCCGTTGTGGAGATTCACAACTACTTTGTTGGCAGGTATCTGGAGGGTTTCAGGCGAGTCGATGACTACTTCGGGCTTTCGCTATCGGAGTCTCTTGCTGAGGCGATCACGTTGAATTTCTCGAAGAGCTACGCCTATGAGAAACCCATAGCTGGGTGCGGTAGAGGCAATGAGAAGCTCAAGCTCTTCCACAGGTACACCATGGATGCATACCAGCTGATTGCCGTGGAAAACCATGGGAAAGCTGATGGCTTGGCGTCTGAGTACATGCTGATGGAGTTGACCCCGGACCCGTTCAAGGTCAACTACCATGTCTCAAGTATTACGATTGACGGTCGACGCATTTTCATTGCCAACAGTACTGGCAGCGAAGTGGTCGTCAGAGAAGTGTAGGTCGACGTCGCACCTACGGAGCGACTGCCGCTGGCTGACATCCACCATTCGGACGCTCGATTCGACATCTGGGCCGGCGTTTGGAGACACGGACGATGGAAGTGCTGCATCTGCCTGCGCTAGATATATGTCTCTGCGCTCTCCATCAGCGCCACGACATGGAGCAAAAAGGGCGTCGGAAGGTGCTTCGACAGCGCCACCATCCTGGCCTCCAGATTTGAGCGCGTGCCACCGGCTTCACTGGACGGCTTCATGTCCTCACCCGCTGCAAGCCAGGACATGCTCACATTCATCACGCGTGCCATGTCCAGCAGGTGGTCGACCGTGGGTGAGAAGCCGTCCTCACGTTCCCAGTGCCCGACCGTAGCGCGGTTGACGCCCAATGCCTTGGCCAATTCGGTCTGCGACAAACCGCTGCTGACCCGGGCAAAGCGGATCCGAGCAGAAAGGGTGCCGACTTCCATATCCATATAGAGACTCTGATCTGCTGCACGACCCCGGTGAAGAGGCTGACTTTGAGTCTGCTCAGTTCTCAGGCCATAGTCAAACCGGGTTCACAGCGGGCCTTGGCGGGAGACGCACTGCACTGTGCTGTGCGCCACACAGCACAACATTTGCGTGAATGCAGGGCGTTTGCCTGTAATCGGTGATAGCAGTCGCGCTTCCGCCTGATGCATCTGCGGGAAGCCTGCGACAGGGCGCAGAACAGCACGGCGTGGATCTCGATTGAAACGGTGGACATGATCCCGTCTGCGGCCACCTTTCTGCATTAGAGAGACGTATATGTTCGGCTATTACTTTGGGCTGGCCCGCACAAGGCTTCTGGAAACCAAGGGGATGAGCGCCGCGCTGATCCTGGCGCTGGGGTTGGGCATCGGCGCAAGCATGACGATGCTGACTGTCGTGCGGACCATGACATGGGATCCACTGCCGGGGCGGAGCGAGCATCTCTATCACCCCTTCATCGACGCGCTCCCCACGTCCTACGACGTCAGGCCGGGCATGGACCCGCGCGTGGCCCTCACCTGGGTGGATGCGCAGAACCTGCTTCGGCAGGCCCCCGCCTCCCATCAGACCGCGCTGGCGTCTACCCGTCTGTTGGTAGATGCGCAGCGCAGCGTGCAGATTCCATTCTTCACGCAGGGGCAGTATGTCACTGCAGATGCGTTTGCCATGTTTGGCATCCCCATGGCGCAGGGCAGGGCGTGGACGCGTGAAGATGATGCCGTCCACGCCCGGGTTGTCGTGCTGAGCCAGGATCTGGCTGACCGTCTGGGCAGTGAAGGGCTGGTGGGAGCCACCGTCCGGCTTGGCGGCCAGGCATTCAGGGTGATGGGTGTTGCCGGTGCGTGGAGCCCGCGCCCCCGGTTCTATACGGACCTTCAACAGGATGTGTTCAAGGGGCGCGAAGACTTCTTCATCCCGATTGGTGTTGCCGCAGAAATGCAGATGGCGGTGTCCAGCAGCGTCTTCTCATGGAGCAGTGACAAACCCCTCAATCGCCTGCAGGACGCCCGCACATCATGGATCCAGTTCTGGGCCGAGTTGCCTGATGCGGCCAGTGTCGAGCAGTACGAGCGCTTCCTGGGCAACTACGCACGTACACAGCAGCAGGCCGGAAGGTTTGACAGGACAACCGCGCCGCGCATGGTGTCCTTGAAGGACTTCCTGGTCGAACATCGCATCATCCCCAACGAGGTGAAGCTGCAGCTGGCGCTGTGCCTGGGCTTCCTGATCGTCTGCCTGCTGAACATGAGTGCCCTGATCTTCGCCCGCTTCATCCGCCGGTCCCATGAAATATCGGTCCGTCGTGCGCTGGGTGCGCGCCGGCAGGACGTCATCCATCAGCTCTGCACTGAAGCACTGATCATCGGCGGCCTGGGCGGGGCGGTAGGGTTGATCGTTGCAGAGGCCGGCCTCTACCTTGTGCGGATGCAGCCGGAGGACTACGCCTCGCTGGCCAAAATGGATCTGAGCATGGCCGCTCTCACCGTGGGCCTGGCGTGTGTCTCCAGTGTCATCGCTGCGTTCTTTCCTGCGCTGCGCGCTACTTCAGGCCGTCTGGCCATGCAGATCAAGGCGTCAGAATGAGCATTGCAGAACTCCCCCTTGTCGTCCGCGCGCTGACCCGCAACCGCTTCATCGCATCCATCCTTCTGGTGCAGGTGCTGGTTGCCACCGCGTGCGTTACGAACCTCGCGTTTCTGCTATCCGAGCGGTTGGGCACGCTCACCTACAAGACGGGCCTGGAAGAGGCGAACCTGGGGGTCATCGAGACCGAGTACCTGGGGCCTGCAGCAGCCAACCCTGCAGCCTCGATCAGGACCGACCTTGAGGCCATCCGCCAGCAACCAGGCGTCGAGCAGGTAATCGCAGCCGAGTCGCTTCCGCTTGCCCAGCACAGCTGGTCGGCCGGGTTCACCAACAAGCCGCTTGAAGGCAATGACATTTCCGGCATTGTCGAGGCTGAGCCGACCGTCTATACGGCATCGTCGCCTGCGGCGAAGGTACTGGGTCTGACCCTTGTTGCTGGCCGTGACCTGTCTGTGGGAGCGTTCGTGCCGATGGAGGCCAGCGCCGACTATGCAGGGCTCTACAAGGCGAGCGAGACCGTTGTCTCGCAGGCACTGGCGGACAAGCTGTTTCCCGAGGGCGGCGCCGTCGGCAAGTTCCTGTATGCCGATGCGCAGCATCCCATCCAGGTGGTCGGCGTGGTCAAGACGCTTTCCCGGCCTGTTCTGAAGACCGATGCAGACAATGACATGTCACTCATTCTGCCGCTGATTCCTGACGGGCCTCGCGTGATGTTCGCCATCCGTGCCGCGGATGGGCGCGTGGCGGATGTGATTACGTCCAGTGAGGCCGCGTTGTCGCAGCGCGATGCGAACCGCACGATCTCCCGCAGCACCTCGTTCCGCGAGCTGCGCGCCGACTACTTCCGCCACGATCAGACCATGGCGATCATGTTCCTGAGCTCCGGGTTGGCGCTGTTGGTGGTAACCGCTACGGGCGTATACGGACTGGCCAGCTTCTGGGTCCGCAAGCGGTATCGACAGATCGGTATCCGGCGCGCACTGGGCGCCCGGAAATCCGACATCCTCCGGTACTTCCTGGTGGAGAACCTGATCCTCACCGCCACCGGGTCTGTGGTCGGTACCGCACTGGCCATCGGCCTGAACATGGCCGTGGCCCGGTACTACGAGGTGCCCAGGATCGAAGCGCCATTTCTCGCGATTGGCGTGCTGACCGTGCTTCTGTTGGGCCAGGCCGCAGCCTATGTTCCGGCGCGACGAGCAGCCAAGGAAGCCCCGGTAGCGATCCTGCGCAGCGCCTGACGCCGACGGGCCGGTCATTACGCTTCATGGAGCATGCATTGTCACGCTGCCATCAGCCCATCCGCGGCCCCTGCCGGCTCTGCTCCTGCTCCTGCGTCTGCGCTTGTGCCAGTTGCTGTGACCGCTCCTGGTCCTGAGCACCAAGGCTCCGGTTGGCCGCTGCATACTGCTGCTCCGGTGCGACGGCCAGCGCGTCCTGCGTCGGCATCTGCACCCGGTTGGCGGCGGGGTCTGATGACGCGCCCGGCCCCGAGCGCGTCACGAACAATGTGGTACCCGCAGCACGGGTTTCGGTGGCCTCATTCAACGCCATGTCTATTTTGTCGCCGGGCTTGAACCCGGCCTCTGCCGCAAGCCTGTAGGCAGAGGCCAGCAGGCGATCACTGCTCTGGTCCCACGGTTTGTTGTTCTTTTCATCCAGCATGGCCACCGACGAGCGCAACTGCCCCAGCAGCCCGGCGTCCTCCGGCCGTGGGGCTGTGCTGTGGTGTTGGCCGACTTCAGTTTTGTGCTGTGTAGCAGGCGAAGTGGTATGTGGCGACGGTGCGCTCGGAGGAGCGACTGCCGGTGGCTGTTCCTGCGGTGCAGTCGTGCGCTGCAGGTATGCCTGTGCAATCTCCGCCGGCGTGGTAACGGCAACGATCTGCATGCGCTCGTCATCTTTCCCGGCCAGTGTGGCCAGCGAGCCATCCTTCTGTACCTGCAGCATGAAAGTGCCGAAGCTGGGCACGGTGCGTGCGTGATCCTGGGCAACAGCAGCTACAGCGTCATCAATTTCTTCTGCGTTCCGCACAATGCCGGCGCTCTGGTAGGCGTCCACCACCTGGCGACGCAGGCCGTACTCGGTTGGCGTGGGATTGGCCCGGGCAATGTCCGCCATGGAAGCCAGCTCCTGCACACCGGCCTGCTGGCTCTGACGCGTGCGATTGAGCTCCTCGATGATGCTGCCTTCGGCCGGGTTGGTGCCATACACCCAGCCCGGGGTGTGCCACTGCCCGTTGGCATCCTGTGTGTACTTCTCGCCGTTCGAGGCGCGCAAGGGTTGCGTCTGGTTCTGCGCGTTGGTGATCACCTCCGGTACCGGCTCGATGCTGGCGAACTCGTGCCAGTTGTACTGGTTGAACGCCACCTGGTAACGGGCGGCGAGCGCCTCCGGCGTGTTTGCGGCGTTCTGGGCAATGATGCGCTGCGATTCCAGTTCCAGTTGGCCAGCCTTTTCCGGGCTGACGGACACGCTGTAGTCCAACGGGACGCGTCCATCAATCACTGCGTGGATGGAGAGGTTCCATTCGCCGTTGTTCGGGTTGCGCACGTAGTGGCGGTTGGTTTCGAACGGCTCGCGCGGGGGCGTTTTCTCTCCGCTTGCATCCAGCTTGAAGGGATTCTGCGGTTTGGGCAGGTTGGCCATGCCCAGCGAATAGGAGTCGTTGGCGGCTTTGTAGTTCAGCTCATCCACCAGCCGGCCACCGGCGAGCATCGTGGTCTCGCGGTAGCTTCCATCGGGTTGCGGCGTGCGCACGCTGCGGCTCCAGGTGCCCTTTGCATCCTCCGGGTCGCGGCTCCATTCGTTGCCGCTGCGGTCCACCTGGGTGTAGACGGCTTTCTTGTCCTGGTACTGGGCCCAGTACTCACCGGCAAAGCCACCGGCCACGCCGCCCAACAGCCCGGTAGCCAGCGCACCTGGCCCGGTCCACGAGCCGGTAACCACGCCGTACCCTGCGCCCAACAGGAAACCGCCGCCGAAGCCGCCCGCGGTACGCCCCACGAAGTGGGTGGCAGCAGATTTTGCGCCGGCGTCGTTGCCCTCGCTGCGCAACTCGGCCACGCGGTGGCCGGTGATGGCGAAGTCCACGGCCAGAGCGGCGACGCCCGCGGCACCGAGTACGCGGGCGCCGGTAATCTGTCCGCGCGCGGCGGCAGCCGCTTCGGCGGCACCTTCCGCAGCACCCGCTCGCCCTGCAGTGCCAGCCAGTTCCGGAGCTGTGGTTGCCGGGCCGGGGCGCACGATGGTCAGAGGCATTTCCGGGTTGAACGCAGTGCGCACGCGGACGGCGGTGTGCTCGCTCAACGGCAGGCGGCCGCCCTGGTTGGCCTCTTGAATGGCGGTGCCCAACGATGCGCGGCCACCCCAGCGCTCGCTCAGGGTGGAGTTGCCGGGTTCGTCGATGGCATCCAGCGCCAACCTCACGTTGGCTTCGGACTGGGTGACGCCGCGCCAGCGCAACTCGGACGGATTGAGCGTCTTCAGTTCCGCAATCTGCGTGGCGTGGGTGCGCTGGTAGCCGTCCAGATCAGAGAAGAAGGTGCGGACCTTGGCGTTGGCTTCCGCCGGGGTCATGTTCTCGGGCGTGTTGGTGACCAGGTCGCCGTTGATGATGCCGGCGCGAAGGGTATGTTCGAGGTTCTGGATGCGGGCACCCATACGCTCGGCCGCGGCGGCCCGCACATCCGGCGGCGTCTCCTTCGACAGCAGAGCGCGGCCATCGGATGTTTCCGCGAGGTCGTCGAGAACGAACTTCAGTTGATCCGAGTACGCACTCAACGGGCCGCCTGAGTGTGGCGAAATACTCAACCTGGTCGCCAGCGCAGGGTTCGCGGGCAGGTTGAGAATGTTGTCGGGGCCGTGGAGCGCGAAATGACCACTCCTGGCAAGCGACTTCAGCAGCTGGCTCTGTTCGAACGCAATCTGTTCGATCAGATGGTGTCCCTGAAAAACCGGTGTGTCGGCCATGCGCACCACCTCATTCAAGATTCCGTTTGAAAGAGCTCGTCTTAAATATCGGCTACATCGCGCAGCCGTACGCCGGAGAAGCTGGCCGCACTCAAAGCATCAAACATCGCGCGGTCGCAGATGGGCGGTGCTCCCATGCGATCCTGCCGGAAGATATGGGCATCTCCCACAACATCCTGTTTGAACACCAGGCTCGCTCCGCCGACGAGGCTGTAAAGCTTCTCGTCCTCGCCGGTCTGATAATTGTGGTCGAGCTTGATCTTCACGCGGGAAGCGGCTTCATCCAGGGCATCGAGCCTGCGCAGCACATTGCCCAGGTAGTACCGAGGGCCAGGGCTGCCGTCAGCAAGGCTGAAGTCGCAGGCCACAAATGCAAACGCCTCGGCGTCCACCTGCTCAAACAGCTGCTTCAACGGCTCCGACACAATCCATATGCCAGCGAGCTCTTCCAGGTCGCGTGGCATTCCGCCCTTCTCCGGCACATGAACCAGATGGGGGCGCTCCGGATACTGGTCTGGCGTTCCGTCAGGACGCGAGACGACATTCATCCCCGGGTCGAACAGCTTCTCTTCGTTGGCGATCTCTATGCCGGGAACCTTGCCGTTTCCCGGGACGCTGGCGTCGATCAGGAAAAATTCGCCCTTGTGAGATGCGGCTTCGGCTGAAACTTCAATGGGGGTCGATTCGGTCACGGGGGCTTCCATCATGGATGCGGGGGCAGGACGGGAAAGCTGTTGAGCCGATGCTAGCGGGGCTTCAGCGCAGCCACAAGTTCCACCGAAACGGTGCCGCGATACCCGATTTAGTGAATCTCGGGAAAATTCGGGACGGGGAAACCTGCCAACCGTGCGACAGCATGGCTGGCGATGCGGCTGACTCGGCCGTGGTCCCCTGCGTCGCAGTCGTGGGTTCCACTCGGGAAGCTCTTCCAAAAAAGCAGCGCGCCATGGAGCGCGAGCGGAGTTTCGCCGGAGCAGGGCGGGTTGCCGCCACCCGCCATCGCCGCCACGCTTGTTTCCATGTCCAGGATAAGAACGTTGCCGCATCAGCGGTGGGATCGGACCCTGAAATGCGGCACCATGCGCTTCACATCCTGCAGATCGTTCGTGCGTTTCTTCTTCCACGCCTCTGGTAAGCCAATGAAGGCTAAATTGCTCATTCCATGCCTCGTTCTATGCGTCGCGCTTGTAAGCTCGGCGTCGGCCCGTCCCATGGCCCAGAGACTTGCGGCGGACATCAGGATGGCAGAGCACGCCATTCTCGCCTCGTTGGCCGTGCATAAGAGTTCGGAACGCAGGTCACTGTGTTCGCAGAGCCCCTATGCATGCGCGGGGGCTGATGGCGCGGAACTTGGGCTCGCCCTTATAGGCGGCAGTAGCAGCCCTTCTGCCCCCAAACACTTGCTGGAACTCTCACGCTTCCGCATGGACGGGGCACTTTCAGAGGACTACAAATGCTACGTCGCTTCGCGAGGCGGCCCGGTGATTCAGGCTGCTGCGAAGCTGGATGCCAGGAAGCTGGCGGCGCAATGCCGCTCTGAACTGGAGGCATTCAAGAAGCGGGCGGCGGGAAATAGCTTCGACGTCACGCCGGAGAGCATGTGCAGCTCGGTCGCGGATATCCAGACGTTTCTGCGGGACGTTGGGACGCTGGTGAAGGGGGGCAATGACTGCGATGGTGTCTAGGTCTGGTGTTTGCTGGATCACCATGACACTCGCTCGCTCGCCCGGGCAGGCTTGCCCGCATCGTTCCAATCACCGCAATGCATACCGCCGCGGCGGCAAGAAGGAGTGACCGGCAATGCGATGCATTCGGATACCAGCCGTCCTCTTCCTCGTCCTGAGCCTGCTGGGGTGCAGGGACGAGGTGGAGAGTTCAACGTATCCCATGGGTCAGAGCGGAAAGACCTGCACTGCCTACAAGGGCTTTGATCGCCCCTCCCTGAAGTGGTTGTTGCCGAGCTTTCCAGACGGGGGTTGGATAGTCGCAGGTTGATTCATAAAACGGTCTGCGGTTCGATCACCAGCTGGGAGATCCTTCCTGCCGGGGCGTCGATCCATCGGATACCCCCGCCAGATGTGTATGTAAGCGTCCGGCTGAGGGAAGACGGCTCCGTTTCCGTGGCGAGCTCATGTCATGCGGAAGGTTGACCACCCCGGCATGCGATGCCGGAGTGGTCTGGAACATGCTCAGGGGCGGGGAATGGGTTGCTTGGACTTTGCGAACGTCTGATAGAGCGATGCGGCACGGGCATCGATTGCGGCCTGCTCAACTTGGGTCAGCCCTGGGAAACGAAGCTGCAGTTCATTTGCCGCTTTCGAATCGCCCAAAGTGTAGGCCACACGCAAGTATGCACCGGAGTCCACGACGTTCTTCAGTCCGGGCGTGTTCTGATACACGCTGGACATTCCGTAATAGCCATAGATGCTGCCACGGTTGATCGCATCAGTAATGTAGTCGATGCCTTCCTTTGTATCTCCCTCCGATGCCGCCCTTTCGCCATACAGGACCATGGCCGATAGCGAGCCGTCATCCGCCTGCCTCTTGAGCTGGCTGCGGGACAGCGCGGAGAATGCCTTCAGTTCATTTGCTGAGGGGTAGCCGTTATCCATCAGCCAATTAGCTTCCTCCCGATCTCTGGCGGCCAGAGGACTGATGGCGCAGCCAGGTTCATCAGCACATTGGTACTCCAACGTGGCAGGACGTTGATTGCCACCGGAGGAAATGGCAGTAGAAGCGCCGTCCTTTGCAGCATCAAGCTGATCAGCCACATTTTTGCTGGTGTCGGGTGCAGGCGCAGACACAGCCTCATGGTCGCCGCATCCCGCAGTGATCATCACCAACAGAGCTGGGGCGAGGATCAGAATTTTCCGTGCTTTCATCATCTTTCCGTCTTTCATAGTGGGCACTGATTCTGCTGGACCTGCGTCCACCACCGGGAGCAAGTGGCGTCCTTGGTAACCTCGTTGAACTTGACCGTCATCGAATTTGCCGGACTAAAGGCGTTGATGATTGGACTCCAAACCGTTGCGCTACTCAATCTCGGGGGACGTCGGCTCCACTCGGCAAGGTAGGGAGAACCAGAATTCGAACGGTGCATGCGGGCCGTCCCGGGCACCTCATGTCCCTGCCGACTCAAACAAGCACCGCTGCCCATCAGGTACCGCCCCATTGAAGCGCCCAAACCGCGCCTCAACCCACGATGGCCCAGCACTTTCCACCAGCAGCTGCCCCTGGCTCTGGTGAAGATCCAACCAACGCACGAAGCTGAGACGCAGGCGCTCGATATCCGGCGCCCGCCACAGTGCATCGGCAGGCATCCGGATCAGCACGCGTGAGGGGGCATTCTCCACGTCCATCACCAGAACGCCCTTGCACCGGATCTCGAAGGACGTTACACCGGCATAGCGCGTGTGCAGTTCAAAGCCCTCATCCTCTTTCGCGGTAACGAAGCCGAGTGCATCACTGTGCAGTAGCCGGTAATCGGCCGGGCGCAGCTTCTGGTAGGCCCACACCTGTTCGCCTGCCGGTTCGGGCCATCCGGCCCACATCGCACCGATCAGAACGATGCACGCCACCGCCGCTGCAGAACCGTACTTCTTCATGCGCTCACTCCCGTGGGCGCACCCGTTCGTGGATGAAGGCGGTAAGTGCGATATCGGCCATCACCAGCCCTTCCATCACCCGGTCGCCCACGTACTGGTCGGGCTCACCGTTCTGGCGCGTGCGCTCGGCGGCCAGCAGGAGCTCCTGCACGATGCGCTGGCCCGTCAACGCGCAGTCGGCGTCGGACAACTGCATCTGCCGGCTGCGCAGGTGATGGCGTTCGGGCCACGGCTGGCCATCGGCCGCAGCGCCGGCGCCGATGCTGCGCAGGATGGCGATGAGGCTGTTGGGGTCCAAAGCAGGGGCGGACGAGGGCGCTTCCTGGATGGGGCGCGGGGGAGGGGAGTGCGGCGTGGTCATGGCAGGCTCCGTGCAAGCAGGCAGAAGCCGCCACCGATAAAGGTGGCGGACGATGCGTGGCTCGAAAACCGGATCACTAGACAATGCCGGCGGGTACAAGACCCCCACGCACCGCCCGCCATAGCCGGCAGACGGATTGCCAGCCGGCACCGCGCGTGGCGGCACCGGCTGGCAAGCGTAAACAACGTCTAGTGAATCGGGTTTTCGACGCCCGGCCACCCGTTGTCGGTGGCTCTACCAGAGTTGCCTGATGTTGTTGGGAAAGCCAAGGGGTTGGGGTCAATGCCGCCAAAGCCCGAGACGTTTTTGGCATTGTGGCATAGCGCGGAAAGGGGCGAGCGCCTTGCTGTGCTAGGAAAACGGCACTTCTGGAATGGAGTCGTCAGAACCTTCCGGCAGGGACGCAGGATGCGGCAAATGCGACAGCATCGGTCCGACGGCGGTTGATGGGTACCGCGTACTTCGCGTTCAAGCGTGAGTGACTTTCTGCCTATTGACCCCCACAGGGCGCCACGCACATTCTGACTACAGATGTAGTCACGCAGGGCTGTGCTGCCTACAACGGGAAGGTTCTGCAGTACTTGAACGGATTCCACCCACTGGCGCAGGCCAAAACAAGGACCACTGTACGTGTTACGCCGCAACCGACTTCTTCTCTCCGCGGGTCTGGTCCCGCTTCCGTGGTTCCTGTTCTGGACCAGCGTTGCCGCCCTGTTCGCGCCGGGCTACAACCCGCTTGCGCAGCACGCCAGCGAGCTGCTGCAGGCGCCAACGCTTGCAAGCATCTGCGGCAGGATCGCCGCCATCGGCTCCGGTGTGGGCTTCGTGGCCTTCTCCATCGGGGTGTGGCGGGAGTCCGGTCGTCGCATTGCCGTAGGTGCGATCTGCTGGATGATCTTTGGCGTCTCGATGCTGACCAACGGGCTCTGGCCGATGGGTCATCCGATGCACGGCTTCTACACCATCGGCATCGCCAACATCATTGCACCGGCGATGTCGCATATCGAGTTGAGTGCGTGGTCCGCCAACCGAAGGGCGTACGCCGTGACCGCAGTGGTGAGCATCGCGAGCATCATCTATCTCTGGTTGAACGTGGTGGGAGCGGATCCGGAAGGGTTCAGGGGGCTGACCCAGCGCGTGTTCTCGTCGATCAACTCGCTGTGGCCGTTCCTGGTGGCGCTGTACCTGCTGCGAAGGGATTCAAGCGCGCTGAAGGCGGAGCCTACGCATTGATGGCAGGCATGCAGTTACACGGACGGCTGTTGAGCAGGTGGCGTTGAGATGGGGATGAGGATCTTTCGCCGCCAGCTGATTTACGTTCAAGTGCGCCAGGACCACTTCATTGCGCGCGTGGTGGGTGGAGACAGAACCGTTCGTCGCCAGTGCCATGCACTTGGCAATCGCGCGGGGGCGATCAGGGACTTCTCCACCATCCAGCCTAAGCTGAAGGAAGTCTTCTCGGAACTCCTGCCTGGGTTCTCATTCTTCAAGCCGTGGGCGCTTCTGCACTTTGACCCGGTTGAGTATCCGATCACGAAGGAAGAGCTGGCTGGGTTCCAGAAGGCTGCGATGCACAGTGGGGTGAGCTTCTGCTTTCTCTCTACGTGGGAGCAGCGGCATGAGGACAAGGACTTGCTGGGCATGTTCAAGTAGGTACCGGCCCGTCACTTCGTTCTAGGCCAAGCCGATTCGCGTCTTGACCTGTACAAGGCACTGCGAGTGTCCGCTCCTGGTCGAAAGCGGACACCCCAATAGCAAGCGCAGCAAGTCTACGGAAGCCGGCCCCACGCATCTCCACCGTGGGGAGCAATTACTCCGGCAACTGCATGCGCCGGCTGGCCAGCATCCGTGCCATATCCTGCGAAGGCGGTAATCCAAACGCGCGTGCATATTCGCGGCTGAACTGTGTGGGGCTTTCATAGCCGACTTCCATCGCTGTCGTCGTAACGCCTTTGCCATGGGTCGCCAGCATCTGACGCGCCCGCAGCAGGCGCAGTTGCTTCTGGTATTGCAGGGGGCTGAGCGCCGTCGCTGCCTTGAAGTGCCGGTGGAACGCCGACTCGCTCATGGCCACCTGTCGGGCGAGCGAGGCAACGCGCAACGGTTTTGAAAAGTCATGGCGGATGCGCTGGATGGCGCTACTGATGCGGGCCAGCGCCGAATCTGGCGTAGCCAGCTGGCGCAACATGCAGCCATGCGGCCCCTGCAGCACGCGGTAAAGGATTTCACGCTCGTATACCGGAGCCAGTGCCGGGATGTCGGAGCGCTGTTCCATCAGACGCAGCATCCTCACCCACGCGTCCATCAGCTCGGGGGTTACCGCAGCCACATTGAAAGCCTCGGTCTGCGATGAAGGCACGCCGCGTCCGCTGGCCTCATCGGTGGTGTCGCAGAGGAGCGTGGAAATGATGTCTGCGTCCAGGGTGAGACTCACGGCCAGGTAAGGCTCGCCCGTAGGCGTCGGATGCACCGCGCCGACGGCCGGCAGGTCCACCGACATGATGAAGTAGGTCGCCGGGTCGTAGTGGAGGGTCTTCTCGCCCACCGTCATCGACTTGCTGCCCTGCAGGATCAGGTTGATCATCGGCTCGTACACGGCGGCCAGCGCATGCTCGGGGATCTCGCCCTGGACCATGGCCACGCGGGGAATCCCGGTTTCAGTCCGGCGATTCTCGGCATTTGCCGCCAAGCGGCGAAGCTCTTGCAGGGCGTTGTCCATGCTGGCATTGGACACCCCTGGAATATGCCTGGCAAGGATAAAAGCAGGAATAGGCAAGAATCGGCGAGGATCAGAACGGCGCCACTCGGTGCTCAGGCCTAGCCTGTGCATCAACATTCATCGCACAGGATCGCTGCATGAAACACGTACTGATCACCGGCGGCAGCCGTGGCATCGGCGCCAGTGTCGCCCTCAACTGCGCGCAGCAAGGCATGGGTGTCGTTCTCACCTACAACGCCCAGCCGGACGCTGCCCAGCAGGTCGTGGCGCGCATACAGGAAAAGGGTGGCAGCGCCGTTGCTCTGCAGCTGGACCTGGGCAGGACCGACAGCTTCGCGTCATTCGCTACGCAGCTGGCGCAGACGCTGCAGGACACCTGGGGCGCAAACACACTTGCGGGTCTGGTCAACAACGCCGGCTTCGGGGTGTTCAATCCAATCGAGACGGTGAGTGAGGACCAGTTCGACAGCCTGTACAACGTGCATCTGAAGGGCCCGTTCTTTCTCACCCAGGCCTTGCTGCCTCTGCTGGCCATGGGTGCGAGCATCGTCAACATCACCAGCGCCACCACGCGTGTGGCAACCGCAGGGGTGGCGCCGTATGCCGCCTTCAAGGGCGGACTGGAAGTGCTCACCCGCTACATGGCCAAGGAGTTCGGCGAACGGCGCATTCGCGTGAATGCGGTGGCGCCGGGCGCGATCCGTACCGAACTGGGCGGCGGCCTGAATGACGAATTCGAAGCATTGCTGGCTTCACAAACTGCACTGGGCAGGGTGGGGGAGCCCGACGATGTCGGCCGCGTCGTAGCCGGGCTTCTAGGGGATGGCTACGGCTGGGTAAATGCACAGACCCTGGAAGTGGCCGGCGGCTACATCATCTGAACTTCAACGGGAGACAGACATGTTGGACCATCTCTTTCTGACGGTGACAGACACCACGCGGTCGATCGCCTTCTACACTGCCGCGCTGGCGCCGCTGGGCATTGTCAATCGGCTCGACTACGACGGTCACCAGGGTCCGCCTGGGCACCCTGACCTGAAGGGCTTCGGTGCGCGTGGGCGAGTGTTCTTCTGGCTGAGGCAGGGAGTGGCCGCAGCGCAGGCCATGCACGTCGGCTTCGTTGCCGACTCGACCGCCATGGTCGACGCCGCCTACGCCGCAGCTATCGCTGCAGGTGCTACGGAAATTCATCCCCCAGGCGCGCAGCTGCACTACGATCCGCGCTACTACGCCGCGCAGGTACGTGATCCGGACGGCTACAGCCTCGAGTTCGTCTACAAGAGCTGGCAGCACGGTCATGAGTGAGGCTGCGGAGCTGCTGCCGTTGGAAGCCACCGTGAAAGCCCTCATTGCCGCGACCAATGCCTTCGATGTGCAGGCGGGCCTCGCGTTGTTCACCGCAACCGCCGTGATCGATGACCCCTCGACCGGTCACACGTTCCGCGGACGCGCCGGCGTTCAGGACTACCTGGAACGGTACTTCGTCGGCTACCACACGGTCACCCATCTGCTCTCGGTAACGGCATTGGGAAGGACCCGCATTCGCGCCCGTGTCGACTTCACCGGTGACTTCGGACATGAGATCGGTCTGCTTGACCTTGCCGTGGATACGCACGGCAGGATTTCCCGCATTGATGCCGCACTTGAGTAGAGCGGCGAGGAACACACCATGAGCAAACTGATGATCTACGGTGCCCCCGGCTACACCGGGCGCATGGCAGCGGCACGCGCAAAGGAGGCCGGGCTGGAAGTGGTCCTGGCGGGCCGCGACGAGGAACAGTTGCGTGCCTTGGCGACCGTGCTGTGCGTCGAGTACCGCGTATTTTCCCTGGATGCGGCGACCGATGTGGAGCGCGGGCTGCACGGAATTACCGTGCTGCTCAACTGTGCCGGCCCGTTCGTGCATACAGCTGCGCCGCTGATGGCGGCATGCCTGCGTACCGGTGCCCACTATCTGGATATCGCCGCCGAGCTGGTCAGCTATGAGCTCGCTGCAGCGTTGGACCAGGACGCAGTGAAAGCAGGCGTGATGTTGATGCCGGGAAGCGGGGGCAGCGTGGCGATGCTGGGTAGCCTTGCCGCGCGCGCGATGGAACAGGTTGAGCGGCCGACATCGTTGGGTATCGCGCTGCACGTCTCCGGTGCGATGTCCCGGGGTTCGGCAATCAGTGCCATCCAGCAGATCACCGCGCAATGCCTGATGCGCAGGGGCGGTGAGCTTGTTGGTCGTGACCCGGGCGAGCTGCGTGACTTTGATTTTGGCAACGGTGCGTCCAGCTGTTTCCCGGTGACCCTACCTGATCTGATCACCATTGCCCGCCAAAGCGGCGTGGCCGATATCGAAACCTACGTGCACGTGTCCGGAACCGCATTCCCCGAGGGGGGAATTGAAGCATTGCCAGACGGCCCCACCGACCAGGAGCGCGCCGACAACCGCTACCACGCAGCAGTGGAAGTCATGGATGCCGACGGATCGACCGCCCATGCCGTGCTGGATACCGTGAACGGATACACCTTCACCCCTCTGGCAGCGATAGAGGCCGCGCGCCGTGTGCTGGCGGGTGGGATGCGTGCGGGATTCCAGACGCCGGTCGACATCTTTGGCAGTGGCTTTGCCGAATCCATCGCCGACACCCGCATCACTCTGCAGGGCGCGCGAGTGGCCCTCACACTCTAAGGAGTCTTGAAATGTCAGTTCCCAACGCTACCGAGCACCTTGCCAGCGACAAGCAATCCGTTCTGGAAGCGCTCTACCGTTTTGCCGCAGGCATCGACCTGCGCGATCGCGCTCTGCTCGCGTCTGCGTTCGCCGAGAACGCGATCTCCGATTTCCGCCCAGCGGCCGCCAAAGCCGGGTTCGAGTACCCGGTCCTGCAAGGCCGGGACATCATCGTTGAAGCACTGGCGAGCTCGCTCAGCCAGGTTGATACAACCCACTCCATCAGCAACCCTCGCGTGATGATTGATGGGGACGGTGCCAGCGTAGACATGCTGGTGGAGGCCCAGCATGTATCCCGCGACGACCCAGGCAGCCACTACCTGATGAAGAATCGCTACGACGTTGCGCTTTCCCGGAGGGGCGATGTGTGGGTGATCGAGCAGGTGACTGTAGACAACGTCTGGCGTACCGGGAGCCCGCGCGTACTCGGGTTGGTCTGATGTGAGACTGGCTTGCGGCTGCGAATGGGCTCGGTTGGTCGGCCGTGGGCAATACAATGCAGGACGTAGCTTCGCACGGGGGCGGTGGCGCGATGACCGCTTTTGGCCGTTAGCTGACATCGAAGAGGCTTGCAGAATGAAAGGGATTCCCATAGGCGAAACTGAGGTCAAATGGCAGCATTCGATCATTCCCAGGTAACCCTCCGCTTCTTCGGGGACGACCTCCTGCCAGACGAAGTCAGTGCCTTGCTCGGCGCGACTCCAACCGCTTCGCATCACAAGGGCCAGGAACTGAAGGGCAGCCAATCCGGCGCCGTGCGTGTCGCCAGGACCGGAAGCTGGCGACTTGATGCGGAGCGTCGTGAGCCTGAGGATCTGGAAGCTCAGATCTTCGAGATCCTCGATCAACTCACCGGAGATCTCGCCATATGGGCGTCACTTGCACGGTTCCGGCCTGACCTGTTCTGCGGTCTTTTCATGGGCAGCAGCAATGATGGTGTATCGCTCTCGCCTCGTGTTTTGCTCGCCTTGGGGCAGCGCGGGATTGAGCTAGGGCTGGACATCTATGATGCCGGGGAAGACGTGCGCAACGCCCAACGTCAATAGCTCATCAGTTGATGATCTCCCCACTCCCCGAAGCAACAAATTCCCTCAACTGCCGAACGAACTCCGCGTCGTAAGCCTCCCACTCCGTAATTTCGCCAACAACCCGCAACGGCTCCACACTCCGATACGATCGCGTCGGATTCCCAGGAAACTTTTTGTTGGTCACGTTCGGATCGTCTTCAAACGGCCCGGTCGGCTCCACCACATACACACGCGGCCGACCCTCACCCTTGGCCATCTCCGCAGCCAGCCCGGCGCCCTTGGCAATCGTCGTGAAATAGATGTGGTTCATCACCACGCTGTCGCGATAGTTGGACCGGAACCCCGCGCTCAGCAATTCGCCCACCGCGAGATCAGCGCGGGTGCCGTGATAGAACGGCGCGGCAACCTGGTCGCAGGTGTCATGCGAAACGGGTGTCCATTCGGTGTCCTGCGCCATTGGCGCTACCCCTACTGTCCTGCCGGATCGACAGGCCGGCGAGTCTAGGGCGCCGGGCGGGCCTTGCGGCAAGGCCCCATCAGGGAAATACTCTGTAAACGGGAGGCGCGGTGCGCCTCCTTTTTCATTCTGCCTTGCTGCGGCCTTCCAGCTCGCGCACCGCCGTTTCCAGCGCATCCAGCTTCTCGCGGGTCTTCAACAACACCGCGCGCTGCACTTCAAATTCTTCGCGCGTCACCAGGTCCAGCTTGGCCAGCCCCGCCTGCAGCGCGCTCTTGAAGGTGGCCTGCAGTTCCTCGCGCGATTCGCGCAGGCCCGGCGGCACCAGGTCGCTGAGGCGACGGGCGAGGTCATCGATTTGGTTCAGGTCGATCATGGGGTGCTCCGTGGGGTGGTGGGCCTGCGCATCCGGCGCGGCCACGGCTGTTCGGCAGTAAGGATACTGCCGGCCCGAATACCCGCACAGGCGGGGTGATTTCACGCCGGCGGCGTCCCAGCGTTATGCTCCGGGCCGGGTACAGCGGAACGCCGCCGCAACGGCGGGGTCGCAGCCCAGAGGCGTTGAGGGTTCCGTTAGGTGCTGGGAAGCACGCCAGCAAAGGGCCACGAAGGACAGATGACCATGAAACCAGCGTGTGCTGCGTTCGCGCTGACCCTGCTGCTGTCTGCATGCACGCATCGTGTCGCAATCACGGCAGCGGTAGAGCCCCGCGACGAATTGCTGTGCGCCATCGCGGGCAACCCCGGCAAGCACGATGGGGAGGAGGTTGTGTTGTCCGCAACGTACATAACCGATAACCGCCACTTCGAGATGTTGCGCAGTTCCCATCGCAGCAAGGGCGGGTGCATCCTGGATATCGGCAGGCGTGGGTCTTCCGAATCGGTCAAGCAGTTCTACGCGGAACAGAAGCACATCTGCTTGATGCGCGATGCTCCGGCGGTGTGCAACACCACGGCCGTCGTGGAGGTATCTGGGCGGGTACGGCTGAAGCCAGAGGGCCTCGTCGTCTTCGACATTGAGGAGGTCCTGTCGTTCCGGTTGCACGAGTAAGCCAGTAGGTACTACGTTTTGACCATCCTGGACTGAGTCCGCCGGGGATGACATGGCAACGCCCGCAAATGCGGGCCTTGTTTTGCTACCGGAGACGCAGAGGACTCACTCCCAGAGGGCTCACTCCGCGTTCGTGCGGCGCTGCTCCAGCTCGCGCACCGCTGTTTCCAGCGCATCCAGCTTCTCGCGGGTCTTCAACAACACCGCGCGCTGCACTTCAAATTCCTCGCGCGTCACCAGGTCCAGCTTGGCCAGCCCTGCCTGCAGTGCGCTCTTGAAGGTTGCCTGTAGTTCCTCGCGCGATTCGCGCAGGCCCGGCGGCACCAGGTCGCTGAGGCGACGGGCGAGGTCATCGATTTGGTTCAGGTCGATCATGGGGTGCTCCGTGGGGGGGGGGCTGCGCATCCGGCGCGGCCACGGCTGTTCGGCAGTAAGGATACTGCTGGCCCCGGGCTGCCGGACAGGCGCTGCGGGTTTCGCACCGGCCGCGTTCAGGCGCTATCCTCCACGCCGGAATACAGGAGATAGACGATGAAGATGGTCATGGCGGTGATCAAGCCGTTCAAGCTCGACGACGTGCGCGAAGCGCTGGCCGAGCGCGGGGTTACCGGGATCACGGTGACGGAAGTGAAGGGCTTCGGTCGCCAGAAGGGCCATACCGAGCTGTACCGCGGCGCCGAGTACGTGGTCGACTTCCTGCCGAAGGTGAAGCTGGAAGTGGCGGTGACCGACGATCAGGTGGACGTGGTGGTGGAAGCCATCGTGAAGGCGGCGGGCACCGGCAAGATCGGCGATGGCAAGGTGTTTGTGTACGACCTGGGCAGCGTGGTGCGTATTCGTACTGGTGAGCTGGACGCGGACGCGTTGTAAGTCGTTTTTGTTGTAGAGCCGAGCCCACGCTCGGCTGATGCAAAGAGCAGCCGAGCGTGGGCTCGGCTCTACAGAAAAGCGGTCGAGCAAGCTCGACCTCTACCGCCTCTTGGCCCATTTGTAGAACCGCTTCCAGCCTTGGCGCACGGCCGCTACCCAACCGGGGTCGGCCACCAGCGCGGCCTGCGCTGCACTTGGCGCTTGGCCGGTGACGCGCTGGCGCATCTTCAGCAGGTTCTTCATGTCGCTGCGGCTCAGCTGCCGGCTCAGCGGGTTGCGGCGCAGCCAGCGCGGTACGCGCCAGGCCGAGGTGAAGTCCAGCAGCACCGGCACGCCGGCGCTGACCACCACGTTGGTGCCGTGCAGGTCGTTGTGGGTGATGCCGGCGGCATGCAGGCGGCTGAGTGCGAGCTGCAGCTGCTCGAACACTTCATTGCCCACCGCCTGCGCGGTGCTCAGGGTCTGGCCGGGGATGAATTCCATGCCCAGCGCCAGGCCACCGAGGGTGCCGAGCAGGGCCGGGGCGTGCTTCCAGCCGCCCAGGCGCTCCAGCATGCGCGCCTCGCGGCGCACCATCAGCCGGGCGATCGGCGACACCGGGGTGCCGCGGTAGCGGGAGTAGTCCTTCACCACCGCCGGACGGCCGTCCAGGCAGGTGCGGTAGACATCGGGGGCGAGGAAGCGTTCACCGCGCTTGAGCAGCAGCGGCGCCACGACGTCATCGCCGCAGGACGGGGAGGGGGTAATGGAAGGGATCATCTGGGGTCTCGGGCGACCCGGTGGGCGGCGCTGAAGCGTCAAGCGAACCGGTACGACTGGGGAAACTGGCTAAACTTTCGTTAAGCCAATTTTAGTACCGGCGAGTTCGCTATTCCACGATTTGTCGGAAAAATGTCGGTGTCGTGACTGGAACAGTTCGTCACATACATTCGGACAATTCTGTCTCACTTCCGTGCGGAGCCATTGAAATCAGCCACTTGCCGTAGCGTCAAGCCCAGCAATGCGCGCAACGAACGGCAGCAGTGCGTCGCGCAGCTGGTCCAGCCCCGGCTGCTCGATGGGGAAATGGCCACATTCGTCCAGCAGCACCCGCTGCTTCGGCGCGGCCAGCCGCTGGTAGAAGCGGTCGCTGATCGCCACCGGCGTCCAGTCGTCGCAGGCGGGGTGCACCATCAGCACCGGGCAGCGGGTGAAGCGTTCGGGCTCCATGGCCGGGGTGGTATCAAACAGCGATGCCATCAGCCCCAACGGCACCCGGTTGCCGCCCCCCAGCGGGTCGGCGCAGACCAGCGCGGTCAGTTCTGGATTGCGCGACATCCGTTGCATGTGGGTGAACCAGCGCACGGGTACGCGCAGGCCGCGGGTCAGTCGGCTGAGCGGGCGCAGCCCCGGCAGCAGGGCGCGCATCCACGGCTGGCGGACCAGCGCTGCCTGCACCACCGGATCGCGCGGGTCGGCCAGGGTCGTGACGGCCAGGCCACGCACCCACGGTGATTCGGCCGCCACCAGATAGGCCAGGTAGCCGCCGATGCTGGCGCCAAGCAGCACGAACGGTCGCGGCCGCCGCTGGTGTTCGGCGTGAATCAGCGCCAGCAGCGCCTGTTTCCAGCTGCCGTAGTCCACCTGCTGCCAGGGCGCGGGGCTGAGCCCATAGCCGGGCAGATCCGGCGCCAGCACCTCGTGCCCGGCCGCGGCCAGCTCTGCCGCCAGCGGCGCGAACATCCGCCCGTAGCCGCCGGCGCCATGCACCAGCAGCACGGTCAGGCCGGCGTCGGCGGGTCCATGCCGGTCCATTCGCAGCCGGCTGCCGCCCCAGCCAAAGAGCTCGCTGCGTGGCGCCGCGGCCTGTGCGGGCAGGGCGAAAAAGTCGCCGTAGCGTGCGCTCAGGGCGGGGTAGGGATCGGTCTGGGGCAACGGCATCGAGGCAGTGTAGGCCACCTGTTCAGTAACGCGGCACTGACTGTCCCGCACGCCCGGCTTGACCCCGGCGCACGGCCTGCCGACCATAAGCTGTTAATCGCGACATCGGCGGCCGCACCCACCCGGCACGTCCCCGTCTTCTGCCGCGTTCCCCCACTGATGCTGGCCCTGCGGCCGCATCGCCCTGTTTCCCTGTCCGGCGCGTGCTGGAGGAAAGTGTTTTGATCATCAAAATCGTACTTGCGGCGCTCTTTGTGTCCTGCGTGCTGTACATCCACTTCCGTGGAAAGGTCCGTGCGCGCTGGTCGCGCCAGCTGCTGGACCACTCCAGCTTCATGGCCCCGATCAACGTGGTCATGTATATGTTCTCGAAGGTGCCGACCACGCCGTTCCTGGACCCGGGCAAGGAATTCCCGCAGCTGGAGCCGTTGCGGCAGAACTGGCAGATGATCCGCGACGAGGCGCTGGCACTGCGCGATGCACAGGCGATCGCGGCCTCCAGCACGTTCAACGATGCCGGCTTCAATTCGTTCTTCCGCCGCGGCTGGAAGCGCTTCTACCTGAAGTGGTACGGCCCCTCGCACCCGTCGGCCAAGGCGATGTGCCCCAAGACCACCGCGCTGCTGGAATCGCTGCCGGACGTGCGCGCGGCGATGTTCGCGCAGCTGCCGTCGGGCAGCGAGCTGCGCCCGCACCGCGATCCGTTCGCCGGTTCGCTGCGCCTGCACCTGGGCCTGGCCACGCCCAACAACGATGCCTGCTACATCGAAGTGGACGGCATCAAGAAGAGCTGGCGCGACGGCGAGTGGATGATGTTCGACGAGACCTACATCCACCATGCGCACAACGAGACGCCCGATGACCGGGTGATCCTGTTCTGCGATATCGCCCGCCCGCTGCGCTTCGGCCTGCCGGGCTTGTTCAACCGCCTGGTGGCGTCCACGCTGCTGGCCGGTGGGGCATCGCCGAACCTGCCGGGCGACCCGACCGGTGGCGTCAACAAGGCCTTCGGCAGCGTGTACAAGGTGCGGCTGAAGGCCAAGGCACTGCGCGAGCGCAGCGTGGTGGCCTACCAGCTGATCAAGTGGGGCCTGGTGGTGGCGGTGATCGCCGGTATCTGGGCGCTCTGAGCGAACCGCCGCCGGACTTGGCGGGGTAGCGTGTAGAGCCGAGCCTATGCTCGGCTTGGTCTACCGCAACCTGTCCGAAGAGCAGCCGAGCGTGGGCTCGGCTCTACAGAAAGCAAAAACCAGCGCTGTCGCCAGCGCGGGTTTTTTGTTGGTAGGTGCCAACCTTGGTTGGCACGCCTCAACCCCGGTAGGTGCCGACCGTTGGTCGACACGCCTTACTTCAGCGCCGCCTTCACGAACGGCGGGGTCACCAGCACGCCGGTGTGCAGCGCGGCGGTGTAGTACAGGGTGTCGAAGGTCTTGGCGGCCGAATCGGCCTGGCGGAAGTCGAAGCTGCTGTCGCCCTTGCGCGCCAGGGTCACGCTCCACCAGCCGGTGGGGTAGCACGGCTGCGGGAACGGCAGGGTCTTGAACGAGCCGAAGCCGGCCTTGCCCATCTCGGTACGCATTTCGTTGATCAGCTCCAGCTGCATCAGCGGCGACTCGGACTGCTGCACCAGGATGCCGTCGTCCTTCAGGGCCTTGAAGCAGCTCTCGTAGAACGCCTTGTTGAACAGGCCTTCGCCCGGGCCGACCGGATCGGTCGAATCGACGATCACCACGTCCACGCTGCCGGCCGGGCAGTTGGCCATGTAGGCCACGCCGTCATCGAACATCAGCTCGGCGCGCGGGTCGTTGTTGGCATCGCACAGTTCCGGGAAGTGCTTGCGCGCCATCACGGTGACCTGCTCGTCGATGTCGCACTGGGTCACGCTCTCCACGCCCTTGTGCTTGAGCACTTCGCGCAGGGTGCCGCAGTCGCCGCCGCCGATGATCACCACGCGCTTGGGCGCGGCGTGGGTGAACAGCACCGGGTGGCTGATCATCTCGTGGTAGAAGAAGTTGTCCTTGCTGGTCAGCATGATGGCCCCGTCGATGGTCATCAGGTTGCCCCAGTCGGTGGTCTGGAAGATCTCGATCTTCTGGAACGGCGACTGCACTTCGTCCAGCTTGCCGGTGATGCGGTAGCCGATGGCCGAGCCGGTGCGCTCGAAGTGTTCGATGTACCAGTTGCTGTTGTCAGTCATGGGAATGCATTCCTGTTCGGAGGGGATGGAGCCGGGCTGAAGGCGGGGTGCCACGCATCCGGACGGATCGGCCCGTTCAGGTTGGAACCTGCCACGGGCGCGGGCGCGCATGATAACGAACCTGTGGGCATATAGGCGTTATCATGCCCCCCCTTTTATTTGCCACAAGGCCGACTGCAATGACCGATTGGTCCCTCGACCAAGCCCGCAAGACCTACTCGATCCCGCACTGGGCGGATGGCTATTTCGACGTGGATCAGGCCGGGCACATGGTGGTGAGACCGACCGGGGCGGACGGCCCGGTGGTGTCGCTGCCCAAGGTGGTGGATGCCGCGCGCGCGGCTGGGGCCAAGCTGCCGCTGCTGGTGCGCTTCCCGGACATCCTCGGCCAGCGCCTGGGCAAGCTGCAGGCGGCGTTCGCCCAGGCCCAGCAGGATTGGGACTACCCGGGCGGCTACACCGCCGTGTACCCGATCAAGGTCAACCAGCACCGTGGCGTGGCCGGCACCCTGGCCAGCCACCACGGTGAAGGCTTCGGCCTGGAAGCGGGCAGCAAGCCGGAACTGATGGCCGTGCTGGCGCTGTCGCGCCCGGGTGGCCTGATCGTCTGCAACGGCTACAAGGACCGCGAGTACATCCGCTTGGCCCTGATCGGCCGCAAGCTGGGCCTGCAGACCTTCATCGTCATCGAGAAGCCGTCCGAGCTGAAGCTGGTGCTGGAAGAGTCCAAGGCGCTGGACGTGAAGCCAGGCCTGGGCGTGCGCATGCGCCTGGCCTCGCTGGGCGCCGGCAAGTGGCAGAACAGCGGTGGCGACAAGGCCAAGTTCGGCTTGTCCCCGCGCCAGCTGCTGGACCTGTGGAAGTCGCTGCGCGATACCGAATATGCCGACTGCCTGAGCCTGCTGCATTTCCACATGGGCTCGCAGATCTCCAACGTGCGCGACATCGCCAACGGCATGCGCGAAGCCACCCGCTATTTCGTCGAGCTGTCACAGCTGGGTGCGAAGATCACCCACGTCGACGTGGGCGGCGGCCTGGGCGTTGACTACGAAGGCACCCGCTCGCGCAGCTTCTGCTCGATCAACTACGGCCTGAATTCGTACGCCAGCAACATCGTGCAGCCGCTGGCCAATGCCTGCGAAGAACACGGCCTGACCCCGCCGCGCATCGTCACCGAGTGCGGCCGCGCGATGACCGCGCACCACGCGGTGCTGATCGCCAATGTGTCCGAAGTGGAACAGGCGCAGGAAGGCCGCGTGCCGGACCAGCACGACGACGAGCCGGCCTCGATCCGCCACCTGCGTGAGATCCACGAAGAGCTGGACGTGCGTCCGGCGGTGGAGCTGTTCCAGGAAGCGCAGCACTTCCATGCCGAAGGCCTGTCCAGCTATGCGCTGGGCCAGATCGACCTGCCGCAGCGTGCGCGCATCGACGATCTGTTCTATGCCATCGCCCACGGTGTGCGTGCGCGCCTGAGCTACGACGAGAAGAGCCATCGCCCGGCGCTGGATGAACTGAACGAGCGCCTGGTCGACAAGTATTTCGTCAACTTCAGCGTGTTCGAGTCGATTCCCGATGCGTGGGCGATCGACCAGGTGTTCCCGATCGTGCCGATCGAGCGCCTGAACGAAACGCCGGACCGCCGCGGCATCATCGCCGACATGACCTGCGATTCCGACGGCATGGTCAAGACCTATGTCGAGAACGAAAGCCTGGACAGCTCGCTGCCGCTGCACGCGATCAAGCATGGCGAAAGCTACCGGATCGGTTTCTTCATGGTCGGTGCCTACCAGGAAATCCTCGGCGACATCCACAACCTGTTCGGTGATACCGACGCGGTGGAAGTGCTGGCCGATGCCGATGGCTACGCCATCACCCAGCAGCGCCGCGGCGACACCACCGACGTGATGCTGGACTACGTGGGCTACAAGCTGGATGACCTGCGTGCGGCGTATGCGCAGCGCGTGGCCGCCGCCGAGCTGTCGCCGGAGCGCGCGCAGGAACTGTCCGAAGCGCTGGAAGCGGGCCTGACCGGTTATACCTACTTGTCCGACGAACCGCTGGTCTGATGCGCCGGGTGACGGCCCCGTGCCGTCACCCCAGCCCCCGATGAGCGCCCGCGCGATCTTCCATCTGTTCCTGCATGCCGCCGTGCCAGCCCTGCTGGCATGGCTGTTCTGGCGCAAGCGCTTTGCGTCGGCGTGGCTGTTGCTGCTGCTGGGCTGGATCATCGACCTGGACCATCTGCTGGCCGATCCGATCTATGCCCCGAACCGCTGCAGCATCGGCTTCCACCCGCTGCATACCGCACCGGCGATTGCCGTGTATGCGGGCCTGTGCGTACCGAAGAAGACGCGGTTGGTGGGGATTGGTTTGATGATCCACATCGCGCTGGACGCGATTGATTGCTGGTGGATGCACCACCGCTGATTTGCAGCGAACACCTGCTCTGGTAGATGCCGACCTTGGTCGGCGCTCTTCGCGCTGCCTGTAGAGCCGAGCCCACGCTCGGCTGCGCTTCGCACTGCCCCGAGCCGAGCATGGGCTCGGCTCTACAACGGCGCATCCAGGTCGATCTATTGCTTGACGATGCCCGGCAACCACAACGTGGCACGCAATCCCGGATGCGCGTTCTCCAACGCCAGCCGCCCGCCATAACTGGCGGCGATATCGCCGACGATCGCCAACCCCAGGCCGCTGCTGCTTTCGCGCTCATCCAACCGCACGCCGCGCTGGGTGACCTGCGCCAGCGCCTCGGCTGCCAGACCCGGGCCGTCATCGCGCACGTCGATGCGCAACTGCCCTTCGTCCGCACGCGCCGTCACTGTCACGTCCTGCTGTGCCCACTTGCCGGCATTGTCGAGCAGGTTGCCAAGCATCTCTTCCAGATCGGCACTGGCACCGGCGAACTGCAGATCGGTAGCAATGCCCTCGGCCTGGAACTGCAACGCGCGCTCGCCATGCACGCGTGCCATCAGCCTGCACATCGCCTGCGCCACCGCTGCCACCGGTGTGCGCTCGCGATGATCGGCGGTCAGCCCGGCGGCAAGATAGCGATCAACGCTGGCCTGCATGCGCGCGCCCTGCTCGCGCAGCGTGGTGCGCCACTCGCGGCCTTCACCATCAGCTTCGGCGGCAAGCACGCTCAAAGGTGTCTTCAGCGCATGCGCCAGATCCTGTGCACTGGTACGCGCGCGCGCCACCATTCGTTGCTGGTGGTCCAGCAGCGCATTGAGTTCGTCGCCCAGCGGCGCGATTTCAGCGCCCAGTCCCGCCGTATCGATGCGCTGTGCATCGCCGCGGCGCACACGTTCCAGCTGCGCACCGAGACGCTGCAGCGGGCGCAGGCCGAAATGCACCTGGCTGGCCAACACCGCCAGCCACGCGGCAACCAGCACCGCCAGCGCCATCGCGCTGCGTTGGCGGAACGCGGCGACGTCCGCGTCCAATGCACTGCGGTCGGTGGCGACCACGGCGACATAGGGTTGGGTCGCGCGGGGCAGGCGCACCGGCTGCACCCGTGCGCGCAGCGACTGCTGCAGCGGGCCAGGAAGATTGCGTTCGGCTGCGCCATTGGCGGCCACGGGCAACGTCTCGTCCCACAACGAACGCGACTGCAGCAGCACCTTGCCGCTGCCATCGGCGATCTGCCAGTAGGCGCCGGAGAACACGCGCTGGAAGCGCGCGTCGTTGGGTTCCTGCCGCAACTGCAGCTGGCCGTCGGCATCGATCTCGGCCTGCGCCAGCAGGGTCAGCATGTCCTGCTGCAGTTCGTTGTCCAGGCGGTCGCGCGCGCTGCGCTTGAACAGTTCGCCCAGCAGCGCACTGGCCAGTGCCGAGACCAGCAGCAGGCCGATGCCACCGGCCAGCAGCAGCCGGCGTCGCAGTGACGGTTGCGGGCTCACGGCGCGGCCAACCGCCAGCCCTGGCCGCGTACGGTCTGGATCAGATCGGTGCCAAGCTTGCGGCGCACGCGGCCCAGCAGCACGTCCAGTGCATTCGAATCGGGATCGTGGCCGCCATCGAATACGTGCTCACCCAGGCGGTCGCGGCCGATCACCTGGCCATTGTGGTGGATGAAGTAGCTGAGCAGGCGGAATTCCTGCGGGCTCAGCGCCAGTGCCTGGCCGTCCAGGTCGAAGCGCCCGGCATTGACGTCCAGCTGCAGCGGGCCGCACTGCAGGCGTGGGCTGGCATGGCCATGGCTGCGACGGATCAGCGCGCGCAGGCGCAGCACCAGTTCGTCGGCCTGGAAGGGTTTGGTCAGGTAGTCGTCGGCGCCGGCATCAAAGCCGGCCAGCTTGTCGTGCCAGCGCCCGCGTGCGGTCAGCACCAGCACCGGGAAGTCGCGGCCATTGCCACGCCAACGCTCGATCACGCTCAGGCCATCCAGCCCGGGCAGGCCCAGATCGACAATCGCCGCCTGCAGGTCTTCCACCTGGCCGATCTCCTCGGCCTGGCGACCATCGGCCACCACGTCGACCACGTAACCGGCCTGTTCCAGCAGCGGCTGCAGGCGCTCGGCCAATGCGGCATCGTCTTCGGCCAACAGGATGCGCATCAGTCGTCCAGCTCCGTCTTCAGCAGCCTGCCGTTGCGCGCATCATAGTCCAGCTCCACCACCACGCCGTCGGCGCGCAGGATCTCCACTTCGTACACGCCGTCGTCAAGCTCCACTTCCAGCAGCTGGCCGGGGTGGCGCTTGAGCGCATCGCGCACCACGCTTTCCAGCGGCACGTAGCGGCCCTGCTGCACGGCCCGGCGCGCAACCTGCTGCGCCGGGTCCTGGGCAGGGCCGGTGGCGGTCGGGGCGCTGGCCAGGGCCAGCAGCAGGGACAGGGAAGAGAGGATGGGCACGCGGGTGATGGGGAATGGGGAACAGGCGCGAGTGTGCCGCCACCGACTAACGGTTGGCTAACAGCGCTGGCTAAGCCGCTGTTAACCACGCCATGCATCGTGGCGTTGCCGGGATGGTCCGGCACCGAACAGGAGAACCCCCATGTTGAAGTCGCTCACCCTCGCCACCGTCGTTGCGCTTGCCATTGCTCCCGCTGCCCAGGCGGCACCGCTGGGCATGGCCCAGGTCGAACAGACCCTGCGCAAGGCCGGTTACACCCAGATCCATGAGATCGAGCGCGATGATGGCCTGTGGGAAGCCGATGTCAGCCGCGCCGACGGTCGCTTCAGTGAGGTGTATGTGGACCCGAAGACCGGCGAGATCTTCGACGAGCACGATAGCCGCGCACTGCTGAGCACTGAGCAGGTGCTGGCCAAGGCGCAGTCGCAGGGCCTGCGTGAGATCCATTCGCTGGAACGCGACGGTGCGACGTGGTCGCTGGAAGCCCGCAATGCCCGCAATCAGCGCGTGGACGTGCGCCTGAGTGGGTATGACGGCCGCATCCTGCACAGCGAGCGTGATGGCTGGCTGGATTGATGCTCATCCATGTAGCGTCGAGCCCATGCTCGGCGCTGCAGCCGGCCGCAGCCGAGCATGGGCTCGGCTCTGCAGGGGCGTGGGTTACCAGCCGTAGGGCGGTGGGTAGTCCCAATAGCCGGGGCCACCCCCGTAGTAACCGCCGCCACCATACGGCCCGAAGAAGCCCGGGCCTTTGCCTTCGCTCACGTGGATGTTGACGTTGACCCCGCGGGTCTTGCCTTCATCGTTGGTGTAGTTCTTGCTGAGGTTGAGCGTGGCGGCGTTGTAGTGGGTGTTGCCGTAATTCTTGGCGTAGCCGATGCCGGTGGTGAAACTGCCGGACACCTTGACCTTGTCATCCGTCACATCGGCGATCCTGCCGTCGCCGTTCACGCGTGGGCCGGTCTTGTCGCCGTAGAACGTGCCCGGCGGATCCTGTTGCAGCGCCGGATCGTTGAGATAGCGGATCGGCGTCTGCGGCACGGACAGGTCCAGGCCGGAAGCCTGCGGCGCGGTGGCACCGGCAGCGGACTGCGCCAGGGCAGTTCCGGGCAGGGCGGCCAGGCACAGCAGCAGGGTCAGGGGGCGGATCATGACGGCGCTCCAATGGAGAGGGGCCGCGCAGCACGCGGCGGTACAGGCCGACGCTAGCAGGCGTTGCTTGAATGATGCCTGTCGCCCGCCGATTGCGGTAGAGCCAGGCCATGCCTGGCTGCACGTTACAGCCGCCCGAACCCGAACAGCCCCGCCAGTGGATGCTTGCGCCGCTCGACCCCCGCCCGCAGCAGCCCGGCGCCGATCATGGAATAGGTGATGCCGTTGCCACCGTAGGCCATGGCGAACTGCACCCGCGGGCCCCATTGCGCATGCGGCCCGAAAAACGGCAGGCCGTCGGCGGTCTCGGCAAAGGTGCCCGCCCACGAAAACGCCGGGGTCGGCTGCAGGTGCGGGAACCACTGCATTAGCTGCTTCATCAGTTTGCGGGCCTTGCTTTCCACCCGGCCATCGCGGCGGGCGGGAACATCGATGGCGTCGTCCAGCCCGCCCACCAGCAGCCGCCGGTCGCCGGTGGCGCGCAGGTACAGGTAGGGGCGCGCGCTCTCCCACACCATGGTGCGCTGCAGCCAGCCCAGCTCGTCGGCGTTGATCGGGTCGGTGATGAAGGCATAGCTGCTGCGGTTGCGTGCCACGCGCGGGTCCAGCCATTGCTGGTTGGCATAGCCCATCGCCAGCACCACGTGGCGGGCACGGATCTGCACTCCGGATTCGGTGCGTGCGGTCACGCCGCGCGCGCTGGGGGTGAGGGCATGCAGCACGGTGCGGTCATGCACCACGCCGCCGCGCTTGCACACACGCTCGAGCAGGCCATAGGCCAGACGGTACGGATCCACGCGCGCCGCCTGACGGGTCAACAGCGCACCGCCGGCATCGACGCTGAAACGTTCCTGCAGCGCTTCCCGGTCCAGCCAGCGCGCATCCAGGCCGATGCCACGGCGGGCCTCGCCTTCGGCCATCAGCCGCGGTACGTCACGGCGGCGACTGGCCAGGTACAGGCTGTCCATCTGCTTGAAATCCACGTCCTTCAGGCCGCGTGCCACCTGGCGCAGGGCCGGGATCGCATCGGCGCATGCCCGGTAAGCCAGCGCCGCAGCGTCGTTGCCATACTGCGCGGCCAGCTCCAGCAGGTGGGTGTCGATTTCGTACTGCAGCAACGCGGTACTGGCTGCGGTGCTGCCCCAGCCGATGTCACGCTGCTCGATCACCGCCACGTCGTGCCCATGGGCAGACAACTCATCGGCGATCAGCGCGCCGGTGATGCCGCCACCGACCACCAGCACATCGCAGTGCAGATCCTGCTCCAGCGGCGGGAAGGCCTGGATCAGGCCGTTGCGCACCGCCCACCACGGGTATCCACTCTTCAGGTCCATGCGCGTTGGTGCTCAGGCAGTGGGGTGGCCGGTATGCGGGGTCTGGATCAGTTCGGACAGATCGAAGCCCTGCAGGCGTGCGGCTGCCAGATAATGTTCCTGCACGGTGGCATCCAGCCGCGGCTCACGCGCCAGCAGCCACAGGTACTTGCGGTCCGGGCTGCCGACCAGGGCAACGCTGTAGTCCGGCGCCACCTGCATCACCCAGTAGTCACCCTTGGCGAAGGGCAGCCAGCGCAGGCCCTTGGGCAGGAAGCTGACTTCCAGCCGCGCGCTGTCGTTGTCGATCGCGCAGGCCTCGCCGGTGGCTTCCTCGACCTCGCCGTCCATGCGGCAGCGGTTGGTGACACCCACGTTGCCGTTGTCGAGCAGGGTGTAATGCGCCGATACGTCGGTGCAGCCCTCCGGTTCGTGGCGCATCGGCAGGCGGGCGATCTCGTACCAGGTGCCCAGGTAGCGGGGCAGCTTGAGGTCGGTGACGGTCTTCAGGGGCGGCAGGTCGGTCATTGTCAGGCGTGGCAGGAGAGGACCTCCACGATGACGAGGGCACTGCCACGGGCGGGTGAAGCCGGGGCGAGGGTCATGTCCAGAACGTTCCGTCGCCGCGGCGGAGCGCGTGCCGTCATCGGCGCAGCGGTATGCTTCCGCCAGCGCCGCGTTTTTCCGATCCAACCGCAGTGGAGGTGCCGATGTACCAGGTGATCCTGTTGAAGAGTGAAACCCAGTTCGCCCGCGAGCAGTGGCCGCAGGTCGACGACCTGGTGGACTACGAAGGCGTGGCCTACAGCCTGCGCGCCGGGCCGCGCCAGCCGTTGCCGACCGACCATGACTGGCACCCGATCGCGGTGTACGCACCGGACGAGATCACCGAGGAAGAATTCCAGGACTGGTACGCGCTGCAGCAGCCACAGGTGGAAGAACTGCGGCTGAAGTATTGAGCCGTAACCAGCGGCCAGCGCCTGCGCATCCGCCGTTTACGGCGCCTGCCGTATAGTCGCGCGCAGGCGCGGTGGTCCGCGTGAACCGGTGTGGCTGGCGTGTCTTCTTTCTTCCGAACGATCCTGGTGCGTGGTCCGTGGTTGGGCCTGCTGTTGTGTTGCACGCTGCTGCTGGCCGTGCCGGCGCTGGCCCAGGATGACGACCCCACACCGAAGCAGCAGCTGGCGCAGATCGACAGCACGCTGAAGGATGTTGCACGCAAGCGCGTGGACGCCGAGGCCACCGAAACGCTGGGCACGCTTTCGGAAACTGCATCACAGGCCAAGCGCGATGCCGAGGCGCTGGAAAAGACCCTGCAGCCGCAGCTGGACCAGCTCAACGAGCAACTGGCGCAGCTGGGCGATGCGCCCAAGGACACCACGGAACCGCCGGAGCTGGCCGCGCAGCGGCGCACGCTGACCCGCCAGCGCGATGCCCTGGTGGCATCGATTGCCCAGGCCAAGTCCAATGCCGTGCGTGCACAGCAGCTGAGCGCGGACATCGACAAACAGCGCAACGCGCAGCGCACCGAGGAACTGGGGCGCAAGGTCGCCTCGCCGCTGTCACCGGCGCTGTGGCAACAGGTGGCCGATCAGTTGCCAAACGACATCGCCCGCGTCATGCCGTTGGCCCAGCAGGGCCGTGCGGCGTTGACCACGGCCATTGCCACCCATGGCTGGGGCACGTTGCTGCTGGGGCTGGCGGCGGCCTTGGTGATGATGTTCCCGCTGCGCCTGTGGCTGCGCGCGCTGGGGCGCCGCTTCGCTGCATCCGAGCGAGCGCCCGACGGCCGCCTGCGCCGCTCCGGCCTGGCCATGTGGCTGCTGTTGGTGGGTACCCTGCTGCCCGGCTACGCCGTGGTGGTGCTGGTGGCTTCACTGGATGCCATCGGCGCGATTCCGCCGCGACTGCAGAGCGTGGCCGAAGGCATACAGGCAGCGACCTTCGCTGCGGCCTTCATTTCCGCGCTCAGTGCCTGCCTGCTGGTGCCCAAGCGACCCTCGTGGCGGCTGCTGAACCTGGATGACACCGCCGCGCTGAAACTGCGCAAGTACGCTTGGGGTGCTGCTGCCCTGGCCTGGCTGAGTACGGTGCTGGTAGCCATCGATCGTGCCACCCGCACCAGCGATGTCACCACGGTGGCAGTGGACGGCGTGATCGCCTTGACCTATCTGGGTCTGATCATGGCCATGCTGGTGACCCTGGCACGCCTGCATCGGCGCCAGACCGCCGAGGCCGAGGCAAAGCTGGAAGCGCAGGCCGACGGCCAGGGCGCGGCCGTTCCGGTACGGCGCAGCAGCTGGCTGGTGCTGGCACGGGTCGCCGGCAACATCGCCGTGGTGGCCGCGATTGTCGCCACCCTGATGGGCTATGTGAACTTCGCAAAGTTCGTGAACCAGCAGCTGATCGGCGGCAGCATCGTGGTGCTGGCGGCAACGCTGCTGTTCAAGTTTGTCGATGATTTCTCCACCTGGCTGCTCAATGCCGACAGCAAGGTTGGCCAGACCATCCTGCTCAGCACCGGCCTCAGCGTGTCCAAGCTGGAACAGGCGGGCGTGCTGTTGTCGGCGCTGCTGCGCACGTTCGTGGTGTTGTTCGCGCTGCTGGCGCTGGCCGCGCCGTTCGGCAATATCGGCTCGGTGGTCGAGCGCGTTGCATCGCTGGCCAACGGCATCGTGATCAACAAGGACCTGACGCTGCAGCCGGGCCGCATCGTCACCGGCGTGCTGGTACTGCTGGTGGGCATCGGCCTGACCCAGCTGCTGCAGCGCTGGCTGACCGACACCTACCTGCCCAAGACCGAACTGGACCTGGGCGCGCGCAATTCGATCAGCACCATCGCCGGCTACGTCGGCATCATCCTGGTGGGCCTGTGGGCGCTGACCGCGATGGGCCTGAACCTGAAGAACCTGGCGCTGCTGGTCAGCGCGCTCTCGGTGGGTATTGGTTTTGGCCTGCAGGCGATCATCCAGAACTTCGTCTCCGGCCTGATCCTGCTGACCGAGCGCCCGGTGAAGATCGGCGACTGGGTGAAGCTGGGTGACCAGGAAGGTGACATCAAGCGCATCAACGTGCGTTCGACCGAGATCCAGGTGAGCGACAAGTCCACGCTGATCGTGCCGAACTCGGAGCTGATCACCAAGACCATCCGCAACATGACGATGGGCAACAACCAGGGCCGCATCCAGATCCAGTTCGCGGTGCCGACCAGTACCGACGTCGCGAGCCTGCGACAGGCGCTGCTGGATGCCTACGGTGCCCACACCTCGGTACTGCAGCAGCCGGCGCCGTCGGTCTATATCGACAGCATTGCCGGTGGCCAGATCAGCATCAACAGCTTCGCCTACGTGGCCAGCCCGCGGCAGGTGTATGGCACGCGCAGCGATCTGTATTTCAGCCTGCTGCAGATCCTGGCCGAGCGGAACATTCCGCTGTCCACGCCGACCGACATCCACATCACCCGCGATCCAGAGCAGTAAGAGGGTGGGGCGGCAGGGCTGCGCCCTGCACCCGCAGAGGCAACGGCAACGGCAAAAGCCGGAGCAACAGCAAAAGCTGGCTATCCGTGGTTTGGCGGGGTGGGTCCGGTTGCGGGGGACGCCGTAAACCCATCCTTGGGGGCTTGGCCGCGGCATCCATGCCGCGGACACCCCCGCAACCGGACCCACCCCGCCTTCGACAGATTCCCGCGATCTGTCGGAATGGCATGGCGTGCTCTTGGTGGGTGTCGACCTTGGTCGACACGTAGATCCACGCCATGCGTGGATGTTTTTCGATCAATTGTCGAGATATTCGATTTCGATGGACATTCATCCACGCATGGCGTGGATCTACCACCAACCGTCACCGGGAAACTGTCGGGGGTGGGGCGGTGTGGGTGTGCAGGACCGTTGGCGCCATGGATGGCGCCATCGAGCCCCCAGGGATGGGTTTACGGCGTGTCCTGCACACCCACACCGCCCCGCCCAACCACAGACAACCCAGAGCCGATTTGGCCGTTGCTTTTGCTTCAGCCTCGGCAGGTGCAGGGCGCAGCCCTGCCGAACCCCCTTTACCCCCGCGGCCGCCCGCGCGAGGGCACCAGTGCGAACGTATCTACCGCCAGCTTCTCGGCGTGGTTCAACCACGCGCGGATCTCCAGGTCGTCCACTTCGTGGTCGAGACCGAACGACACGTTGATCTTGCCATCGGCATCGGGCTGCACCCACTGCTGGGCCAGCACCACCTTGCGCTGCGAGGACACCGCTTCGATCCAGAACCCGCGATCGGGCCGCGTGCTGGCCACCAACTGCAGCATGTACTGGCCGGCACGGGTACGGCGGCCCTTCTGCGTGATCATGTGCGCCTGGCGCACGCTGGGGCGGGGACCTTGGAACGCATCCAGCGGGGCATCCACGCCGATGCCGTTGCGTAGCTCGCCATCGCGGTACAGCTTGATGCCGTTGTCGCGGTTCACCAGCAGCGCGCACCAGTCGCCGTCGGCCGAGCCATCCTCGAACGCGGTGCAGCGATCGACATAGGCCAGCGTGTTGTCCGGGTCGGCGTCGTCGAACTGGCGCGAGGTGTTTTCCAGGTACACCGATTTCAGGTCCCAGTCCTTGTCGTACTCCAGCAGCACCGGCGGCTGCACGTGCTGCAGGCCCACCACCACCTGGTCATCGCCGTCGATCTTCAGCTGCCGGGTCGGTTCACCCAGCCACAGCGAGCGCGCGAAGGCCAGGTACTGCGGGTAGTCACGGCCGCCATCGCGGCGTGCGGCGGCGCTGGCACTCGGCGCGCGCTTGTCATCCAGCAGCGAACGGCCAAAGCCCATCGTCTGCAGGTTCGGATCGAGCAGGCTGAGCAGGGTGGCACCGGAATCCAGCGTCGAGCCGTCTTCGGCCGCCAGCTGGCGCGGGGTCACGCCGTCACCGAGGAACAGCAGCAGGTTTTCGCGCTTCTGCTTGGTCAGGATATGGCTGAGGTCATTGGGCATGGCCAGGTGATCGGAGGCAATCACGATCAGCGTGTCCTTGCCATAGGGGCTGGCCAGGATGCGCTCGACCAGCTGCGAGATCAGGCGGTCGGTGCACTTCAGGGCATTGAGCATGCCGATGTTGCCGTACTGGCTCTGGTAGCGCTCGCCCTTGCAGGCCACCGGCAGATGCCCGGCCGGGTGGTGCGTGTCCATGGTCAACGTGGTAAGCATGAACGGCGCGTCCTGCCGCGACAGCTGCTCGAAGCGCTGATAGGCCGTGTCCAGCAGCACGTCGTCATGCACGCCCCACGCGGAGTAATGGATGCGGCCGATCTTCTTCTGCTGTTTGAACCACGCCAGGTCATGCACTTCATCGAAGCCATGGCTGGCCAGGAACTGGCCCTTGCCGGCGAACTGGCCGTTGGCACCGCCCAGGTAGTGGTTGGTGTAGCCCTGCTGCTTCAGGTAGTCGCCCAGGCACACGGCCTTGGGCAGGAAGCTGCCCATCCGGTCCATGCTGTTCTCATCGCCCTGCGAGGTGGTCAGCGGTACGCCGCACATCGATGACACCAGGCCGGCGATGGTCCAGCCGCCACCCTCGGCCGAGGCCAGCCCGCGGACATCGAGTGACTTGGCGGCCAAGCGGTTGAGATTGGGCATCAGGCCGGGAAACACGGCCTCATCCAGATAGGTGCGCTCCAGGCTTTCGCCGTAGATCCACACGATGTTGCGCGGGCGCTGCAGGGCCTGCGTGGGCACCTGGTATTCGGGGGCGATACGGGCGAAATCCACCGGGCGCAGCTGCTGGTAAAGGCGTTGGCCATCGCGTGCCAGTGGGCTGATCATGATCGTGGCCACCCACAGCGCGGCGAAACCGGCAAACCATGCACCACCGGCTGTGGGACGGCGCCAGCGCTTCACCCGCGTGGCAAACAACGGCAGCAGCGACACTGCCGCCAGCACGATGAAGCCGGCGATATAGCCCTTGAAGTCGGCGACACCAGCGCCTTCCATGTCCGCACCCAGGTGATACAGGGTGGCGGCGTTGAGTCCGTCGCCGGACAGCTTGTCGATCAGCCACCACGCACTGAGCGCCAGCAGCAACAGCGAGAACAGACCGGCTTTCCACCACACCCACTTTGCGGACGCGAGGAACAACCAGGACAGCAGCAACAGCGACAGCAGCAGAATCCAGAGCATAGGCAGCTTCGGCAGTGACGGGGTGGCGATGGACGTCGTACCGACGCGTGTCCATCCGACCGGCGCTGCTGCAAGCACATCTGCATGACAGGCCGATGACCCGATAGTGCATGCACGAACCTGACTGAAATGTTTGTTGAAATCGTGCGCGCGATATCACGCCGCGAACGTAAGTCGAGCGTGAAAACTCACGCTCGATTGCATTAAAAATCGCATGAATACGCTGATTCAGTAGATCCACGCCATGCGTGGATACGAGAGAACATCAGTGCTACCGGTGCCCGCGTTCCTCGCGCGCACGTGCTCGCCGATCGAACAGCAACGCACTGGTCACGATGCCAAGACCAAGCACCACGCCGATCAACAGCAGCACGAGTGCGATGGCCGGATAGCCGAACACATGCCAGTCGGTATCGATCTTCATCATCATCGCCGCGGCCATGATCAACGCCGCGCTGATGATGCCGGCAGCCACGCGGTTGGCGATCTTCTGCAGGTTCTCCATCAGTCGCGATTCTTCCAGGCCGGTCACCTTCATCTGCAGGCGGTTCTCGGCCAGCAGCGCCATGATGTCTGACAGTTTGCGCGGCCCGTCGCGCAGCAGTTGCTGCAGTTCCATTGCCTCGCTGGCCAGGTTGGCAGCCGACAGCGACTTCTTCAGGCGCGCGCGCATCACGTGCTGCAACTGGCGCTCGACGATGCGGCGCGTATCCAGATCCGGTGCGAGCAATCGGCACACGGTTTCAAGGTTGAGCAGCGCTTTGCCCAGCAGGCTCAGCTCCGGCGGCGTGCGCAATCCTGACGAGGTAGCGATGCGCACCATGTCCAGCACCACACGTCCTTCGGAGAAGTTCGCGCTGGCGGCATAGCGGGCGATCAGCTGACCGGTCTCGCGCAGGTAACGTTCTTCATCGAACGCTTCCAGCCGCGTGCTGATGCTGATCAGGTCGTCGGCCACCTCCTCTCCACGGCCATCGACGGCGGCGAACAGGATCTTCAGCAGTCGCTCGCGAAGGCGCGGCGGCATGTGCGCGACCATGCCCAGGTCGAAGATCGCCAGGCGTCCATCGGGCATCACCCGCAGGTTGCCGGGATGCGGGTCGGCGTGGATTTCGCCGTGCACGAAGATCTGGTCCAGATAGCCGCGGATCAGCGCGGCCGCCAGCGGGTCCATCGCCTGTTCGGTGCGGCGCACATCGGGGATGGCATCCACGCGCACGCCGGTAGCCAGTTCCATGGTCAGTACGCGATGGCTGCTGTAATCCCACAGCGGCTGCGGAATCCACAGGCGTCGGAACGGCTTCAGATGCCGACCGAAGCGCGACAGGTTCTCGGCCTCGGCGTGGTAGTCCAGCTCCTGCATCAGCGTCTTGGCGAATTCATTGAGCCAGTCGCGCAGGCGCACGCGGCGACCGATCTGGGTCAGATGGTCGGCGGCCAGGGCGAAGCTGCGCAGCACTTCAAGGTCTGAACGCAGCTGTGCAGCTACTTCGGGCTTCTGCACTTTCACCGCCACCTCGCGGCCGTCATGCAGCACCGCCCGATGCACCTGGGCAATGGATGCGCAGCCCAGCGGCTGTGCGTCGAACGCGGCGAACAGCTTGTTCACCGGTGCACCCAGTTCCTGCTCGACGATGGCGTGGATGCGTTCGACCGGGATCTCGGCCACTTTCTCCTGCATCCGCTCCAGCGCGGTGGCGAACTCCACCGGCACCATGTCCGGGCGGGTGGACAGCATCTGCCCAAGCTTGACGAAGGTCGGCCCCAGCGCTTCCAGGTCACTGACGAACTGCTCGGGATTGCCGTCGGGCGGCACATCGGTGTGGCTGCCGGCAGCGTCCAGGTTCATGCCGGAGAACACGCCGGAATGGCGGTAGCGCATCAACAGGCGCAGGATCTGGCTGCGCCGGTTCATGCCTTTGACCAGCGGGGGATTGCCATTGGCGGTGGGCGGATTGCTCAAGCGGAACTCCCATGCGACTAGGACAGGTAGTGCCGGGCGCTGGCCGGCAATGTCCGGAACTGCGCGGTTGCCAGCCAGCGGCCGGCACTACCGGATTTCGCAGTGTCGCCGGGGGGCGGTAGGCATGCGGTGAATCCAACCGCTACCGCAGCCGCCCCGGTATCGGTCAGAATCCGCTCATTCCCTTTACTGGATCCCCCATGGCCGGTGCCAGCCTGTTTGCCCTGCTCGACGATATCGCCTCCCTGCTCGACGACGTCTCGGTGCTGACCAAGGTCGCCGCCAAGAAGACCGCCGGTGTGCTGGGCGACGACCTGGCGCTGAACGCGCAGCAGGTGACCGGCGTCAACGCCAACCGGGAACTGCCGGTGGTGTGGGCGGTGGCCAAGGGCTCGCTGGTGAACAAGGTGATCCTGGTGCCGGCTGCGCTGGCGATCAGCGCGCTGGAAGCCTGGCTGCACAGCCGTGGCTGGAACGTGCCGCTGATCGTGCCGCTGATGATGATCGGCGGCGCCTTCCTGTGCTTCGAGGGCGTGGAGAAGCTGGCGCACCGTTTCCTGCATTCCGCCGACGAGGACGCCGAACACCAGGCCGAGCGGCGCAAGGCGCTGGCCGATGCGCAGGTGGACATGGTCGCGTGGGAGAAGGACAAGGTGAAGGGCGCGATCCGCACCGACTTCATCCTTTCGGCCGAGATCATCGTGCTGTCGCTGGGTGTGGTCGCCACGGCGTCGTTCATCAACCAGGTCACTACCCTGGTGGTGATCGCGCTGGCGATGACCGTGTTTGTCTATGGACTGGTTGCAGGCATCGTCAAGCTGGACGACCTGGGCCTGTACCTGTCGCGCAAGGGCGCAGCGCTGGCGGCGGTCGGTCGCGGCCTGCTGGTGTCTGCACCGTGGTTGATGAAGTTCCTGTCGGTGGCCGGTACCGCAGCGATGTTCCTGGTCGGTGGCGGCATCCTGGTACACAACGTGCCGGCGCTGCACCACGCTGTGCAGGCGCTCGGCGGCGAAGGCCAATGGGGCTGGCTGGTCAACGCGCTGGGCAACATGGTGGTCGGCATCATCGCCGGTGCGATCGTGCTGGCGGTGGTGACCGGCGTGCAGAAGCTGCGCGGGAAATAAGCTGTAGAGCCGAGCCCACGCTCGGCTGCTCTACGGCGCTGCGCGCCGCCGCCCGGGCATGGGCTCGGGCGCTACAGAGTCGCTACGCGGTCTACTACCCGGCGTGCACCCGGTTCTTGCCTTCGCGCTTGGCCACATACAGGGCGTCATCGGCGCGCCGCAGCAACGTATCGGCATCGTCTCCCGGCTGCCATTGCGAAAGCCCCGCACTGAAATGCACCGGTACCCGCCGGTCCTGCACGGTCAGCACGCGATGTGCCAGTGAACGCTGCAGGCGCTGCACGGTGGCCATGCTGTCCGCGCCGGGGGTTTCCGGAAGTACCAGCACGAACTCGTCGCCGCCCAGCCGGGCGATGCCATCGGTGGCACGCAGCAGCAGGCGGCATACCGCCACCAGGTGCTGCAGCAGTGCGTCGCCGCCGGCGTGGCCGTGTTCGTCGTTGGTCTGGTGGAAATCATCCAGGTCGATCACCGCCAGCCCCAGCGGCGAACTGTTGCGTGCGGCGCGGGCCAGTTCGCGTTGCAGCAGTTCATCCAGGCCCCGCCGGTTCAGGGCCTGGGTCAGCGGGTCGATACGCGCCAGATCGCCGGCTGCGCGCAGATCCTGTTCCAGCTGGTTGATACGCTGCTCGGCGCGCTCCACTTCCTGCCGCGCGCTGGCCAGATGATCGCGCGCCTGCGCGGCCTGCAGCTGCACCTTGCCGGTGTCCTGCATCACTTCCTGCAGCAGGTGGTTGAGGTCGGCGATGCTGCGGGCCTCGCGCAGCTGCAGCGCGTAGCTGCCGATGCGATCGTGGTATTCCCCGGTGCTGGCAGCCATGCCGTCCATGCGCTCGATGAACTCGCCCATCAACCCGCGCATGGCCGCTTTCGAATCGTCGATTCCCTGCCGCAGCAGGCCCTGCTTGTAGATCACTTCGCGCAGCTCGGCGCGGGTGCGCTCGACCGATTCGGCTTCCAGCGGCCCGGCCAGCAGCTGGCGCACGGCTGCGATCTGACCCTGCAGCCAGCTGCGGTCATCCAGCAGCTCGCTGACGTTCTCCAGCAGCAGTGCGAACAACTCCAGCAGCAGTGCCTGTTGTTCCTGCCAGCTTTCGGCGCGCACGCCGATCTGGTGACCCAGCTCGCGCGCACCTTGTTCGATCGGCTCCAGTGCCGCGCCCGGCTGCCACTGGCGCAGGCGCCCGGCCAGCGCCTGTGCCTGATCGCGCAGATCAGGATCGTGCTGCAGCAGCGCCACCATCGCGCCACCCAGCAGCAAGCGCAGCTGTTCGGACAGGCGCAGGCTGTCGGGCTGGCCATCGGGCGAGTGCTGGTCGATGGTGCGGATGTATTTGTCGATCAGTTGCCGCATTGCCCGGCCATAACGCGGCCAGTCGGCACTGGCCTGTGCCGATTGCAGGCGATCACCCATGTCGCCCAGCTCGCCGGGCAGGGTGGCCATGCCATTGGCAAAGGCGGCCAGCAGCGGCTCGGGCGCATCGGCCCCGGCAAACAGCTGCTGCAACGCCACGCCGCTACCGCCCTGCAGTACCACCCGATCGCCGCGCCCGTCATCAGCCACCGCGCGCACGCGCGCAGGCGACCCGATGGCGGTACCGGGGGCAGGGCGGGGGTCGGGCTGGTCCGTCATGGAGCAAATCCTGGGGTGGCAGGGGACTGGTCACAGCATATCGGCGCAACCGGCGATGGCTTGAACCGATAGGATGGGCGACAGGATGCCGCAGTGGAGGTGGGTATGCGTGTGATGCTGCTGGGGGCGACGGGGCTGGTGGGTGGGCTGGCCCTGCCGATGCTGCTGGACGACCCGCGCTGTCGCGCTGTGGTGGCACCGACCCGGCGGCCGCTGGCCCTGCGCGACCCGAAACTGCATGCGCCGGTGCTGGACTTCGATCAGCTGCCGGATGCGCCGGGCTGGGCACCGGTGGATGCGGTGGTGTGCGCGTTGGGCAGCACCATGGCCCAGGCGGGAAGCCGCGAGGCTTTCTACCGGATCGACCACGACTACCCACTCGCCTTCGCCCGCCTGGCCAGGACTCAGGGCGCCCGTGCCTTCGTACTGAATTCGGCGGCGGGGGCCAATCCGGGTTCGTCCATCTTCTACAGCCGGGTAAAGGGCGAACTGGAGCGCGATCTGCGTGCGCTGGGCTTCGCTTCACTGACCCTGGTCCGGCCGGGCCTGATCGGCGGCCACCGCCCACAGGCGCGTCGCGGTGAACAGCTCGCTCTGCAGGTGCTGGGCGCGCTGCGGCCGGTGCTGCCGCGTGCGTGGCGTATCAACCCTGCTACGCATATCGCGCGGGCGCTGGTGAACGCGGCACTGGCGCCAGCGCCGGGCGAGCACGTGGTGGCCTCGAAAGACCTGGTGGACTGATGTCGCGTGCGCTGCGCCTGACCCAGTTGCTGCAGGTGCTGCGCCGCCACCGCCGGGCAGTGGTCGGGCAGGCACTGGCCGATGAGCTGGGCATCAGCCTGCGTACGCTGTACCGCGACATCGAAACACTGCGCGAGCAGGGCGCCGACCTGCGCGGGGAAGCCGGTGTCGGCTATCAGTTGGAACCGGGCGACGTGCTGCCGCCGTTGACGTTGCCACCGGCCGAGATCGACGCGCTGGTGCTGGGCCTGCGCTGGGTGGCGGCGCGTACCGAACCGGCGTTGGCCGAGGCCGCACGCGATGCGTTGGCGCGCATCGCCCATGTGCTGCCTGCGGCGCGACGTGAAGCACTGCGTGACAGCGGCCTGCGCGTGGGCCCGTCGCGTACGGCGGCAACGGTGCCACCGGCGCGCCTGCAGGCCGTGCGCGAAGCGGTGGGCACGCAGCAGCGGCTGCAGTTCGCCTATGAAGATGCGCAGGGGCGGCGCAGCGAGCGCGTGGTCTGGCCGTTCGCACTGGGGTACTTCGATGAAGTGCCGATGCTGGCTGCGTGGTGCGAGGGCCGCGAGGATTTCCGCCATTTCCGCCTGGACCGTATCCGCCAAGTGCGCGCACTGCCGGATCACTATCTTGTGCCGCGCGCCACCTTGCTACGGCGCTGGCAGAAGGCGCAGGGCATCGCCCCGGATTGGCTGGATCGCTCGTGACGTAGCGCCTTTGGTAGAGGTCGAGCTTGCTCGACTGCTTTTGCTCTTTGCTCTCCGCTCTCGGTAGATGTCGAGCTTGCTCGACTGCTTCTGATCTTCGCGGAGAGCAGTCGAGCAAGCTCGACATCTACCAGAGCCAGGGCGTGAGCAGGCTCGATGCTGCTGACAGGAACTGTCAGCAGGGCAGGGCAATGATGGGCGCTCCCAACAACGGAGGTTCCCCATGTTCAAGCCCAGCACGCTGTTGCAGTACGTGCGCGACGTCGCCACCAGCGCCACGTTCTACAGCGACATCCTCGGCAAAGCGCCGGTCGAGCAGTCACCCGGCTTCGCCCTGTTCCTGCTCGGCGATGGCGTCGCACTGGGCCTGTGGCAGCGCGACGGCGTGCAGCCGCCGGTGAGCGCGGAGGCAGGCGCCGCCGAGCTGGCGATGGTGGTCGCCAATCCTGATGAAGTGCAGCAGTTGCACGATGCATGGCGCTCGCTGGGCGTGCAGATCACCCAGGCACCGGTGACGCTGGAGTTTGGCCACACCTTCGTCGGCGTCGATCCCGATGGCCACCGCCTGCGTGTCTACAGCCGCGCCGAGGGTTTGGTGGCGCGCGATTGATCCGCGTGAAGTAGATCCACGCCATGCGTGGATGCGGGCAAAAAAACGCCGGGCAGTGCCCGGCGTTTTCTATTCATGTGCCAACCAACGGTTGGCACCCACCGATCAGGTCGTCGATCAGCTGGCCAGTGCCAGGTCGTCCATCATCGCGCGCAGGAAGCGTGCTGCTTCACCGCCCGTGGCAGCGCGGTGGTCGAACGTTACCGACAGCGGGATCACCTTGTGCGCTTCCACGCCGCCCATCACCGGGGTCATCTGGTGGCGGGCACGACCGGCACCGACGATGGCCACGCACGGCGGCACCACGACCGGGGTCGCGTAGCGGCCGGCGAACATGCCGAAGTTGGACAGCGAGATGGTGTAGCCGCTCAGTTCCGAAGCGGCGATCGAACGCGCTTCCACCTGCTCGCGCAGACGGTTCACGCCTTCGCGGATGCCGCGTGCGTCCAGCATGTCGGCATTGCGCAGCGCCGGCACGAACAGGCCGTCGTCGGTGTCCACGGCGATGCCGATGTCCACCTGCGCGTGCAGGGTGCGGGTCAGCGCTTCACCGTCGAACCAGGCGTTCATCGCCGGCACCTTCTGCGCGGCGACCACGATCGAGCGCACCAGGCGCGCGGTAACGTCGTTGCCCGGCAGCCAGGCGTGGATGTCGGCGTCGTCGTTCAGCGTGGTCGGCACGACCTTGCTGTGCGCATCGGCCATGACGCGGGCCATGTTGCGGCGCACGCCCTTCAGCGGTTCCGGCTGGCCCTTGGCGACCACGCCCGGCGGCTGGGTGCGCATCGGCTTGCCGGCGGCGGACAGCGGGGTACGCGCTTCGCTCTGCACCGGGGCAGACACCTGCGCCGGGGCCGGCGCGGCATACGCGGCGGCGGCAACCGGTGCCGGGGTGGCGCCGATCTTCGCGCTGCCATCGGCGGCAGCCTGCTTGACGTCGGCCATGGTCACCGCGCCATCGGTGCCGGTGGCACGCACGCGGCTCAGGTCCACGCCCAGCTTGCGCGCGGTGGCACGCACGGCCGGTACGGCCTTGACGCCGCCAACGGCCAGCGCCTGTTCGGCATGCACCGCGTTGGAGCTCTGCATCGCGCCAACCACGGTGCCGGCGTCATCACGCTCGGCGGCGGCCGGCTTGGCTTCTTCAGCAGCTACCGGGGCGGCTGCGGTCGGCAGCGGCGGCGGTGTCGGTGCGGCAGGTGCTGCCGGCGCGGCATGGCCGTGGCTGTGGCCGGTGTCCTGGCCGTCAGCGCGCTGCGGCAGGTTCGGGTCCAGCGCGAAGCTGGCCAGCACCGCGCCGGTCGGGATGATGTCGCCGGCAGCGCCGGACAGCTTCAGCACCGTGCCGGAGAACGGCGAGGGCACTTCGACAACGGCCTTGGCGGTCTCCATCGAGACCAGCGGCTCGTCCAGCTTGATCACATCGCCTTCCTTGACGAACCACTCGACGATGGTCGCGTCCGGCAGGCCTTCGCCCAGGTCGGGCAGGTTGAAGTTCTTGGTCTGGCTCATTTGCAGTTCTCTTCCAGCAGTTCCAGTTCGCGGGCAGGCAACCAGCCCGTCGCGCCATTGGCGCGCTCGGACCACCACCACCCGCCGTGTTCGTGATGAAGCTTGACCATCTCGCCGTTCTCCACATCCAGCTCGCGGGCGTCATAGTCGCGCAGGGCTTCTGCGCGACCATCGTCCAACAGCTGCAACCACGCTACCGGTGCCCAGCCGGCGCGCCCATCACTGGTGCGCACCCAGGCAAACGCCGGCCATTCCTCGTCACGTACACCTACTTCGACGATCTGGCCGGTGCGGAACCGGAGCGGGTTGGGATACTGGCTGCGGTAAGCCCCGAGAAGGCGGGCCCGCATGTCAGCCTGCCGCCACCGCGCGCTTGGCCGCCGCCACGATCCGCTCCACGCTCGGCAGATACTTCATCTCCAGGCGGAACAGCGGAATGTGGGTGTCGTAACCGGTAACGCGCTCGACCGGGGCCAGCAGGTCGTAGATCGATTCCTCGGCCAGGCGTGCGGCGATTTCCGCGCCGAAGCCCGCGGTCTTCGGGGCCTCCTGCACGATCACGCAGCGGCCGGTCTTGGCCACCGACTCGGCGATGGTGGCGAAGTCCAGCGGACGCAGCGTGGCCACGTCGATGACTTCGGCACTGATGCCTTCGCCGGCCAGCTTGTCGGCCGCTTCCAGCGCTTCCTTCACCTGCGCGCCCCAGGTCACCAGGGTCACATCGGTGCCATCGCGCAGCACGAAGCACACGTCCAGCGGCAAGGCCTCGCCGTCGTTGACGACCACTTCCTTGTACTGGCGATAGATGCGCTTGGGCTCCATGTAGATCACCGGATCCGGTTCGCGGATCGCGGCCAGCAGCAGGCCATAGGCGCGCTGCGGCGAAGACGGCAGCACCACGCGCAGGCCCGGCACGTTGGTGAAGATCGCTTCGTTGGCTTCGCTGTGGTGTTCCGGTGCGCGGATGCCACCACCCCACGGCACGCGCAGCACCATCGGGCAGTGCAGGCGGCCACGGGTGCGGTAACGCAGGCGCGCAGCGTGGCAGATGATGTGGTCGACCATCGGGTACATGAAGCCGTCGAACTGGGCTTCTGCCACCGGCTTCATGCCCTGTGCGGCCAGGCCGATGGTGAGGCCGGCGATGGTGGTTTCATCCAGCGGGGTGTCGAGGATGCGGTCGGCGCCGAAGCGCTGCTGCAGGCCTGCGGTGGCGCGGAACACGCCGCCGTTGACGCCCACGTCTTCGCCCAGCACCAGCACCGACTTGTCGTGCTCCAGCTCCCAGGCCAGCGCCTGGGTGATGGCTTCGATGAGGGTGATCGGGGTATCGGTCATGTTCTGTTCTCCGCGCGCGACGGCAGCGCTGTCGGCGGCGTTGGTGTGCGCGCTGGACGCGCCGTTCTTGATCTCATCCATGACGCTGCTCCAGGGCGATCGCCTGGGCGCGCTGTGCCAGCAGGTCCTGCGGCGGGTCGGCATAGAGGAAATCGAACATCGCCTCGACCGGCTGCACCGGCGTGTTGAGGTAGAGGTTCACTTCCTCGTCCACGCGCTTGCCGCACTCGGCGGTCCAGGCGGCTTCTTCTTCCTCGCTCCACACACCGGCGTTGGTCAGGTACTTGCGCAGGCGCAGCATCGGCTCACGCTGCCAGGCATCCTTCACTTCGGCGTCGTCGCGGTAGCGGCGTGCGTCGTCGGCGGTGGTGTGATCGGACAGGCGATAGGTCATCAGTTCCAGCACGGTGCCACCGTCGCCGGCCAGCGCACGTTCGCGCGCCTGCAGCATGGCGGCCATCACCGCGATCAGATCGTTGCCGTCCACCTGCAGGCAGTGCAGGCCGCCGGCCAGGCCCTTCTGTGCCAGCGTCTCGGCACCGGTCTGTGCCGAACGCGGGACCGAGATGGCCCAGCCGTTGTTGACGATGCACAGGATCAGCGGCAGCTTGTAGGCACCTGCCGAATTCAGCGCAGCGTAGAAGTCGGTCTTGGAGCTGCCGCCATCGCCACACACGGCCACGGCGATCTGCTGTTCCTTGTTGAGCTTGAACTTCAGCGCGGCGCCTGCGGCGTGCAGGCACTGGGTGGAAATCGGCACGCAGAACGGGAAGTCCTTGGCCGCATTGCCGCCATAGTCGTTGCCGCGCTCATCGCCGCCCCAGTACATCAGTACGTCGTGCGGGCGCACGCCACGCATGAACATGGCGCCGTACTCGCGGTAGGACGGTGCGAACACGTCGTCCTTCTGCATCGATGCGCCGATGCCCACATGCGCGGCTTCGTGGCCGAGGCAGGCGGCGTAGGTGCCCAGCTTGCCGGTGCGCTGCAGCGCGATCGACTTGCCGTCGAACACGCGCACGAACAGCATCTGCTTGAACATCGGCAGCAACGCGCGCGGGTCGCGCAGGGCTTCGGGCAGATCATCGCGGACGAGCGTGCCGTCCGTGTCCAGATACTGCAGGTATTCGATCTTGAACTCAGCGGCAACCGTCATTGCGTACTGCACCTTCGACAGAGAAGTTACAAATGATATGAATCGCCATGTTAAGGAATGCGTACGAAAAAGCCGTCCTGCGGCGCAGCACGGCCGACCGGCCTTTGTACCCCCTTCCAGGTGCATGATGCCAATAACTTCAACGTATTCAGCCATTGCTGCAAAGCATCACAAACCGCCCAGTGCTGAGCGCCAGTAGAACGGCGCAAACGGTTCCACGCGCAACGGCCGTTCCACAGCCCCACCGCACGCCCCGGTACGGTCACCGCGGCTGCCAGCACGGCAGCAACGCGCTACCCTTGCCGCCCCCGATCTGGTCCCGCCCATGTCCGTCGACAACAACCAACGCGATCTCGAAGCCGGTATCCACACCGATCTGCAGGGGCGGCTGACCTATGGCGGCTACCTGCGGCTGGACCAACTGCTCAGCGCGCAGCAGCCATTGTCCAACCCGCCGCATCACGACGAGATGCTCTTCATCATCCAGCACCAGACCTCAGAGTTGTGGCTGAAGCTGCTGGGCCACGAGCTGGGTGCGGCGATCGGCTTCCTGCAGCGCGACGAAGTCTGGCAGTGCCGCAAGGTGCTGGCGCGCAGCAAGCAGGTGCTGCGCCAGCTGACCGAGCAGTGGTCGGTACTGGAAACGCTCACCCCGTCCGAGTACATGGGTTTCCGCGACGTGCTGGGCCCGTCCTCGGGCTTCCAGTCGCTGCAGTACCGCTACATCGAGTTCCTGCTGGGCAACAAGAACGCACAGATGCTGCAGGTGTTCGAGCACGACACGGCCGGGCAGGCGCAGCTGCGCACCGTGCTGGAGGCGCCGAGCCTGTACGAGGAGTTCCTGAAGTACCTGGCCCGCTTCGGCCATGCCGTGCCGGCGGTGTACGAGGCGCACGACTGGACCCAGCCGCATGTGGCCGATGACGCATTGCAGCCGGTCTTCGAACGCATCTACCAGGACACCGACCGCTACTGGCGCGAGTATTCGCTGTGCGAGGACCTGGTGGACCTGGAAACCGCCTTCCAGCTGTGGCGATTCCGACACATGCGCACGGTGATGCGGGTGATCGGCTTCAAGCGCGGCACCGGCGGCTCGTCCGGGGTGGGCTTCCTCGCCAAGGCGCTGGAACTGACCTTCTTCCCCGAATTGTTCCAGGTACGCACCACGCTGCAGGTCGCGGGCCCGCCGGATCTGGCCTGACCCCCATTCAGCTTGGCCGCCCGCGGCTGGCTGGATCGTTTCAGATGCAAGTTCAGCGAGCAGGTAGCGACCTGCCTCAAACGGCGTGTATTTGACGTGAACGCCAGAAGTCGGTGATCCTCGCGCGTTGCTTCACCGCACATCGGACGTGCCTCCATCCACCGAACCAGGAATTCCGCATGAGCGTAAACGCCACTGCGAACACCCCAGAGCCGGCACTGCCGGACTTCAACACCACGATGGGCCACCCGCGCCCGTTGTGGATGCTGTTCATGACCGAGTTCTGGGAGCGCTTTGCGTTCTACGGCATCCGTTGGGCGTTGGTGCTGTACATCGTTGCCCAGTTCTACAACGGCAACGCTGCCGGTGAAGGCGACGCCAGCCGCATCTACGGCGCCTACCTGGCGCTGGTGTATGCCGCCGCCATCTTCGGCGGCTACGTGGCCGACCGGGTACTGGGTTACCAGCGCTCGATCCTGACCGGCGCGGTCATCATGGCCGTCGGCCTGTTCATGATCTCGCTGCCGCAGGAGCACATCTTCAAGCTCGGCCTGGCCACGATCATCGTCGGCAACGGCCTGTTCAAGCCCAACATCTCGACCATGGTCGGCAAGCTGTACGGCCTGAAGGACGAACGCCGCGACTCGGGCTTCACCATCTTCTACATGGGCATCAACATCGGCGCGATGATCGCCCCGGTGCTGACCGAGTACCTGGCCCGCAAGGTCTTCGGTACCTCGGAAATGCCGTCGTACAAGGTCGTGTTCATCGCCTCCGGCGTGGGCATGCTGATTTCGCTGGTGTGGTTCTACATCGGTCGTGCCGGCCTGAAGGGCATCGGTGCACCGCCGGCCGGCGCTGAAGGCTTCGGCCGCATCATCATGGTGCTGGTGGGTTCGCTGTTCGCCATTCCGGTGGCCTACTTCCTGCTCGCCACCGGCGCCACCGCGCTGGCCTGGATCCTCGGCGTCATGTTTGCCGCCCTGGCCGTGCTGCTGCTGGTGGAAGGCATCCGCGAGGGCAAAGTGCAGCGCGACCGCGTGATCGCCATGCTGATCATCTTCGCCTTCAACGTCATGTTCTGGATGTTCTTCGAACAGGCTGGCAGCTCCTTCACCTTCCTGGCGGAGAACATCGTCAACCGCCAGATGGGCGAGTGGACCTTCCCGACCGCGTGGTTCCAGTCGGTCAACTCGGTGGCCATCATCACCCTGGCGCCGATCATCGCCTGGATCTGGGTGGCCCTGGGCCGCGCCAATCCGTCCATTCCGCGCAAGTTCGGCCTGGGCCTGCTGTTCAATGGTGCTGCCTTCGCGCTGCTGATGTACGCGCTGTCGCAAATGGTCGTGGACGGCAAGATCCCGTTCTGGACCCTGTTCATGGTCTACGTCATCCAGTCGGTCGGTGAGCTGTGCCTGTCGCCGATCGGCCTGTCGATGGTGACCAAGCTGGCCCCGGTGCGCCTGGTCGGCTTCGGCATGGGCGGCTGGTTCCTGTCCACCGGCATCGGCAACAACCTGTCGGGCATCTTCGCCGGCGTGGTCAGTGGTGAAGGCGGCATGACGGTCGAATCGGCCCTGAAGGGGTATACCTTCGGTTTCTGGGCCTTGATCGGTTCGGGTGTGATCCTGTTCCTGGTCGCACCGCTGATCAACAAGCTGATGCACGGCGTGAAGTAATGAGAGGGTAGTGGGCATGCGTACAACGTTCGGTGGTGCAGTGGTGGCAGTGGTGTGTGCGGCGCTGATCGGCGCTTGTTCGCAGCCTCAACCTCCCGCGGCCCCCGAACCCACGCAGCCCCTCGATACCCGCCCCACCGAGCCACCGGTCGCTGACCCCAGCGAACCGGTGGCCTCGGGCAACACCCCCGCAGCGGCCGACATCGCCGCCATTGCAGGGCTCGGTGCGCAGTTCGACCCGACCCGCAACGCCGCTGCCGACCTGGAAACCGCCAAGGTCGAAGCCCAGCGCGGCAACAAACGGATCATCCTGGAAGTGGGCAACGCCGCTTGCGAGCCCTGCCATGCGCTGGATGAAGCCGTGGAAGGCGATGGCGATCTGCGCCGCTTCCGTGATGCCCACTTCGTCTGGGTAAAGATCAACGACAGTGCCGAGAATGCGAACACGGCCTTCCTGGGCCAGTTCCCGCCGCTGCAAGGTGAGCATCCGCACCTGCTGGTGATCGATGCCGACGGCACCCTGCTGGCGCCGCAGCCCAGCGAAGCGATGCACAAGGGCAAGACGGTGCAGACCGCACGGGTGATGGCATTCCTCAAACAGTGGGCACCTGACCGCTAGCGCTGGGCGGCCCCGCAGCTTCGCCACTGCCCGACCATCCACGCATGGCGCGGATCTACAGATCGATACCCTTCGGCCGTTAATGGCAAGGACCTCACTGCGCCACCCGGCGCGACCGGAGCGCCCATGCACAGCGACCACGCCGAACGCCTGCCCGAACCTGCCAGCCCGCTGGCCGAAGGTGGGGCACCCGATGGCGTGAGCCTGCCTGCCCAGGAAACCTTGCTGGACGACGCCGGCACCGGTGAAGACGCCCTTGAGCTGGCACCGCCGCGACATCGCTTGCCGCAGATCGCCTTGCCCGACAACGTGGTGCTGAAGGGCGCAGTGCAGAAGCTGGTGGAACAGAAGGCGCGGCTGGATCGACTCGCCGCCGAAGGACAGCTGGCCGGTCTGCTGCCGCCGGAATGGCACGGCAACGGCGTGCGCGCGATCGACCTGTCCAGTTTCGTGCAGGGCGTGCTGCCGTTCCTGCAGCCCGGCGAACGGGGTGAAACCGCACCGGCCCGCCTGCCGGTGCGCCATGTGCTGGGCGACGACAGCCGCTGGGGCCTGGCCGACGTACCCGAACCCAAGTCACTGGCCTGGTACCTGGCCAGCGATGATCGCGCCAACGCGGGCAGCAAGGATGTGGCCGAGGCCTATCTGGTCGGCGCGCTCGGCATGGCGTGGATGCAGGAAGGGCGCAGCCGCCCCGGCTTCCTGCGTGCGATGGACCAGGACAGCCTGGCGGCACGGGTGACCATGCTGGGCTACCCGCCGCCGAGCGAGCTGGCGCTGTACAGCGTGACCGCGCACGGCCAGCCACAGGTCTGGTGCGTGCATGGCCGGCGCAGGCTGCGCCCGCTGGTGGCGCCCTGGCTGAGCGTGCCGCTGCTGACCGCGTACGGCGTGCCTGCACCGGTGGCGTGGCCGGGCAGCTTCCCGCCGGTTGAAGCCGTGGCCGAGGCGATTGCCGCCGCGCGTCCGGGCAAGCTGCTGCCGGAAGTGGATCTGGGCAGAGTGGTCGCGAAGATCGCCGAAGACGCTTCGTCCGAGGCATGGCAGCCGGTCAGCCTGCTGCAGCTCAATACCTGGTCGCCGCGCTGGCCGTTCTTCCTGGGTACGTTCGTCGGCCTGCCGTCGCTGCTGCTGGTTACGGCCGCGCTGGCGTTGCCCGGGGCGGTTGAAGCGGCCACGGTTGCCGCCTCGCTGGGCTTTGCCGGTGGCGCCATCGGCGCGCTGGCGGTGCCGTGGATCCATGCGCGGCGCAAGCATCTGAGCTGAGCATGTGCCATCCGCGCGTGACGTGGGCCTGGTGATCCCCTGCGCGGTGGTTACTGGTCGAGCTCTGCCGTAGTGAGTTCCATGCGTTGCCGCGCACGCTCGGTCGCGGCCTGCAGCCGTTGCTTGAGAACTTCCCGGGAGGGAAGGGATGTCAGGTACTCCGCCACGTGGATGCCTGAGCGGTCCAGCTCCAGCAACTCGATCTGGCCCGCCTTCTTGCCCGTGCAAAGGATGATGCCCAGCGGTGCCTCTTCACCTTCCTCCCGCTCATAACGATCCAGCCAACGTAGATAGAGCTCCATCTGGCCTTTGTACGCTGGCTTGAAGTCACCGATCTTCAGTTCGACGGCCACCAGCCTGCGCAGGCGACGGTTGTAGAACAGCAGGTCGAGATGGAAGTCGTCGTCGTCGATCTGGATGCGTTTCTGGCGGGCGACAAAACTGAATCCCACTCCGAGTTCAAGCAGGAACCCCTGCATTTCACGCAGGATGGCGCCTTCCAGTTCCTGTTCGTCCCAGCACTCCTTCAGCCCGAGAAAATCCAGTACGTACGGGTCGCGCAGGACCAGACCCGGCGTGAGCTGCTGGTTACTGCGCAATGCCGACAGCTCGTTGGCAATGGTCTGTTCCGGCTGGCTGGACAGTGCCGTGCGCTCGTACAGCATCGAGTCGATGCGCTGACGCAACATGCGGACACTCCAGCCTTCGGTGCTGGCCATCTGCGCGTAGAAGTCGCGCTTGAGCGGATCAGACAGCGGAATCAGTGCGATGAAATGGGTCCAGCTCAATTGTCGTAGCAGTGATACGACAATCTGCTCGTCGGCAAACGCGATGGAGAACTGCACCATCCTGCGCAGGCTCTTTTCACCGAACGAACCGCCGAACTCGGCAGCCAGCTTGCTGGCGATGCGCTTGAACAGGACCTCTCCATAGCGTGCCCGACGTCCACCCATCTGATCGACATGGATGCGACGTCCTATACGCCAGTAGAGCAGTGTCAGTTCGGCATTGACGGTCCTGACCATCCCGGCGCGGGCTGTGGATATCAATTGGCGGATATCAGCCAGCAGATCGTTGGTTTGCGGCAAGGTGGGGGGCGGTGTGTGGTCCATGAAAGTGCCTTCCAGCAGGGTCAGGGTTCAGCAATCACCCGCAGCGCACTGGCATAGCCCTTGGCGAGACTGGTCAGGTCGAGCAGCCGGTTCAACGACAGCAGCAGGCCTGGCTGGCAGGCCTTCAGTCGATGATGTTCGAACCACGCTTCGGTGACGGTTTCCAGCGTGGCCAGTGCTTCATCGATGCGCTGCAGGTCGGCTTCGCGATCGATGGGTTCGGTAGCGGGGTGATGGCGGCGTGTCATGGCGAAACTCCGTGGCGAGGCCGCCGGAAAGGCGGCAGGCGATGCGTGGTTGAAAGACCGTGATCCGAAGGAGGAACGGCGGCCATGCGGCCCCACGCACCGCCCGCCAAAGCGGGGCAGCGCGAGTCGTCGCCGCCCGCGATGGGCGGCGACGGGTGCGGCGTGGTTTCCTTCGGATCATCGGGCTTTCAACCCCGGCAGCGGTGCTCCGCTGCGCGCCTACTCTCGGACCGATGGAACCGGTCGTCCAATAGGCAATGCCACTCGATGCGCGAATTCCGATACAGCCGCTCTGTCGATCAGGACTCTACCGGCCCGATGCCGAAACATCAGGTGGTAATCGCGACACATCGAGTCGAACCCGGCCGAAAGACCGTTCGTCGGCGGGCCATGAAAACCACGCGATGCAGGTCATCGATGGCATGCGCCTGATCGACCACAGCGCAGCCCGCGACATCATCCGCGCATGGCAGGGATCCATGTGTCGACCAAGGTCGACACCTACCAACAGCAGCGGGAAATTGTCGAAGGCGGGGTGGTGTCGGATTGCGGGGTGTCCGCGGCATGGATGCCGCGGCCAAGCCCCCATGGATGGGTTTACGGCGTCTCCGCAATCCGACACCACCCCGCATCCCCTCAGGAAGGCCGCTTCTGCCTCGGTTCCTGCCCGTATGCCTCTGCAGGGCCCGGGGCGCAGCCCCGGAAACCCCTCAGACCCCTTCGCCCATCCGCTCCAGGCCATCCCCGGCCAGGCGCAGGATCAGCTTCTCCAGCACCTGCTCCTCTTCCTCGCTCAGCACCGACATCAGCTTGCGGGTGATCTCGATCACCATCGGCGCGATCGTCTCGTACACCTCGAACCCTGCCGCCGACAGCGCCAGCACCGAGCGCCGACGATCATCGCCATGGGTCTCACGCTTGATGAAACCACGTTCCAGCAGGCGGGCCACCGCGCGGCTGACCGCCACCTTGTCCATCGCCGTGCGGTCGGAGACCTCGCTGGCCGACGACCCCGGGTACAGCGCCAGGATGGTGATCACCCGCCACTCCGGGATGGCCAGGCCATAACGGTCGCCGTACAGCTTGGCGATGTTGCCGCTGACCCGGTTGGACAGCACGCTCAGCCGGTAGGGCAGGAACTGTTCCAGGTCGAGCAGGACGTGGGAGGCACGCAGGCGGGTCGAAACGGGATCGGCGGGGCTCATGTTGCGGTGCACCTTGCTGGTGGTTTCAAGTGTAACTATAAGTGTTGGGTCCGTACCCTGCATTCTCGCCGGGTCCAACCCCGCCCGCACCTGGTTTGTGCCGATGCGGCACCGATTCGGAGCCACGCCATGAATACCGCAGTCCCGTCCGCCTCGCATCCCAACCCCGGCATGCAGGTCACCACCTTCGAGAACCCGATGGGCATCGACGGCTTCGAGTTCGTCGAATTCGCCGCACCGGCCGGCCGTGGTGCCGAGCTGCACGAGTACTTCCGCAAGATGGGCTTCAGCGCGGTGCTCAAGCACAAGCAGCGTCCGATTACCGTCTATCGCCAGGGCGACGTCAACTTCCTGGTCAATGAAGACCCCGATTCGTTCGCGGCCGACTTCGCCGAAAAGCACGGCCCGTGCGCCTGCGGCTTCGCGATCCGCTTCAAGAAGCCGGGCGCGGAGGTCTACCAGACCGCGCTGGGCAACGGCGCTGAGGCCATCGCCTTCAAGCCGGAGAGCAAGGCGGTCAACGCGCCGGTCATCAAGGGCATCGGCGACTGCATGCTGTACCTGGTGGATCGCTACGGCGATGCCGGCAGCATCTTCGATGGCGACTACGAGCTGATCGCCGGCGCTGACCTGCGCCCGTTCGGCTTCGGCCTGACCTTCATCGACCACCTGACCCACAACCTGTACTTCGGCAACATGCAGCAGTGGTCGGACTACTACGAGCGCCTGTTCAACTTCCGCGAGATCCGCTACTTCGACATCAAGGGCCTGAAGACCGGCCTGGTGTCCAAGGCCATGACCGCGCCGGACGGCATCGTGCGCATTCCGCTGAACGAATCGTCCGACCCGAAGAGCCAGATCAACGAGTATCTGGATGCGTACAAGGGCGAGGGCATCCAGCACATCGCCTGCTTCACCGACAACATCTACGAGACCGTCGAAGCCATGCGCGCGCAGGGCGTGGATTTCCTCGACACGCCGGACACCTACTTCGACGTGATCGACCAGCGCGTGCCGAACCACGGTGAAGACGTCGCCCGCCTGGCCAAGAACAAGATCCTGATCGATGCCGATCCGGAAACCCACCAGCGCAAGCTGCTGCAGATCTTCACCCAGAACTGCATCGGCCCGATCTTCTTCGAGATCATCCAGCGCAAGGGCAACGAGGGCTTCGGCGAAGGCAACTTCACCGCGCTGTTCGAGAGCATCGAGCGCGACCAGATCCGCCGCGGCGTGCTGTAAGGTCGTCGGCAGCGCCGGGCCAGTCCCGGCGCCTGCTTGCCTGTAGGCCGAGCCATGCTCGGCTGCTTTCCGTTCCGGTCCCGCCGTACCCAGGAGCCCCCCATGTCCAGCGCCATCACAGCCCGCGGCTATCAGTCCGGTTTCGGCAACGAGTTCGCCACCGAGGCCGTTGCCGGCGCACTGCCCGTCGGCCAGAACTCGCCGCAGAAGGTGGCCCATGGCCTGTATGCCGAGCAGTTGACCGGTACCGCGTTCACCGCGCCGCGTGGCAGCAACCGCCGCAGCTGGCTGTACCGGATCCGTCCGGCGGTGACCCACGGCGAGTTCACTCCGTTTGCGCAATCGCAGCTGCAGTGCGATTTCGGTGCGCAGCCGGCCTCGCCGAACCAGCTGCGCTGGAGCCCGCTGCCGCTGCCGGAACTGCCGACCGATTTTGTCGAAGGCCTGTACACGATGGGCGGCAACGGTTCGCCCGACGCGCATGCCGGTGTCGGCATCCATCTGTATGCGGCCAACCGTGACATGGTCGGCCGCTACTTCTACGACGCCGACGGCGAACTGCTGATCGTGCCGCAGCTGGGCAGCCTGCGCCTGCTCACCGAGCTGGGCGTGATCGAGATCGAGCCGCAGCAGATCGCGGTGATCCCGCGTGGTGTCCGCTTCCGCGTGGAGCTGCCCGACGGCCCGAGCCGTGGCTACATCTGCGAGAACTACGGCGCGCTGCTGAAGCTGCCCGACCTGGGCCCGATCGGCTCCAACGGCCTGGCCAACCCGCGCGACTTCGAGACCCCGCATGCGGCGTTCGAAGACATCGACGGTGATTTCGAGCTGATCGCCAAGTTCGACGGCCGCCTGTGGCGTGCCCTGATCGATCATTCGCCGCTGGACGTGGTGGCCTGGCACGGCAACTACGCGCCGTACCGCTACGACCTGCGCCGCTTCAACACCATCGGCTCGATCAGCTACGACCACCCGGACCCGTCGATCTTCCTGGTGCTGCACTCGCCCAGCGACACCGCGGGCACCAGCAACATGGACTTCGCCATCTTCCCGCCGCGCTGGCTGGTGGCGCAGAACACGTTCCGCCCGCCGTGGTTCCACCGCAACATCGCCAGCGAGTTCATGGGCCTGGTGCATGGTGCCTACGACGCCAAGGCCGAAGGCTTCGTGCCGGGCGGTGCGTCGTTGCACAACTGCATGAGTGGCCACGGTCCGGATGCGCCGACCTTCGACAAGGCCTCCAGTGCAGACCTGTCCAAGCCGGACGTGATCAAGGACACCATGGCCTTCATGTTCGAGACCCGTGGGGTGATCCGCCCGACCGCGCAGGCGCTGGCCGCGGGCCACCGGCAGGGCGATTACCAGCAGTGCTGGAACGGCCTGCGCAACAATTTCCGTTGATCGTCCGCATCCACGCATGGCGTGGATCTACCAGGAAGCGCGATACCGTATCCACGCATGGCGTGGATCTACTGGGAAGCGCGATACCGTATCCACGCATGGCGTGGATCTACCGGGAGGCGCGATACCGTATCCACGCATGGCGTGGATCTACCGGGAGGCGCGATACCGCATCCACGCATGGCGTGGATCTACCGGGAGGCGCGATACCGCATCCACGCATGGCGTGGATCTACTGGGAAGCGCGATATCGCGCGCGGCGTGGATCCAACCGGGTTCGTGATGCAGTAGATCCACGCCATGCGTGGATGCTGTTCGCCGGATCAGGCGATAGCCGCGAACGCGCTGCAATGCTCCATCGGCAATGCCTCCATCAGCCGCTGCCGCACGCGTTGGCAGTAGCCTTCCGAGGTCAGCGTCGGCAGCACCTGCAGCGCTGATTGCATCACCTGCAGCACCTCGCCTTCGGCGCGCGCCTGCTGCAGGTCGCGGAACAACGCCGCTGCGTTGGGGTGCCGCTGCATCTCCAGGATTCCCAGCACATAGATGCGCGCGGCAACCAGCGAGCGACGGCGTTCGACCGGTGCTGGAGACGTGGCAGAGACTGGCGGCGCCAGGGGAGCAGTTGTCGCAATCGGCACGGGTTGCATGGAGCCGACGGCGTCCGCAGCGGTCACCAGGTAGCCGGCCTGGATCAGCTGGATCACCATCGCCGCCGCATCCTGCCCCAGCAGCGCGGTCAGCTCGGCGATGCTGCGCTGGCCATCACACAGGATCAGCAGCCGTCGCTGGCGCATGTCCAGCGGCGCGCGGTGGGCCTGCAGCGCGGTTCGGGCGAGGTCGGTCTTGCGCGGTTGCATGGGGGACAGCCAAGTCGGTGCTTGCCCAGCCTGAATGAGGGCGATGAAACCGCGATGACAATGCAGCGCCTGCACGCGCGCTGCGGTAGCGTGCTCCCACCCTGTGCCAAGGATCCGCACCGATGAAGCACCTCCCGATGGCCGGCCTGCTGCTGTTGTCGCTGGCCGCCTGCAACCGTAGTCCCGAAACCGCTACGCCGGACGCACCTCCTGCCGCAACCGCGCCGGCGAAGGATGCCTCCGTCCCCGCCGACGCCGATCTGGCCACCGCTTCGCCGGTGGACCCGCGCCGCGACAGCCCGGCCCGCCTGGATGGCTTCGGCGGTGCCACGCTGGGCGCCGGCATCGCCGAGGTCCGCAGTGGCTTCGGCACGCCGTTGCAGGGGCTGGGCACCGATGCCGCTGGCAAGCCGCTGCCGGCCGACGATGCCAACGAGGGCTGCTACTTCCTGCGCCCGCAGGACGCCGAAGACCCGCGCCTGATGTTCGAGGCACGCAAGCTGGTCCGCTACGACGTGCGCAGCCCGTCGATCGTCGCCCCCGGCGGCGGCCGGGTCGGCATGACCCTGGGTGAGCTGCAGGTGCTCTATCCCGAGCGCGCCGACGTCGGCCCGGACAAGTACGACGACAAGGCCCAGCATCTGCGCGTGCGCCCGGCGCAGGAAGGCGCGGCGATCATCGATTTCGCCCTCGGCGCTGACGGCAAGGTCGGTGCCTGGCGGGTCGGCAGGACCCCGCAGGTGGACTACGCCGAAGGCTGCGGCTGATCCGCCATCCTCGGCTCACCCGCAGCGGGTGGGCCGAGCGTAGAATCGCGCCACGACCGCTGGGGAGTGCTCGATGATCGCCATTGCCATTGTCTGGTTCCTGCTTGGCCTGTTGTTGCTGGCCCTGGGCGGGGACTCCATCGTCAAGGCCGTTTCCGGCCTGGCGCAGCGCTTCGGCGCCAGCGCATTCACTGCGGGCCTGCTGTTGCTGGGCATCACCACCTCGCTGCCGGAACTGGCGGTCAACGCCCGCGCGCTGGTGGTGGGCCAGCCGGAGCTGGCCTTGGGCAACGCCGTTGGCAGCAGTGTGGTCAACCTCGGCCTGACCCTGGCGGTGGCTGCCATTGCTGCGCCGTTGTTGTTGCGTGCTCGCCTGCAGACGGTGCTGTGGTGGGCGTTGCTGGCCGCCGGCCTGCTGCTGATCGTGTTCGGGCTTGATGGCCGCTTGCTGCGCTGGGAGGCGGGCGTGCTGCTGGCTGGCTTCGTGGTGGTGCAGTTCCTGCTGCTGCGACGCGGGCGCCATGAAAGCGCTGAGGTACAGGCGCTCATCGCCGAATCGGCACTGAGCCGCACCAGCCTGCCATTGAACGTGTTGCGCGTGCTGTTTGCTGGCGTGGCCCTGTACTGGGGTGCGCGCCTGGTGGTCGGTGCTGCTGCTGATTTCGGCGCCGCTCTGGGCTGGACACCGCTGCTGGTCGGCCTGCTGCCGGTGGCGATCGGCACTGCATTGCCGGAGGTGGCAGCCGCCGTCGCGGCGGCGCGCCGTGGTCACGGCGACATGGTGCTGGGCCACGTGCTCGGTTCCAGCGCGGTCAACCTGATGCTGGTGATCGGTGCGATGGGGCTGCTGCAGCCGTTGGCGCTGCCTGCTTCGTTCGTACGCCTTGAACTACCGGCGCTGCTGGCCCTCGCCCTGGTGCTGTATCCGATGCTGCGCGGCGACCTGCGCATCAGCCGCATTGAAGGTGCGGTGCTGCTGGGGGCGTTCGTGGCGTGGTTCTTGCTGGAGCTGCTGCTGGTAGGTGCACCGGCGCTGTAACGCCCAGCCGAGCGTGGGCTCGGCTCTACAGTAGGGCCACGCCATGCGTGGATGCGGTTGGTACCTTGCCGGCCAACGGTCGGCACCCACCGTCAACGCGTGGTGGTTTCCTCTTCCCGCTCCGGTTCCGGCGGCGGCAACTGCTCTTCTTCCGCACGCTCGTTGCCCGGCAGAGTGGGGCGCGTTTCCATCAGCAGCGACAGCGCGGCCTTGGCCATCAGGTGCGCGCTGATCGGTGCGGTGATGAACAGGAACACGGTGATCAGCAGCTCGCGCGGCTGCGGGTCCTGGCCTAGGAAGATGTGGTAACACACCGAGCACACCAGCACGCAGCCCACGCCCAGCGTGCTGGCCTTGGTCGGTGCGTGCAGGCGCTTGAAGAAGGTGGACAGTTTCACCAGGCCCAGTGCGCCGACCAGGATGAAGAAGCAGCCGAACAGCAGCAGGATCGACAGCGCGATCTGGATGAAGGTGATCATTCGACGATGTCCCGGCGCAGCACGAACTTGCTCAGCACCACGGTGCTGCCGAAGCCGAGCATGGCGATGATCAGTGCCGCCTCGAAGTAGATCGCCGAATTGAGGTACATGCCGAACAGCATGAGCTCGGCGATGGCGGTCACCGACAGCGTATCCAGTGCCAGGATGCGGTCAGGCACGGTCGGCCCGCGCAGCAGGCGCCAGGTGGCCAGCAGCATGGCCAGGCCGACCACGTGCATGCATACCACCAGGGTGGTCTGGATGATCTGGAATCCAGTCATGGGAAGATCTCCATCAACGGGGCTTCATAACGGCGCTTGATCGTGTCGATCAGCGCCTGCGGGTCGTCCAGGTGCAGCACGTGCACCAGCAGGAACCTGCGGTCGTCGCTGAGCGCGGCCGACACCGTGCCAGGGGTCAGGGTGATCATGCTGGTCAGCGCGGCGATGCCGTGGATGTTGGCGATGTCCAGCGGCAGCCAGATGAAACCGGGGTGGATGTTCTTTTCCGGGCCCAGCACCTGGATGGCCACGCGGATGTTGGACATCAGGATGTCCCACAGCGTCACGAACAGCAGCTTCGGCAGCGGCCGCAGGGTGCCGATGCGGGCGAACTCGCGGTCCAGGCGCGCAGCAAACAACGGAATCACCACGCCCAGCATCAGGCCCAGCAGGAACTGGCCGAGCGTGAAGCTGTCGGACATCAGCAGCCAGAACACCACCACCATCACGCTCAGCGCGGGCGAGGGCAGCAGGCGGCGGATCGGGGAACGCTTGGCGGTCATGGCTGGCGGATCTCCGGCGTGGTCGCGCGCAACTGCTGCACGTAATCGCCCGGCTGCAGCAGCTGGGTGGCGATGGCGTCGGTGTGCTGCATCAGCGGCGCAGCGAACAGCGTCATGCCGATGCCGTAGGCCAGCAGGATGCAGGCGGCAAACAGCTCCACACGGCGCAGCGGTGCCTTGCGTGGCGGCGGTGCATCGGGATCGGGCAGCGGCACGCGCCAGAACAGGCGGATGCCACCACGGGTCAGACCCATGATCACCAGCAGGCTGCTGACCAGCACTGCCGTCCACACCGCGCCGGTGTATTGGGCGGGCATGCCGGCCAACAGCGCGGCCTTGGCCAGGAAGCCGGACAGCGGCGGCAGGCCGGCCACCGACACTGCCGCGATCAGGAACAGCACCGCAGGCGTCTCCTTGCCGGGCATCGGTGCGATCACTTCCTTGCGGTCGCTGGCGCCGCCACGGCGGCGTCGGATCAGGTCGGCGACCAGGAACAGTGCGGCGGCGACGAAGCTGCTGTGCGGCAGATAGTACAGGCCGGCAGACAGCACCTTCGGCGTGCCGGCAGAGAACGCGATGAACAGCGTCGCCGCCGAGACGATCACCAGATACGAAATCAACACGCGCAGGCGCGCTGCGGCCAACGCGCCCAGGCCACCCAGCACCAGCGTCGCTACGCCGGCCCACAGCAGCCAGTCGCGGCCGTAGCCGGCCATCGCACCCGCATCCTCGCCGAACCACAGCATCTGGATGCGCAGCACGGCATACAGGCCCACCTTGGTCATGATCGCGAACAGCGCCGCTACCGCCGCCGGTGCACGCGCATACGATTCGGGCAGCCACAGGTACAGCGGCATCAGCGCGGCCTTGGCACAGAACACCAGCAACAGCAGGCCCATCGTCGCCTTCACCAGGGTCAGCTGCGCGGGCGGCACCTCGGCAATGCGCTGCGACAGCTCGGCCATGTTCAACGACCCCAGCGAGGCGTACAGCAGGCCCAGTGCGATCAGGAACAGGGTCGAGGCGGTGACGTTGAACACCACGTAGTGGAGGCCGATGCGCATGCGCAGGCCACGGCCGCCACTGAGCAGCAGGCCGTAGGAGGCGATCAGCATCACCTCGAAGAACACGAACAGGTTGAAGATGTCGCCGGTCAGGAAGGCGCCGTTGAGGCCCACCAGCTGGAACTGGAACAGCGCATGGAAGTGCGGTGCGCGGCGGTCCCATCCCGAACACGCATGCAGCAGGCAGGGAATGGCCAGCAGCAGGGTGGTCAGCAGCATCCATGCGGACAACTGGTCGGCCACCAGCGCGATGCCCAGCCGCGACGGCCAGTCGCCCAGCAGATACACGCGGATGTCGCCGCCCGCGGTGTCGGCAAACAACAGGCCGACCACCACCGCCAACGCGGCCAGCGATGTCCACGCGACGGCGCGTTGCACCTTCGGTCCATAGCGGCGGTGTTCGACGAACAGCGACAGTGCAGCGCCGAGCAGCGGTACCAGGATCGGCAGGATCACCAGATGATTCATGCGCGGTCCTCGCCCCGGCGCGGCGGTGCATCGTCGTCCGGTTCGTGCGCGTCCACATGGTCACTGTGGTTGTCGCTGCGGCTGCGCATGGCCAGCACGATGCTGACCGCGGTCATCGCAAAGGCAATGACGATGGCGGTCAGCACCAGGGCCTGCGGCAGCGGATCGGTGTAGTTGCCCAGGTGGCTTTCCACGCCATCCTGCAGCACCGGCGCCTTGCCCTGCACCACGCGGCCACCGGCGAAGATCAGCAGGTTGGTGGCGTAGGACAGGAAGGTCATGCCGAGGATCACATCGAAGCTGCGCGCGCGCAGCAGCAGGTAGATGCCGATGGCGGTCAGCACGCCGATCGCAGAGGCCAGGGCCAGTTCCATCAGTGCATCTCCCCCGTTCGTGCCGAGCGGCGTTGCAGGTCGATCTCGCCCTTGCGCGCGGTGCGCGTCCGCGAGGGTTTGACGGTGGCCATCATCGACAGCATCAGCATCGCGCCGCCGAACACCACCAGGTACACGCCGATATCAAAACCAATCGCGCTGGCCAGCGGTACCTCGCCGATCAGCGGCAGGTGCAGGTCCAAGTGGCCACTGGTCAGGAACGGCACGCCGAACAGCATCGAGGCGGCGCCGCTGAGGATGGCGATCAGCAGGCCGGTGCCGATGCAGCGGATGTAGTCGAAGCCGAAGCGCGACTCCACCGATGCCGTGCCCTGGATCACGTACTGGATCAGCAGCGGCACGGCCAGCACCAGGCCCGCGATGAAGCCGCCGCCCGGCGCGTTGTGGCCGCGCAGGAACAGGAAGATGGAGACCGTCAGGGTCAGCGGGAACATGATCTGCGCCAGATCGGCCGGCACCGGCAGCTTGATCGGCGGGCCGGGCATGATCTGCTCCGGCGCCATCCGCGTGCGCCGCAGCAGCGCGTGCACCACCAGCGCGGCGATGCCGAACACGGTGATCTCGCCGAAAGTATCGAAGCCGCGGAAGTCGACCAGGATCACGTTGACCACGTTCTGGCCGTACGCCTCGGGCAACGCGCGGGCGAGCAGCTCGCCGGCCATGGTGTTGGGCGGCAGGGTCATCGCGCTGTAGGCCAGCGCGCCAAGGCCGGCACCGGCGACGATGGCGATCAGGGCATCACGGCGCTTGCGCCAGCGCGGCCGCTCCGGGCCGGACTGTGCGGGCAGGTAGTTCATGCCCAGCAGCATCAGCACCAGGGTCACCATCTCCACCAGCAGCTGGGTCAGCGCCAGGTCCGGTGCGGACAGGAACACGAAGGTCAGCGCCACCATCAGGCCCACGCCGCCGACCAGCAGCACCGCCAGCAGGCGCTGCTTGTACATGCGCAGCGTCGCTGCCGCGCAGGACATCATCACCAGCCACAGTGCCCAGCCCAGCAACGGGATCGGCTGCGGTTTCGTCCACTGCGGCGAGACTGGGTTGACGATGTGGGGCGCGGCGCCCACCACGATGGCCACCACCACCAGACCCAGCAGCATGCGCTGCAGGCTGCCGTTGGCGATGCCGGCGGTCAACCGCTGCGCAGCGGCCGACAGCAGGTCCAGCTGGTGGTGGAAGACGTTGCGCCCCGGCGTGGTGTTGGTCACGCCATGCAGGTTGATCAGCTTGCGCAGGCCGAAATAGAGGGCCACGCCACCGACCACGCCGATCGCGCTCATCGCCAGCGGCAGGTTGAAGCCATGCCACACCGACAGGTTGTACTCGGGCATCGCGCTGCCGAGGATCGAGGCCGCTGCCGCGTGCAGTACCGGCGCCACCGTCAGTGCCGGGGCGATACCCACCGCCACGCAGATCACCACCAGGATTTCCACCGGTACCTTCATCCAGCGCGGCGGCTCGTGCGGCACGCGGTCCAGATCATGCGGGCCTTTGCCGAAGAACGTGTCGTGCACGAAGCGCAGGCTGTAGGCCACGCCGAACACGCCGGCCAGCAGCGCGGCGATCGACACGGCCGTGCGCATGGCGTCGGTGCCACCGGCCGAGAGTGCTTCGGCGAAGAGCATTTCCTTGGACAGGAAGCCGTTGAGCAGCGGGATGCCGGCCATCGCCAGCGAGGCGATGATGGCCAGCGCGCTGGTGAACGGCATCAGCTTGCGCAGCCCGCCCAGCTTGCGCATGTCGCGGGTGCCGGTTTCGTGGTCGATGATGCCGGCGGCCATGAACAGCGAGGCCTTGAACGTGGCGTGGTTGAGGATATGGAACACGCCGGCCACCACCGCCATCGGCGTGGACAGGCCGAACAGCAGGGTGATCAGGCCCAGGTGCGAGATCGTCGAATAGGCCAGCAGGCCCTTCAGGTCATGCTGGAAGATCGCGTTCCAGGCACCGATCAGCAGGGTGAGCGCCCCAATGCCACTGACCGTGTAGAAGAACAGATCGGTGCCGGCCAGCGCCGGGTGCAGGCGCGCCAGCAGGAACACGCCGGCCTTCACCATGGTGGCCGAGTGCAGGTAGGCCGACACCGGGGTGGGCGCGGCCATCGCGTGCGGCAGCCAGAAGTGGAACGGGAACTGCGCGCTCTTGGTGAAGATGCCGGCCAGCACCAGGAACAGCGCGTACGGGTACAGCGCACTGGCGCGGATCTGCTCGCCGGCGGCCAGCACCACGTCCAGATCGAAGCTGCCGACGATGCGGCCGATCAGCAGTACGCCGCCCAGCAGGGCCAGGCCGCCGCCGCCGGTGATCACCAGCGCCATCCGCGCGCCCTCGCGGGCGTCCTGGCGATGCGACCAGAAACCGATCAGCAGGAACGAGCTGATGCTGGTCATTTCCCAGAAGACCATCAGCAACAACAGGTTGCCCGACAGCACCATGCCCAGCATGGCGCCCATGAACAGCAACAGGTAGGTATAGAAGCGGTGCGCGTTGTCCTGGCTGCTCAGGTAGTAGCGCGCATACAGCACCACCAGTGCGCCGATGCCCAACACCAGCCCGGCGAACATCCAGGCCAGGCCATCCAGGCGCAGGGTGAAGTCCAGGCCGATCTGCGGCAGCCACGGCACCATCGTCCGCACCACCTGGCCATCGAGCACCGATGGCGTCAGCCAGGCGAGGATCGCCAGCCCGCCCAACGGCGCCAGCGCCGCCAGCCAGGCAGCAGTCGAGCGCGAACTACGGGGGAAGGCGGCAACGGCCACTGCCATGAGGAACGGCAGGGCCAGCAGCAGGGGCAGGCTGGGGAGCATGCAGGGAATCCATGATTCACGAGCAGGTCAGGGAGCATAACAGGCTGCCAAATGTCGCCGAAACCCATTGAACAGCGATCAATTGCATGTAACGTGCGCTGATTCATTTTTTCTGCGATGCAGCATGCCGCGCGGGTGACCCGTCAGGGCCGGATTGTCGGGCCCACCCTACGCCCACGCAGGGAGACCGCAGCCCCTGTCGCACAGGGACCGCCGGTGCTGGGCGGTACAGAGAGAGGAGGTCACCTCGGCAGGCTGGCAGGCGCGTCGTGCAGCGTGGGTGATGGCATCTGCCCGTTCAGGAAACGAAGGCGTCGGTGCGGGAACGCAGGTCAGTAGCGCCAGTCGAGCTTGCGATAGGCCTTGGCCATCACCCAGGCCGGGCCGATCAGCAGGTAGGTCAGGTCGGTCAGGAAGCTCGGCTTGCGGCCCTCGAACTTGTGGCCAATGAACTGCGCGATCCAGGCCACCACGAACACGCCGATCGCCAGCCAGCGCAGATCGTGCAGGCCGATTTCCGCTTCCAGCAGCCGGCACAGGCAGCCGAACACGAAGAACTGGATGAGCATGCCGATGCCCAGCGGGCGCGACAGCTTGTTGTAGAAACACCAGGCGCTGAACATCGCGAACGCCGACCAGATGCCGTACTGGAACCAGGTGATCAGCGGCGGCACGCACCACAGCAGGGCCACCACCGACCACAGGATGGCCGGTACCGCCACCACGTGGATGCGCTGGTTGACCACATTGCGGTGATCGTCGGAGTAGCTGGCGAAATAGCGGTCGATCGGACGCGCAAGCTGGGTGGTGGTCTGCATGTGGCCAGCATACTCCGGCCACGGCCGACAGTAGAGCCAGGCCATGCCTGGCTGCGGATTGGCCAAGGTTGGCGGCCAGCGGCCGGCACTACCCCCAAAATGAAACGCCCCCGGCCAGGCCGGGGGCGCAGGGGAATCAATCGACGCTGATTCCGGCCAGGCGCTGCAGCGCCTCGGCGTACTTGGCGCGGGTGCGCTCGATGATCTCGGCCGGAATGGTCGGGCCCGGGGCGGTCTTGCCCCAGTCCAGCGTCTCCAGGTAATCGCGCACGAACTGCTTGTCGTAGCTCGGCGGGCTGGTGCCCACTTCGTACTCGTCGGCCGGCCAGTAACGCGAGGAATCCGGCGTCAGCATCTCGTCCATGATGTACAGGCGACCGTCGGCGTCGGTACCGAACTCGAACTTGGTGTCGGCCAGGATGATGCCGCGCTCGCGCGCGTAATCGGCGGCGAACTTGTAGATGCGCAGCGTGGCGTCGCGCACGCGCTCGGCCATTTCCGCACCGACCGTCTTCACCATCGCGTCGAAGTCGATGTTCTCGTCATGGTCGCCAACGGCGGCCTTGGTCGAGGGCGTGAAGATCGGCTCGGGCAGCTGCTCGGCCTGGCGCAGGCCGTCGGGCAGGTCGATACCGCTGACCTTGCCGGTGCGCTGGTAGTCCTTCCAGCCGCTACCGATCAGGTAGCCGCGAGCGATCGCTTCCACCGGTACCGGCTTCAGCTTGCGGGTAACCACCGCGCGCTTGGCGTACAGGGCCGCGTCCACGCCTTCGGGCAACACGCTGGCCACATCGATGCCGGTCAGGTGGTTGGGCATCAGGTGCGCGGTCTTTGCGAACCAGAAGTTGGACACCTGGCAGAGCATCTCGCCCTTGCCCGGAATCGGGTCGGGCAGGACCACGTCGAACGCCGACAGGCGGTCGGTGGCGACCATCAAGAGGTAGTCCCCCGGTGGGGTACCGGCCGGCAGCCGCTCGCGCGGGATATCGAACACATCACGCACCTTGCCGCGGTGGCGCAAGGGCAGGCCGGGGAGATCGGATTGCAACAGCGTGGTTGGCACGGGCACTCCTGGGGCTTCGTCGATACGGCTGCCCAACGGACCCGGCGGGCCCGCTGACCAGCGGGCGGCCTAGTGTAAAGCGGTCCGGGCCCGCTGTGACGTAAAATGAGCGTCCATTTCGTCGGCCGACCCCGGAGCGCCATGCGCTGGTACGGAAAACTGCTCGGTTTCATCGCCGGGGCCTTGCTGTTCCGGCCCAATCCGCTGTTCGGCGCGGTGGTCGGCCTGTTGATCGGCCATGCTTTCGACTCGGACTGGTTCCGCCTGAACAAGGAGAACCCGTACCGCGAGCTGGGGCTGACCTCCGAGGCCACCGATGCCGAGGTCGAGCGCGCCTACCGCAAGCTGATCTCCCAGTACCACCCCGACAAGCTGGGCGGCGCCGCCCCCGAGCTGCAGCAGCAGGCCGAGCAGAAGTCGCGGCGCATCAACGCCGCCTACGACCGCATCAAGACCCTGCGCAAGCGCTGACCCTACAGTCCCGCCTGCGGGCGGGAGACCCCTTTCCCCGTTCCGAAGGCCCCGGCCATGTCCAACTGCCTCATCGCTCCTTCCATCCTCTCGGCCAACTTCGCCCGCCTGGGCGAAGAAGTCGACAACGTCCTGGCCGCTGGCGCCGATTGGGTCCATTTCGATGTGATGGACAACCACTACGTGCCGAACCTGACCATCGGCCCGATGGTCTGCCAGGCCCTGCGCAAGCACGGCGTGACCGCGCCGATCGACGTGCACCTGATGGTCGAGCCAGTGGACCGCATCATCCCGGACTTCGCCGAGGCCGGTGCCACCTACATCAGCTTCCACCCGGAGGCCAGCCGCCACGTGCACCGCACCATCCAGCTGATCCGTTCGCTGGGCTGCAAGCCGGGCATCGTGCTCAACCCGGGCACGCCGGTGGACATCCTCGACTGGGTGCTGGACGACCTGGACCTGGTGCTGCTGATGTCGGTCAACCCGGGCTTCGGTGGCCAGGCTTTCATTCCGTCGGCCTTGGACAAGCTGCGCGTGGTGCGCCAGAAGATCGATGCCAGCGGCCGTGACATCCGCCTGGAGATCGACGGTGGCGTGAAGGCCGACAACATCGGTGAGATCGCCGCTGCCGGTGCCGACACCTTCGTCGCCGGCTCGGCCATCTTCAACGCCAAGACCAGCTACCAGGACGTGATCGCGCAGATGCGCGCCAACGTCGCTGCGGCACGGGGTTGAGCCATGAGCACGGTGGCCGTGTTGAACATCCGCGCGGCCACCGTCGCCGACGCTGGCCTGATCCTGCGCTTCATCCGTGAACTGGCGATCTACGAGAAGGCCGAGCACTCGGTGCAGACCGATGAGATCGGCATCGCCGAAAGCCTGTTCGGCGCCGACGCCACCGCCCGCGCGCTGATCTGCGAGGCCAACGGCGAAGCCATCGGCTACGCGGTGTATTTCTACAACTATTCCACCTGGCTGGGCCGCAAGGGCATCTACCTCGAAGACCTGTACGTGAGCCCGGAAAAGCGCGGCTCCGGAGCGGGCAAGGCGCTGCTGAAGTACATCGCGCGCCAGGCGGTGGCTGAAGGTTGCGGTCGCTTCGAGTGGTCGGTGCTGGACTGGAACACGCCGGCCATCGAGTTCTACACCGCAGCCGGCGCCAAGCCGCAGGACGAGTGGACGGTGTACCGGTTGGAAGGCGAGGCGCTGAAAGCGTTCGCCGGGTAGGTCGTGTTCTGGTGACCGAAGTTCCGATGAAAGGCGCCATTGCCGTGCTCCGCGCGCAGCTGCCGGCCTCGATGGCTGTCTGCAGGCAGGCGCTGGAGGCATCCGGTGGTGATCTGCAGCAGGCACATGCCTGGGTGGTTCGTCAGCTCGTCGACGAATACAGGCACCGCACAGGCGTGGATGCTGCCGAGGCCGCCATCGATCTTCAGGCCGCTGGCCATGACGTGGAACGCGCCATCGTGCACTGGCGCCGCCGGAACCCGTTGCCGCCGCCGCGGCCATTCGCAGCGCTCGAAAAAGGATGCCCGCTGGCGGCGGAGCTGGCTTCGCTGGACGCCGGCGTGTGCCGCTTCGCCCACGTCATTCCCGGTGCGCAAGGGACCTACGAGCTGCGCTTGATCACCCATGCCGCACGCTTCACCGAGACCACCCATGGCTTCGACTACGACTACGCCATGCAGGACGCGCAGACGCGGGTGGAACGCAGGTTCGTGACCGGAGTTCCGGCGCTCACCCTTCTTTTGCAGGAATACGCAATCGATGAAGCGATGTTGTGCGGCATCGATGCCTTCGACAGCTGCCTTCTGCACAGTCCCATTGAGGCCTACCTGTAAGCCGATATGCAGCGCCGCGCAGCGGATAAAAAAAAGCCACGCCAAACACTGGCGTGGCCTTGCTGCATGCGTGGGAGGCTGATCCTGCCTCCATCCGTCGTCCCTGCTATGGCCTTCCATTCTCCAGGCTGCCGATGACACCTGCATGACATCGCGCACTGGCGTCGCCAGCCGCCTGACCTGAACGGTTGCCACCGCCTTTCACTGGCCCCGAACGCGCGGTTGCTAGCCTGTGGCGCCTTTCCCTGGAAGCACCGCATGAGCACACCGCGCTGGCGCCTGATCCTCAATGGCAAGTCCGCAGGCAACGATGACCTGCGCGATGCCGTGGGCCACTGGCGCGACCGTGGCGTGCAGCTGGAAGTGCGGGTGACCTGGGAAGACGGTGACGCCGAGCGCTACGTTGCCGAGGCGATCGACCATGGCGTGGATGTGATCGTGGCGGCCGGTGGTGACGGTACGCTGAGCGCGGTGGCCGAGACCTTGGCGCATCGCGATGAGCCGGCTGGGGCGTTGCCTTCGCTGGCGCTGGTGCCGATGGGCACTGCCAATGACTTTGCGACCGCTGCCGGCATTCCGGTGGAGCCGCAGGAGGCCTTCGCACTGATTGCCGGCGGCAACCCACGCCCCATGGATCTTCTGCGCGTTGATGCCGATGGCAACCCATGGTGGTGCGCCAACCTCGCCAGCGGCGGCTTCGGTACCCAGGTCACGGTGGAAACCGATGCCGGCTTGAAGAAGATGCTTGGTGGTTTGGCCTATGTCATCACCGGCATCGCCAAGCTCGGTCGCATCGAACCGATCACTGCGCGCCTGAGCGGTCCGGATTTCCAGTGGGAAGGCGGGTTCATCGCACTGGGTATCGGCAACGGCCGCCAAGCGGGTGGCGGCCAGCAGCTGTGCCCGCAGGCCCTGATCGATGACGGCCTGCTGGACGTCACCGTGGTGCCGGAACTGGACGGTGAAGTCGCAGCGACCCTTGGACAGATGCTGACCGGCGGCAAGGAAGCGGCGCTGGAACGCGTCGCCACGCGCGCGCAGCTGCCGTGGCTGCAGATCGAAGCGCCTCAGCCGCTGACCTTGAACCTGGACGGCGAACCGGTGCAGGCACGCCGCTTCCGCATCGAATGCGTGGCGGGCAGGGTGCGGATGCACCTGCCGGATGACTGCGTGCTGCTTTCCGGTCGCTGATACAGGAATTACAGCAACGGGATGTCTTCTTCCCTGCTCGGGAATTTGAAGGCCTCGCGCTTCCTGCGGATGTGCTCGGGCATCGGCGGGCGGGGGATGTTGCGGTCTGCCAGCCATTGCTGGCATTTCTTCTGCCAGGGCAGGTTGTCCGGTGTGGTGATTTCCCAGTAGATGTCTTCGACCATCTTCTGCCGGCCAGGCTGGCTTGACCCTTCCGGCTTTGCAATCGTGGGATCTGCGCCATGTTCCAGCAGCCAGTAGGCGTAGTCGAAGCCGCCTCGCGTGGTGTACCAGCTCAGTACCGTGTCATCGCCCAGGTCCAGGCTTGATTCATTGATGTTGGCCCCGTTTTCAATCAGTACCTGGATGTTCTTCCACTGATTCCCGCTGAGGAATGCCTGAAGCAGCAGAGTCTCATTTGCCGAGTTCCGTGTATTTGGATCTCCGCCGTGCTTCAGCAGCAGCTCAAGGAAGCGGGGGTCGTCCATCTTTGCCGCGTAGACCATCGCATTGTTGTAACCAAGCCTGCGTCCATCCAGCGTCTTGTATGCGCGTGCATTCGGATCTGCGCCGTTGTCCAGGAGAGTACGTAGCCCATCAAGATTCTTCGCCCGAAGTGGCCACGCCACCAGAGGGATTCCTGCGTCACGAGCGAAGACTTTGTCAGGATCTACTCCTTCCTCCTTTATCAGGCGCGTGATCGTCTCGGCCTCCCCTTGCTCGCTGGCAACGGCCAGCTCGAGTGCCTTTCCCTTGAAGTAACCGCTGGCACCATGCGTTGACTGTGGCGTGCAGCCCGAAAGCAGGAGCAGCGCCGCTGCCAGAAGGGCGTGATGCATAAAAAAGCGTCGGAGGTGAACGTCCATGTCTGATCTCTTCACAGCAACGGAATGTCTTCTTCCTTGCTCGGGAATTTAAAGGCCTCGCGCTTCCTGCGGATGTGTTCGGGCATCGGCGGGCGGGGGATGTTGCGTTCGATCAGCCACTGCTGGCACTTCTTCTGCCACGGCAGGTTGTCCGGCGTGGTGATTTCCCAGTAGATGTCTTCGACCATCAATTGCCGAGCAGATTTTCCCGAACTTTCCGATGCGTGCTCGGGAATGGTGGGGTCTGCGCCGTGCTCCAGCAACCAGTAAGCGTAGTCGAATCCGCCTCTTCCCGTGTACCAGCTCAGAACGGTGTCGTCCTCCAGGCTTCTGCGGTTGGATCCATTCACGTCTGCGCCGTGATTGACCAGGGTCTGGACATTCTTCCACTGGTTCCCGCTGATGAAGGCTTGGAAGAGAAGCGTTTCATTGTTGACGTTTCGTGTGTTGGGATCTCCTCCGTGCTTCAGCAGCAATTCCAGGAACCGAGGGTCGTCCATCTTGGCTGCGTAGACCATCGCGTTGTCGAACTTGATCAGCTCTCCATTCATCTGTTTCGACTCACGCGCATTTGGGTCTGCCCCGACATCGAGCAGCACTTTCAGTCCTTCGATGTTGCGGGCCCGCAGCGGCCATGCGATCAGAGGAATTCCGTCCCGCATTGAGAACGCCTTGTCCGGATTGACGCCTTCGTCCTTTACGAGGTGACGTATGGCTTCGGCGTCGCCGCTTTCAGCAGCAATGGCCAGCCGTAATGCCGCTCCCTCGAAATAGCCATCGGCGCCATGTGCAGACGTTCCAGAGCACCCTGCCACAAGCAGAAGTGTGATCAATGCCGCGCTTGCGAGGAATTTTGTCGTCATATTGTGAAGAATGACGCTCATGTTTTTCCTGTCTATCCGCTGATGACGTGACACTAGCAAAAGGTTCTGGTAATCCATAGGTGCCGCGACAGAAGCGGCACTTCAAAGTGAAATGGAGTTTGCCATGAATAGTTCGGAGAGCGAGGCGCGTGCCCGTGCAGTCAATGAGCAGAATGCTCTTGTGCAGCAACTGCGCGACAATGGGAACGAAAAGGAAGCTGAGCGCCTCCAAGAGACGTACCACGCGCGTGAAATGTCGGGCCTGGCGGCTGACGTGTATAAATCAGCGAAGCACGAAGGAAAGCCCCCGGTAGGATGGGTGCGCGCGAGTAATGATCCCGACGCGCTGCGCGAAGCTGGCATCAACATCTCGGACGCCGAACTCAAGGAAGTGCTGCAGCCGAGGAAATCAGGATTCCGCGCCGAAATCTACATCCCCGACAAGCGCGTCTTTGGCGAGGATGCGAAACCTGTCGTGGTGTACAAAGGATCCACGGGTGAGATTCTTGACCCGCTGGCGCCCAATGGAAGACGTGAATCCGGCGGCGAGGATTTCCTCAACAACGGTCAGCAGGGTATCGGCATGCGCAGCGATTATTACGATCGCGCGATGGAACTTGCCGTAGCCATGAACCGTCGTCTGCCCGGCGGCTTTGAGATCGCCGGCCACTCCCTCGGCGGTGGCATGGCTTCCGCCGCGTCCGCAGTCACCGGCGCACGTGCCACCACGTTCAACGCCGCCGGCCTGCATCCGGCAACTCCGGCGCGTTATGCCAAGGACAACGGCCTGCCGACCTTCGACACGCAGCAGTCCGTGCACACCTACCAGACCACCGGTGAAGTGCTGAACGATGTGCAGAACGGCATGCACCGCCTGAGCGAGCATCAGCGTCGTGGCTACGGCGTGCTTGCCAACGAACTGGGCATGGTGCTGAAGGATCCGGCCATGCAGAAGGTCGTCGGTGAAAAGCTGCGCGAGATGCTGCCCCCTGGCGCGCAGACCTCTGCGGCACAGTTCATCGAACAACTGGCGAGCCAGCCGGGCCAGCAGGCGCTGCGCGATATTCCGCTCGCGGCAGGGCGCCTCGAACTGCTGCTTGAGCCCAAGACCCGCGACGCGCACGGGGCACTCGTCGATCGCCCGCACGTGGCGCCGCCCAGCCAGGTGGCGGAACTGGCGGGCCCGCTGTCCACCGTGCTGCACGCCACGGCGTACGGCATGCGCGGCGGTCGCCTGGCCGGCGAGCAGGTCGAACGGGCCGGCGCCGCCACTGCCCATGCGCTGGACAAGGTGGGCGATGGTGTCGAGCGCGTACTGAAGACCGAAGGCATGGTCATCGGCAAGGTGGTGAACATGGGGTCCACCAGCCTGCAGGTGAGCACCCGGGCGACCAGTACGGTGATTGCTTCGGGGCGCGAACTGACCGGAAGCATCGAAGCCACGTTGCACCGCGTGGAATCGCAGACCCGCTCCCATGGCCTGTCCGCACTGTCGTGGGTGGCTGACCGGGTGGGCGCGGACAACGTCGCCGGCAGGCTTGCCAGGCAGGCCGAAGCTGTCCGTGACCACGGCGAGCACCATGCGCAGCACGCGACGAAACAGGCCGTTGCCGAAGCCGCAGGCACACGCGCGGCGGGTGAACGCGTGGCCGCTTCCATCAGCCACGACGGCCAATGGGTGGCCGGCAAGCTGCAGAACGGGTTCGCCACTGCCGGCGCCCACGTCGATCGCGGCTATGACCTGGTGGCGTCCCAGCTGAAGGGCATCACTGCCAAGGCGCCAATCACCCTGTCTACGCTGGGTGGTGCCGCGGTGGGTATCGGGGCTACCGCCGCGACCCACTTGCCGACCGGCAACCTGGCGTTGGACGCAATGAAGCTGCACAACCTCGACAAGTCCGAACGCGTCATCCGCGGCATGATGCCGGCCTTCAGCGAGGCGACTGCCCGCCATGGCATGGATCCGACCGTCATCCCCAGCCTGGATTCGGAACTGATCAAGCAGGAAGCCGCCGCCCGCAAGCTGGTCGAGCAGCACCCGCGCATCCAGCATCCGGAGGATGGCCGCCGCGCCAGCGTGGCAGCAGAACCCACCGCGCGCGGGCCCGGTATCAACGACCCTGGCCACACCGACTACCGGTTGTTCAACGGCGCACAGACCGGCGTGCACGCCCTGGATGCCGCCCACAACCGTGTGCCGAACCTGCAGAGCGACCAGCTCGCCGGTGCACTGGCCGTGCAGGCCAAGCGCGAGGGGCTGGAGTCCATTTCCCACGTGGTGCTCAGCGATGATCACAGCCGCGCCTTCGCGGTGGATACGCCCGACCTGAACGCCGCACACCGCCGCCATGCGCACGTCGATGTGGCGGCGGGGATGGCCCAGCCGCTGAGCGCGAGCACGGCCCAGATTGACGCGCTCAATGCCAGTCGCGAGCAGGCGCAGGGGGTGTCGCTGGCCCAGCAGCAGGTGCAGGAGACCCAGGAACAGGCACGGCGGATGGGCTAGGGCGAAGACAAACCGCCCGTCGCCAAAGGGTTTCCCTGCGGCCAAAGCTGCGATACAGTCATTGCGTGTCCAGCCTGACGACCCCGCATACCCTTTCTTCCGCACGCCGTTGGTGGCGATGGTGGCCTGTTGCCGTCGTCCGTCCCCATAACGCTGTGTCCCGGAAGGAAAGTCGTCTTGATCTCGCACGCTCAGTTTCAGCAGCAGGCCGCTGAAGGCCACACCCATATTCCCGTTGTCCGCGAAGTGCTGTCCGACCTGGACACGCCGCTTTCGGTCTATCTGAAGCTCGCCGACGGCCCCAATACCTACCTGTTTGAATCCGTCGAAGGCGGCGAGCGCTTTGGTCGTTACTCGATCATCGGCCTGCCGGCACGCCGCGTGTATGCCTTCCACGGCCATGCCCTGACCGTGCGTGAGAACGGCCAGGTGGTGGAAAGCCGCGAGGTGGCCGACCCGTTCGCCGAGGTCGAGGCGCTGCGCAGCGCCCACTCGGTGCCCAAGCTGGACGGCCTGCCGGGCTTCACCGGTGGCCTGGTCGGCTGGTTCGGCTTCGAATGCATCGGCTACATCGAGCCGCGCCTGGCCTCGCCGGCCGGCCGTGACGAACTCGGTACCCCGGACATCCTGCTGCTGCACTCCGATGAGCTGGCGGTATTCGACAACCTGAAGGGCCGGCTGTACCTGATCGTGCATGCCGATCCGCGCCAAGCGGGCGCCTTCGAGCAGGCCCAGGCCCGCTTGGATGCACTGACCGCCAAACTGCGCGCGCCAGGAGCAGGCTATCCGGCGCCGCTGACCAGCGACGTGTTGGACGAGTCCGACTTCGTCTCCGGTTTCACCCGCGAAGGCTTCGTCGACGCGGTCCAGCGCAGCAAGGAATACATCCGTGCCGGCGACATCTTCCAGGTGGTGCTCAGCCAGCGCCTGAGCGTGCCGTTCAAGGCGCGCCCGGTGGATGTCTACCGCGCGCTGCGTGCACTGAACCCGTCGCCGTACATGTATTTCCTTGATGTCGGCGACCTGCAGGTGGTCGGCTCCTCGCCGGAAATCCTGGTGCGTCTGCAGGACGGCGAAGTGACCGTGCGCCCGATCGCCGGTACCCGCCCGCGCGGCGCCACGCCGGAGCTGGACCAGGCGCTGGAGGTCGAGCTGCTGGCCGATCCGAAGGAGCGCGCCGAGCACCTGATGCTGATCGACCTGGGCCGCAATGACGCCGGCCGCGTGTCCAAGGCCGGCACCGTCGAAGTGGGCGAGCAGTTCGTGATCGAACGCTACAGCCACGTCATGCACATCGTCAGCGAAGTGACCGGGCAGCTGCAGCCGGGCCTGAGCTATGCCGACGTGCTGCGCGCCACCTTCCCGGCCGGTACGGTCAGCGGCGCGCCGAAGATCCGCGCGCTGGAAGTGATCCGCGAGCTGGAACCGATCAAGCGCAATGTCTACGCCGGCAGCATCGGCTACATCGGCTGGCACGGCGATGCCGATACCGCGATCGCGATCCGCACCGCGGTGATCAAGGATGGCCGCCTGTACGTGCAGGCCGGCGCCGGCATCGTCTACGACTCGGACCCGGACAAGGAATGGGACGAGACGATGAACAAGGGCCGCGCGCTGTTCCGCGCTGTTGCCCAGGCCGCCAAGGGCCTGTGAGTTTCCCTGTGCTGTGGCCTGCGCCGCAGCACCCTTCGCTGTTTCCCTTCAAGACAAGGAGTACCGCATGAAGCTGCTGAGCGTTCTACTGTGGTCGTCGCTGCTGGCCACGATGGCCCCGTCTGCGTGGGCGCAGGCCAACACCATTCCCTCGCAGCCGCACCTGCTGGTGAAGGGCGAGGCGCGCCGCGTGGTGATGCCGGACCGGTTCGGCCTGCAGTTGAACATCGAAGAGACCGACATGGATGCCGACGCCGCTCGCCGCCGCGTGCAGGACAACGTTGCCCGCGTGCTGGCGCTGTTCAAGCAGCACAAGGCAGTGGAGGGCAGCGTACGTGCGGACAACCTCCAGATCGGTCCAGCCACCCGCTACGAGCAGAGCCGGCAGGTCTTCATCGGCACCCGCGTGTCGCGCCAGCTGCGTGCCAGCTTCGCCAGCGTGAAGGCGATGCAGGACGTGCTGGGTGCGCTGAAGGCCAACGAGAACGTACAGGTCAGCAGCATTGCCCCGACCTACTCGGGCGAAGTGGCGCTGCGCCGCGAGCTCAAGGGCGAGGCGGCGGCCAAGACCCGCGAGTCTGCGCAGGGCCTGGCCAAGGCCTATGGAACAAGGGTGCGTGGCCTGTACAGCATCTCCGATGTGGCGCCGAACTTCGCCTACGGCATCCAGGCCGGGCAGTGGCCGCAGCTCGGCGGGGATGGCGAGTATCTCGACCGGATCTCGGTGACCGGCAGCTACGCGCCGGCCTCGGCACCTGCGCCGGCCGCACCGGAGTCCATCGAAGCCGGTCCCATCACCTACACCGAAAACGTGTACGCCATTTTCCTGATAAGCGACGGAACCTGACCATGTTGTGGATGATCGACAACTACGACAGCTTCACCTACAACCTCGTGCAGTACCTGCAGACGCTGGGTGCCGAGGTGAAGGTGGTGCGCAACGATGCGATGAGCGTGGACGAGATCGCCGCGCAGAAACCCGAGCGCATCGTCATCTCGCCCGGCCCGTGCACGCCCAATGAAGCAGGCGTGTCGCTGGAGCTGATCCAGCGCCTGGGCCCGACCACGCCGATCCTCGGCGTGTGCCTGGGCCACCAGGGTATCGGCCAGGTGTACGGCGGCACGGTCATCCGTGCCGGCAACATCATGCACGGCAAGACCTCGCCGATCCGCCATGAGGGCAAGGGTGTGTTCGCCGGCCTGCCGGATGGCTACCAGGCCACCCGCTACCACTCGCTGGTGGTGGACAAGAACAGCCTGCCTGACGCGCTGGAAGTGACCGCGTGGACCGAGAACGAGGATGGCTCGATCGAAGAGATCATGGGCCTGCGCCACCGCCAGTTCCCGGTCGAGGGCGTGCAGTTCCATCCCGAATCCATCCTCACCGAACACGGCCATGCCCTGCTGCGCAATTTCCTGCAGCGCCCGGCTGCCTGATCCAAGGAGTATTCCGATGAGCTTCTCCCCCCAGGAAGCCCTGCAACGCACCATCGAGCACCGCGAAATCTTTTTCGACGAGATGGTCGACCTGATGCGGCAGATCATGCGCGGTGATGTCTCGCCGATGATGACCGCCGCCATCCTCACCGGCCTGCGCGTAAAGAAGGAAACCATCGACGAGATCGCTGCCGCCGCAACGGTGATGCGCGAGTTCGCGCTGGCCGTGCCGGTCGCCGATACCACCCACCTGGTCGACATCGTCGGCACCGGTGGCGATGGCTCGCATACCTTCAACATCTCCACCTGCGCGATGTTCGTGGCGGCGGCGGCCGGTGCGCGCGTAGCCAAGCATGGCAACCGCAGCGTGTCGTCCAAGTCCGGCAGTGCCGATGCGGTCGAAGCACTCGGCGCGGCCATCGAGCTGCAGCCTGCGCAGGTGGCAGCGGCCATCGAACAGACCGGCATCGGCTTCATGTTCGCGCCGATCCACCACCCGTCGATGAAGGTCGTCGCGCCGGTACGCCGCGAGATGGGGGTGCGCACCATCTTCAACATCCTCGGTCCGCTGACCAACCCTGCCAATGCGCCGTCGGTGCTGATGGGCGTGTTCCATCCCGACCTGGTGGGCATCCAGGCGCGCGTGCTGCGCGAACTGGGCGCCGAGCGCGCGATGGTGGTGTGGGGCCGCGACAACATGGACGAGATCTCACTGGGTGCCGGCACCCTGGTGGGTGAGCTGCGCGACGGCAAGGTGCGCGAGTACGAGATCCATCCGGAAGACTTCGGCATCGCCATGTCGGCCAGCCGCAACCTGCGCGTGGACGGCCCGGAGCAGTCCATCGCCATGCTGCGCGCGGTGCTCGACAACGAGCCGGGCCCGGCGCTGGACATCGTCGCCCTGAACGCGGGCGCAGCGTTGTACGTGGCCGGCGTGGCCAGCGACATCGGCGATGGCCTGGCCCGCGCACGTGTCGCCATCGCCAACGGCAGCGCCCGCCAGCGCCTGCAGCAGTATGTGGAGACCACCCGCGCGCTGGTTGCCTGAGCGCGCGGTTCAGCCTGACCCTCTCGATGGCCGATAATGGCCGTCCTCACCGCCCCCGCACCGACCCGACGACGATGAGCGATATCCTGCAGACGATCCTGGCCCGCAAGGCCGAAGAAGTAGCCCAGCGCCGCGCCCAGCGCCCGCTCGAGGAGCTGCAGGCCGCGCTGGCCGATGCGCCACCGGTGCGCGGCTTCGTGCGCGCGCTGCAGGCGGCGGTGGCCAACGGCGACCCGGCTGTGATTGCCGAAGTGAAGAAGGCCAGCCCCTCCAAGGGCGTGATCCGCCCCGACTTCCGCCCGGCCGACATCGCGGTCAGCTACGAGTTCGGCGGCGCCAGCTGCCTGTCGGTGCTGACCGACGTCGACTTCTTCCAGGGCGCCGACGTCTACCTGCAGCAGGCGCGCGAGGCCTGCACGCTGCCGGTGCTGCGCAAGGACTTCGTGATCGACGCCTACCAGGTGGTCGAGGCGCGCGTGCTCGGCGCCGACTGCATCCTGCTGATCGTTGCCGCGCTGGATGATACGCAGCTGGCCACGCTGTCCGAACTGGCGATGTCGCTGGGCATGGACGTGCTGGTGGAAGTGCATGACATCGACGAGCTGGAGCGTGCGCTGCAGGTACCGGCGCCGATGATCGGCATCAACAACCGCAACCTGCGTACCTTCGAGGTCTCGCTGCAGACCACGCTGGACATGCAGAACGCGGTGCCGCGCGACCGCCTGCTGGTCACCGAGAGCGGCATCCTCGGCCCGCAGGACGTGGCGCTGATGCGCGATGCCGGCATCCATGCGTTCCTGGTCGGCGAGGCCTTCATGCGTGTGGAAGAGCCGGGCGAGGGCCTGCGTCAGCTATTCTTCGCGGCATGAAAACGTACTATCCGACGCCGCGCGACGATGCGCCGCTGGTGGTCTTCGATTTCGACCACACCCTCTACGACGGCGATTCGGGCACCCACCTGTTCGCCTCGCTGATCAAGCGCAACCCGCTGCGGATGCTGGCGGCGCTGCTGGTCACCCCGATTGCCGGGCCGATGGTGGCGATGCTGCCGACCCGCCGTGCCGGCATTTCGGTCTATGTGTGGATCGGCAGCTTCGGCCTGCATCGCGCCCGCGAGTTCAACAAGGTGATCGATGCGTACGTGCTGCGCAACGAGGCGCAGATGCGTGCGAAGCTGCTGCCACAGGCGCTGGAGGTATTCGCCGCGCACCGGGCCAAGGGCGATCGCGTGGTGGTGGCTACCGGCGCACCGCCGGAGCTGGCTCGCGCGATCCTGGCCTTCGTGGCCCACCAGGATGTGCCGGTGATCGGCACCGAAGTGGGGCCGCGTCTGGGCGGAGTAGGGCCGACCCGCCACTGCCACAACGAAGAGAAGATGCGCATGCTGCGCGAGCGCGGCTACGGCGACATCGATATTGCCTACTCCGACAGCACCGCCGACCTGCCGCTGCTGCTTGCAGCGAAAGCGCCGGTGGTGGTCAACCCGAAGCCGGCCAAGGTGGAGTTCTTCCGCCGCGTGCTGCCGGCCGGCACCCGCATCCTCAACTGGGGCTGCGTGGACCGGGGCGGCGACAAGGCGTAATCGATCCCGCTTGCCCGCCGGGCCATGCCCGGCGAGCGGTCAGCGGTACAGGTACCCGAACAGCGCATGGCCCACCTGGAACAGGCTGATGCCCAGCACCAGCACGCCCACCGCGACCAGTACCCAGCGTTCCTTCACCCGCTTCACCAGCAACGCTGCCACCGGCGCGGCCATCATGCCGCCAATCAGCAGGCCGGCGACGATCTGCAGGTGCTGCAGCCCCATCGACAGTAGAAACGTAGCTGAAATGGTCAAGGTGACCACGAATTCGGCCGCATTGACGGTGCCGATCGTGGTTCGTGCCTGACCGCCGCGGGCGAGCAGGGTGGAGGTGGCTACCGGGCCCCAGCCACCGCCGCCACTGGCATCGAGCAGGCCGGCGAAGAATCCCAGCACCGGCACCCGGCGGATCTCGCCCTTGGGCATCCAGCGGCCGGCCGCGCGGGCCAGGATGATGATGGCCAGCACCAGCAGGTACAGGTAGATCAGCGGACGGATCAGGTCGCCAGGGACCTGCGTCAGGACGTAAGCGCCCAGCGCACCGCCCAGCGCGCCGGGCAGGGCGAGGCGGAAGAACAGGCGTTTGTCGACATTTCCTGCGACCAGATGCGACACACCGGAGGCCCCGGTGGTGAACACTTCAGCGGTATGGACGCTGGCGCTGACCTGTGCGGGAGGCAGCCCCATGCTGAGCAGTACCGATGACGAAACCAGCCCGAATGCCATGCCCAGCGCGCCATCGACCAGCTGTGCGCCGAGGCCGATGAGGATGAACCACCAGAATTCGCTGCTCAGCTCCATGGGCCGAGACTAGCCCAGCAGGCCGCGCACGGGCCGTGTAGAGCCGAGCCCATGCTCGGCTGCCATTCGCGTACAGCAGCCGAGCATGGGCTCGGCTCTACAGGGCTTCCTCCCGGCAATCACCGGGTGCCGTACAGCACCACGGTCTTGCCGCGGGCGTGCAGCAGGCCGTCGGTCTGCAGCTTCTTCAGTACCCGGCCGGCCATTTCGCGCGAGCAGCCAACCAGACGGGCCAGTTCCTGGCGTGAGACGCGCAGCTGGCTGCCCTGCGGGTGACTCATCGACTCCGGCTCCTGCGCCAGATCGTGCAGGGTGCGCACGATACGGTCGGTGACATCCAGGAAGGCCAGGCGGCTGGCCTTGCGGCTGGTGTCCAGCAGGCGCTTGGAGATCTGCTGGCCCAGCGCGTACAGCAGGCGCGGGGCATCGGCCGACAGCGGGCCGAGGAACAGCTGATGCAGGCGCTCGTAGCTGATTTCAGCCAGCTCGCAGGCCGTGCGGGTGCGCAGGATCACCTCGCGGCGGTCCGACTCCACGAACAGGCCCATCTCGCCGACGAACTCACCGGCGCCGAAATAACCCAGCACCAGCTCACGGTCCTCCTCTTCCTCGGCCATGATCGAAACCGAGCCGCTGATGACGTAATACAGGGTGCCGGCCGGGTCACCGGGCCGGAAGACGTCGGTACGGGTGGGATAGCGCCGCCTGTGGCTGTGCGCCAGGAAGCGGTCGATTGTTGCGATGTCCAAGGCCAATGGGCTGCTAGCTAGGCGCACGGTTGACACGATAGGGGCGCTCCCTCTGCGCATGAACGGATTCACGGGGTCGATAGCGGAGCTTAACCAGCGCAATTGTTAAGGGCAAACAGTGTGCCAGAAGCTGAGCGTCTTCACGTTCCCCCTGGAGACACTTATGCCGCATAATTCCCCCTTTCCCTTCTTACACAGGAATCGACCGCCGTGGTCAAGCCGTTGCCTCGCCTGAGGTTGCAGGGTTTCAACAACCTCACCAAGGCGCTGAGCTTCAACATCTATGACGTGTGTTACGCGCGCACCGAAGAGGAGCGTCAGCGTTACATTGAATACATCGATGAAGAGTACAACGCCGACAGGCTTACTCAAATCTTGACCGATGTCGCTGAGATCATCGGCGCCAACATCCTCAACGTGGCCCGCCAGGATTACGATCCGCAGGGTGCCTCGGTGACGATCCTGATCTCCGAAGAGCCGGTGATCGACAAGAAGCAGGCCGGCAAGGAGTTGATTTCCGATGCCGTGGTCGCGCACATGGACAAGTCGCACATCACCGTGCACACCTATCCGGAAACGCACCCGCAGGAAGGTATCGCCACCTTCCGCGCCGACATCGACGTGGCTACCTGTGGCGTTATTTCGCCGTTGAAGGCGCTGAACTACCTGATCGAGAGTCTGGAATCGGACATCGTGATCATGGACTACCGCGTTCGTGGCTTCACCCGTGACGTGAAGGGCAAGAAGCACTACATCGATCACAAGATCAACTCGATCCAGAACTTCCTGGCCAAGAACATCAAGTCGCGTTACGAGATGTTCGACGTCAACGTCTACCAGGAAAACATCTTCCACACGAAGATGCACCTGAAGGACTTCGACCTGGACCAGTACCTGTTCGAGGAAAAGGCCAAGAACCTGTCGTTCAAGGAACGCATGAAGATCGAAGCGCTGCTCAAGCGCGAGATCGAAGAGCTGTTCCACGGGCGCAACCTGGCCGAGTAACACCCATGTGCGATGCCGCCAGGCATCGCCACCAGGCGGGACGTCCCGCCCCGTGGAACCGGCGCGCTGCGCAATTTTCAGTTCCACGGCGATGTACCGACTTACGGCCCGGTGTGAAAACACCGGGCCGTTTCGTTTTTCCCAAAAAGGTAAGGAGCCCCCACCCATGCCCTGGATCTATCTGCTGCTGGCCGGTCTGTTCGAGATCGGATTCGCCCTTGGAATGAAGTACTCCGAGGGTTTCAGCAAACCCCTCCCGACCGCCGCCACGGTGGTGTCCGCACTGATCAGCCTGTACTTGATGAGCCAGGCGATGAAGAGCATTCCGGTGGGTACCGCCTACGCGATCTGGACCGGCATCGGCGCCATGGGCGTGGCGGTGCTGGGCATCTACCTGTTCAATGACAGCGCCTCGCCGGCACGCCTGGCGTGCGTGGGCCTGATCGTGGCCGGTGTGATCGGCCTGAAGCTGGTGTCGCCCAATTGAAAGGTGGCCCGACCAACGGTCGGGCCCCACCGTGTGGTTTGGTCGGGCCCCGCCGCACCTCTTGGTAGGCCCGCACCGTTGGTGCGGGCAACCCTTCAGATGCGGTAGGCGATGGTCTTCATCACCTTGGAAGCCAGCGCCATCGCGCCGGGAATCGGGAATGGCAGGCGGCGTGCGCCGGCCTGCTCGGCCTGCTCGGCATGCCGGGCCTCGTCTTCCTTCATCACCCGGATGACCGCGCGGCTGCGCAGGTCGCCGGCCGGCAGGTCGACCAGGTGTTCGTCCAGATGGGCTTCCACCTGGCGCTCGGTCTCGACCACGAAGCCCAGGTTCCAGCCGTCGCCGCGCAGCCCGGCCAGGGTGCCGATGGTGTAGCTGCCGGCGTACCAGAGCGGATTGAACAGGCTCGGGCGGCTGTCCAGCTCGCCCAGGCGGGTGGCGCACCACGCCAGGTGATCGGTCTCTTCCTGGGCCGCTTCCAGCAGATGCTCGCGGGTCGCCGGATCACGCGCCACCGCGGCCTGGCCGAAGTACAGGCCCTGCGCGCAGACCTCACCGACATGGTTGATCCGCATCAGCCCGGCCGCGTGGCGACGCTGCGCGCTGTCCATGCCGGGCTCGCCGGTGTCCGTGGCCGGATAGGGGCGGCTGGCCGGCGGGGTGCCGAACACCGTGTCCAGGGCGCGCTGCGCCTCGGTCAGCAGATGATCCAGCGGGGTGGTCTGGCGAAGCACGGTCATGGCAGCACGGCGTGGAGCGGGGGAGACCCCGATTCTCGCCCGGCCCCGGCCCCCTGCCAACCCGGGGCGGAGGCAGGCTTGCACCCGCCAGCCAAGGTGCGTACAATGCCGCCCCTTACGCTCCACCTTTCACAACGCGTGGCAGAGTTCCGGCGAGTCCTTCGCCGCAATGAGCCCGACCTAACCAAGAGTTCTTCATGAGCACTTTCACTGCCAAGAACGAGACCGTCCAGCGCGACTGGTACCTCGTCGACGCCGAGGGCAAGACCCTGGGCCGTCTCTGCACCGAGCTGGCCCGCCGTCTGCGTGGCAAGCACAAGCCGGTCTACACCCCGCACGTTGATACCGGCGACTACCTGGTCGTCATCAATGCAGAAAAGATTGTCGTCACCGGCAAGAAGCTGCAGGACAAGATGTATCACCGTTTCACCGGCTACATCGGCAACCTGAAGACCGAATCCCTCGCCCAGGCGCTTGAGCGCCACCCGGAGCGCGTGATCGAGACCGCCGTCAAGGGCATGCTGCCGAAGGGCACGCTGGGTCGCCAGATGTACCGCAAGCTCAAGGTCTACGCCGGCACTGAGCATCCGCACGCCGCACAGCAGCCGCAGGTTCTGGATATCTAATCATGGCTATCACTCAAAACTACGGCACTGGCCGCCGCAAGTCCTCCACTGCTCGCGTGTTCCTGCGCAAGGGTTCGGGCAACATCACCGTCAATGGCCGTCCGCTGGACGAGTTCTTCGGCCGTGAGACCGCGCGCATGATCGTGCGCCAGCCGCTCGAACTGACCAAGAACACCGAGAGCTTCGACATCCTGGTCACCGCCGCTGGCGGCGGCACCACCGGCCAGGCCGGTGCGATCCGTCTGGGTATCGCCCGTGCTCTGGTCGAGTACGACGAAACCCTGAAGTCCGAGCTGCGCAAGGCTGGCTTCATGACCCGCGACGCCCGCGAAGTCGAACGTAAGAAGGTCGGTCTGCACAAGGCCCGCCGCGCCACCCAGTTCTCCAAGCGCTGATTTACCGCGCCTGGTTGGGCTCCCTCGGGAGCCCGCTGGTTGGAAAAGCAAAAGCCCGGCTTCGGCCGGGCTTTTGTCGTTTCGGGGTCATGCATTTGCTGGTTGCCGGCCAGTGGCCGGCACTACCGGTGGTTTCGTGTAGAGCCGAGCCGATGCTCGGCTGCTCTTCGTTGGGACGTGCGACCAAATTAGAAAGAAAAAGGCCAGATCTTTCGATCTGGCCTTTTTCTTTTTAATTTGGCTGCCCCTGATGGATTCGAACCACCGATGCCTGAGTCAGAGTCAGGTGCCTTACCGCTTGGCTAAGGGGCAATGTAACGTGTAACTATTTTCTCACTTTTCACGTTGAAAAACAACTTCAACGTGGTGGCTATGGGTGGACTCGAACCACCGACCCCAGCATTATGAGTGCTGTGCTCTAACCGGCTGAGCTACATAGCCTTGGTGAGCCCGCTATTCTGCTGATATGTACCAGGACTGTCAACACCTTTGATCGTGCTTGTGGCCCGACAGACGGCATGGGATAGTCCCAACCAGTAGATTTTCTTAGGAGTCCGCATCGTGATCGATCCGGACGGCTATCGACCGAACGTCGGCATCGTGCTGATGCGGCAGGACGGGCAGGTGTTCTGGGCACGACGTGTGCGCCGGGATGGCTGGCAGTTCCCGCAGGGTGGCATGAACACCGACGAGACGCCTGTCGAGGCCATGTATCGCGAACTGCAGGAAGAGACCGGGCTGTTGCCGGAGCACGTTGAAGTGCTTGGGGCGACACCGGGCTGGCTGCGTTACAAGCTGCCGGCGCGCGCCATCCGTCGCAATGAACGCCAGGTCTGCATTGGCCAGAAGCAGGTCTGGTTCCTGCTGCGTCTGACCGGTGACGAGGCCCACGTCAGCCTAGACCATACCGACTCGCCCGAGTTCGATCATTGGCGCTGGGTCGATTTCTGGTACCCGGTGGAGCATGTGGTGGTGTTCAAGCGTGGTGTCTATGCGCGTGCCCTGCGACATCTGGCGCCGTTGGCCCAAGGGGTGGCAGGGCAGAGCATCAGTGCCATGCCCAAGAGCGCTGCAGAGGCCTGGATGCCGGGTCACACCGCCGGCCATGACCGTCCGCGCAAACGGCCCCGCAGCCACGGCTACTGGCCGAAGAAAGCGCAGGGCGAGGGCCCTGGCACCTGATGGGCTGAACGGTATCGAGAATGGTTCAGGTCTCTGATTGACAACCATTCTCGTTTCCATTGGAATAGCCACCAGGCCGCTACTGGCCTGTTGCCTTGGTTCCCGCCCGTGTACGTCTGCATCTGCAACGGTGTTACCGACCACCAGATCCGCGAAGCCGCCAGCCATGGCGTTACGTCGGTGGCCGAGCTGACCATGCGCACCGGGTGCGGCGCTACCTGCGGTTCCTGCCTGGACATGGCCGGCGACCTGCTGGCCAAGGCACGTGCTACCCACGATCTGCCGTTGCCGGTGTTGGGTCTGGCGCAGGTCGCCTGAGTCGTTTCGCGGCGCGTTGACGCCGCACTCTCCTGGTCTTCATTGCTGGCCGCACTGGCCAATGCGCACGATTCGCGTTCCTTCACGGCCGCGCGCAAGGGGTTACAGTGCCCGCGATTTCAGCGTGCAGGAGCATCCCCATGAAGGGCGACACCAAGGTCATCGAATTCCTCAACAAGGTCCTCTACAACGAGCTGACCGCGATCAACCAGTACTTCCTGCACGCCAAGATGCTGAAGAACTGGGGCATCAAGGAACTGGCCGAACACGAGTACAAGGAATCGATCGAAGAAATGAAGCATGCCGACATGCTTGCCGATCGCATCCTGTTCCTCGAAGGCCTGCCGAACTTCCAGGCGCTGGGCAAGCTGCGCATCGGTGAGAACCCGACCGAGATCCTGCAGTGCGATCTGTCGCTGGAACGCGATGGCGTGGTCACCCTGCGCGAGGCCGTGGCCTACGCCGATTCGGTCGGCGACTACGTCAGCCGCCAGCTGTTCGTGAAGATCCTCGACTCCGAGGAAGAGCACATCGACTGGCTGGAAACCCAGCTGGAGCTGATCGAGCGCATCGGTGAGCCGAAGTACCTGCTGAGCAAGCTCGAAGAGTGATTCAATGGGCCTGGCCGGCGAGGTAGCCGGTCAGCGCTACGCGCGCACGGGCGAACTCCGCCACCAGCAGCGCCACTGCCACGGCAGGGCGCTGCAGGCTGCCACTGCGGGCTTCGTGTTCGATCCGCCGCGCCACTGCTGACAATGACAGCGCGCCGACGTTGGCACTGGACGATTTCAGGCTGTGCGACAGGGCCTGCAGGCGTTCGATATCGTTGCCCTGCGCTGCCTGCTGCAACTGCTGCACCAACTGCGGTGCGTCTTCCAGGAATACCGCCACGATCTGCGCAGCAGCATCGCCGATCACCGCATGCAGCTCATCCAGCACGCTGCGATCAAGCACCGGCTGGGGAATCGGGGTTGAGCGTGCTTGGTCATCAGGAGGGCTTTCGATGTCGAGCATGCTCGGCGCTGCGGGCAACTGCACAGGTTCCGACAGCGGCGCATGTTCGCGATCAACGGCAACCCGGCCCCAACGCTGGAGCAACGCATGCAGCGCTTCGCGCGTGATCGGCTTGGACAGATAGTCGTCCATGCCTGCCTGCAGGCAGCGCTCGCGATCACCGGCCATGGCGTTGGCGGTCATCGCGATGATCGGCAGCCGCGTGCGCCCTGCATCGGCTTCCTCGCTGCGCCAGCGTTGTGTTGCGCTGTAGCCGTCGAGCACCGGCATCTGGCAATCCATCAGCACGACGTCGATTCCGCCTTCGCGCAGCAGTGCGAGCGCCTGCTCGCCGTCGGCGGCGTTGCGCACCTGGCACTGGAAGACCCGCAGCAGGTGTTCGGCCACCATCCGGTTGACCGTGTTGTCCTCGACCAGCAGGACACGCAGACCCAATGACGGCAGCATGGCGGCCGGCTGTGCATCTTCGGCGTTGGCCAGCAGTGCTGCCGGGCGTGCGGTGGCTGTTGGCTGTGCCAGCAGCGCGTGCAGGGCGGCATCGTTGAATGTGCTGTGCAGCTGCTGCTGGCGCGGCCGCGGTGCGACCGGATCGTCCTGCAGCCACAGCACCTGCAGAGTATCGTCGGCACCACGCTCGGCCAGGGCCCGCTGCAGTGCCGCTTCGCCAGTGCGGCGATGGCGCGCGTCGACCAGCAGCCATGCCGGGGTGCTCTGGCCCGGGCGTGGCGCTGTGCGCAGGCGTTCCATGGCCTCATCAATACTGGCCAGCAGATGTACCTGCAGGCCATGGTGTGCGGCGATGCGCTCGACGCGTGGCTGCAGCTGCGCATCGGCGGAGTACAGCAGCAGCGCTTCCGGTGAGCGTGCCAGCGCTGGCAGATCGCCGGGTACCTTCAGCAGCGGCACTTCGAACCAGAACGTTGCGCCCTGGCCCGGGATGGACCGCACGCCGATGTCGCCATGCATCAGGTCGGTGATGCGCTTGCAGATGGCCAGGCCCAGGCCGGTGCCACCGTAGATGCGGGTGGTGGACGCGTCGGCCTGGCTGAAGGACTGGAACAGCCGCGCCTGCTGCGCCTCATCGATGCCGATGCCGGTGTCGACCACTTCGAAACGCAGCTGGTGCTGGGCGGGGCCTTCGCCCAGCCGCTGCACGCGCAACTGCACCTGGCCACGTGCGGTGAACTTGATGGCATTGGCCAGCAGATTGCCCAGCACCTGGCGCAGGCGTACCGGGTCGCCGCGCACGGGAAGGCGCACGGCGGGGTCCAGCTGCAGGCTCAGCGTCAGGCCCTTGGCTTCGGCGGCACGCTGCAGCAGCTGCACCACGCCGTCGAGCAGCTCGCGCAGGTTGAAGCTGGTGATCTCCAGTTCCAGTGCCTGTGCTTCCAGTCGCGAGTAGTCGAGGATGTCATCAACGATGCGCAGCAGTTGCTGCGAGCTGGCCGAGGCGGTGGCCAGCATCTGCCGCTGGTCCTCGCCGAGCGGACCACGGGCGATCAGCTCCAGCATCGGCAGGATGCCGTTGAGCGGGGTGCGGATCTCATGGCTCATGGTGGCCAGGAACTCGCCCTTGGCCAGCACGGCCGCTTCGGCCGCCTGCTTGGCCTGCAGCAGCTGGTGCTCCAGCTGGCCCTGGCGCTCGGTGGTGCGCCGCAGCTGGTCGCGCTCGCTGGTCAGGGTGATGCGGTCGCGCTGCAGTGCCGCCAGCGTGTGGGTGCGCGAACGCAACCGCAGGCCCAGTACCAGCAGGGCGATGATGGCCAAGGCCAGCACCACCAGCAGCGCGACCGTCGATGACACTCAGAGCACCGCGTTGTGGAAGTCGAAGTTCAGGTCGCTGCCGGCCGACTGCACCATGTTGCCCTGGATGTAATCGACACCACCGACCCACATCGCAGCGGCGGCCTGTGGATCCTCGATCTGCTGGCCGATGATCTGCAGGCCGGCGGCATGCGCCTGCTCGATCGAACGGCGCAGTTCTTCGCGCGTATCCGGGTTGGAATGGCTGCTGGAGAAGCGTGCGGCCATGCGCACGAACGACAGCGGCAGCTGTGTGAGCAGGGCAATGGCCTCGCTGCCAGGCTCGAACTGGCTCAGGCAGAAGCGCACGCCGACGCTGGCCATGCGCTGGCAGAACTGCTGCAACGGCACGGTGTGGATCAGCGCGTCGGGCAGGCGCACGTCGATCACCAGCGCGCTGCCGGGCAGGCGGCGTTGCTGCAGCGATTCCAGCAGCCAGTCGGCGAACGCGTCGCGCTGCAGGGTGCGCAGCGACTGCGAGACGAACAGGTTCAGCGGTTGCGTGGCGTGGCGATACAGGTCGAGCAGGCCCATCGCATGCTCCAGTACCTGCTGGTCGAGGTCGGCGATGCGGCCGGCGGCTTCGGCGGCCGGAATTACCTGGCCGGCGGTCAGCACACTGCCATCGGCACGGCGCAGGCGCAGCAGCAGCTGGTACTGCGCGCTGCTGCCGCCGGCAACGGCGACGATCGGCTGGTAAGCGAGCTCCAGCTGGCCTTCCAGCAGCGCCAGGTGCTCCTGTTCGGTCGTGATCTGGCGATGCACGTGGCCGGCCACGCCGGCGCTGAGCAGGCGTGCCTGCAGGGTGGTGCGCTCGATCGCTTCCAGGGCGCTGCTGGCATCGTCGAAACCGGGTGACAGCGGCGCGTAGCCGACCACGCCGCGCAGGTGCACGGATTCGTCGTCGCGGATCACGAAGGCGCGTGCGGACAGTTGCTCGCGCAGGGTGCCGGCGATTGCTTCCAGGCTGTCCTCATCGGTGTTGCGCGCCAGCAGCAGGAAGCTGTTGTCGTTCAGGCGCGCCAGCAGGTGCGGGTGGCCTGCCTCGGCAAGACGCTGCCCGGCCTGCACCATCAGCCGTTCGAAGGCCGCGTAGCCGTAGCGCTCGCGCAGGCCCAGCGCGCTGGAGATTTCCACGAAGAACACGCCGCCGCGTTCGTGCTGGGCGAGCGTCGCGTTGAGTTGCTGCAGCACGTGATGACGCGTGGGCAACCCGGTTTCGGGGTTGCTGGTGGCCGGAGCGCCGTTGGCACCCGGCAGGGTTGCGGCCTGCGCGCGCGCGCGGCGGATACGGTTGGCCACCGCGGCGATCAGGTGGCGTGGCCGGATCGGCTTGCTCAGGTAATCGTCGGCACCGCAGTCGAGCACCTCGAACTGGCGCTCCGGGTCCGGGTCGCCGCTGAGGAATACGATCGGCAGCAGTTGCATGCCGGGCTGCTGGCGGATCATCGCGGTCAACCGCATGCCATCCAGCCCGGGCAGGTGCAGATCCATCAGGATCAGGTCCGGGCGTTGCTCGCGGATGGCCTGCTGCACGCCATCGGCGTCGCCGAGCACGATCGCCTGCATGCCGGCGCCATGCAGCACGCTCTGCGCGAACAGCGCCTGGGCACGGTCGTCTTCGACGATCAGCACGCGGTAGGGCGAGTCGGCGTCCAACGGCGCCACGTCACTGTTGCCCGCCTCCGGCAGTGCTGCGGCGGCCGGCAGGGGCGGCGGAGCCGCCAGCCGGACACCGTCGCCGGGCGTTGACGATGCAGGTCCCTGCACTGTCGCTGAGGGTGCCTCGGCAGGCGCCGCCGCAGCAACGGGGGCGGCCCAACGTTGCCAATGATCGGCCGGAGGGGTTTCAGCGCGTCCCGGGCGGGGGCCCGCGGCGGATTCGTTTGCGGCCATCGATGCTCCTGGTGTTCGCGGCCATTATGCGACAAGCCTGCCGATCAGCCGGTACGGGGTTGCCGTTGTCCGTCGTCGCTACCGCCACGTGCCAACCAGCGCACGCTTTTCCACAGGGTGCGCCAGACCAGCCAGACCAGCAATGCACCGGCCAGGCTGCAGGCCAGCACCACCACCAGCGCGATCCACGGATGCGCCAGGGCCAGCGCCAGTCCGCCGATCACCACGGTATCTTCGGCCGCCGAGGCGACCCAGTTGCTGGCCGGTTCCGGCGACGTGTTGAGCAGGGCGCGGGTGCCGGCCTTGAGGCCGTGGCTGGCCAGCGCAACGCCCGCGCCGGCCACCAGTGCGCCGGTGCCCAGGTCGCCATCGGGCGACAGCGTCGCTGCTGCGAGGAAGGCGCCGGCGGGTACGCGCGCCAGGGTCTGTACCAGGTCCCAGGCTGAATCCACGCCAGGAATCTTGTCTGCGAAGAATTCGGCGATGGCCAGTGCTGCCGACGTACCCAGCACCCACCACGACTCGGTGGCCTGCAGCGCCGGTGGCAGGTCGACCCAGCCGAGCAGGCCGGCAATGCCGACGCCGAACACGGTGAGGTAGACGCGGATACCGGCCAGCCAGGCCAGCAGGATGCCGATCACGAACAGGTGGGCTTCGGTCATGGCGGGCTCCGGCGGCGGAACTGTGCGGGGTGCCACACTATCGACGATGGAGTGGCTGAATGCCACCGCCCGGCGCCGGCCGGCACCGGGGAAACCTGCCGTTCCTGTCATACACTAGCCCGTCGTTTGCCCCAGGGGCCGTACTGGCGTCGCCATTGCGATGCCACGGAGACTACCCATGAACAACCGCCCTCCCATGCGTGTGCAGGTCCGCCTGCCCGGTGCTTCGCAACCACCTGCCGACCGTCGTCGCCTGCTGGTGATCGCCGGCATCTGGCTGCTCAGCCTGGTGCTTGCGGTACTGGGTGGCTGCTGGCTGGGCGCGCCGCGCGGTGAACAGGGCCAGCGCGTGCAGGTTGCCGAGAAGCGCGCCGATACCCTGCAGACCCAGCTGACCGAGTTGCGGCAGAAGCAGGCCACGCTGGAAGCGTCGGACCGCATCAGCCGCGCGGCCAACAACGAAGTGCAGTCTTCGCTGGCCGAGCGTGACGAAGAGATTGCCGGCCTGCGCGCGGACGTCGCCTTCTATGAACGCCTGGTGGGCTCGACCAGTCAGCGCAAGGGCCTGAACACCCATTCGATTGAATTCAGCCCGGAATCGGCGGGTACCTGGCAGTACAGCGTGGTGCTGACCCAGAACCTCAACCGCGGCGCGATCAGCCAGGGGCAGATGCGTTTCACGGTGGAAGGCGTGAAGAACGGCAAGCTTGCCACCATCAGCTGGGACGAGCTGCACCAGCGCAGCAAGGTGCCGGGACAGGATTACTCGTTCCGGTACTTCCAGCAGCTCACCGGCAGCGTGATGCTGCCGGCTGACTTCACCCCGCAACGGGTGAAGGTGACATTGGGGAGTGGTGCGGGGGGCGCCACCCAGGTATTCGACTGGAAACAGGCCGGCGCACCGGCCAGCAAAGGGGAGTAGGCAGATGTTCGGAAGCAGCAAATCCAGCCGTGATGGCCAACTGGTGGTGGATGCCCTGATCGGCAACCAGGTGGTGATCCGTGGCGATGTGGAATTCAGTGGTGGCCTGTACGTGGAAGGTCGCATCCACGGCAAGGTGATTGCCCAGGAAGGCGCCAGCGCGGCGACCCTGACCCTCGCCGAGCACGGCGTGATCGAGGGCGAGATCCGCGCCCAGGTGGTGGTCATCAGCGGCCGCCTTGACGGCGACGTGCATGCCACCGAGAAGGTCGAACTGACCCCGAGTGCCCGGGTCAACGGCAACGTTCACTACCAGGTGGTGGAAATGAATGCGGGTGCCCAGCTGAACGGCCGGCTGATCCACGCCAGCGCCCCGATGCAGGCCCTGCCAGCGCCGGAGAGCGAGGACGCCGGTGATGGCAAGGGCGACACCGCCGCACGCCGCAAGCTGGCCGAGGCGATGGCTTGAAAGCCATCGCCGGCGCCCCCATGCTGAGTCCATGAACACGCTCGTCTCCCTTCCCGGCGCCACGCCGGCTGCCGCGCCCGACTACCAGTCGCTGGATCGGCCGCTGAACTTCACCGAGGCCGCTGCGGCCAAGGTCAAGGAACTGATCCAGGACGAGGGCAACCCCGACCTGTCGTTGCGTGTGTACATCGAGGGCGGCGGCTGTTCGGGCTTCCAGTACGGGTTCGAGTTCGACGAAAACCGTGCCGATGATGACCTGGCGGTGCAGACCAGCGGGGTCACCCTGCTGGTCGACCCGCTCAGCCTGCAGTACCTGATGGGTGCCGAAGTGGATTACACCGAAAGCCTGACCGGTGCGCAGTTCGTGATCCGCAATCCGAACGCCAAGACCACCTGCGGCTGCGGCAGCAGTTTCAGCATGTAATTGCATGGGCGCGGGGTATGCGCCCCGTGCCGTCGGTAGATCCACGCCATGCGTGGATGCCTTTCCTGCACCCACAAAGGCAGATTGCGCACAGCGCCGACCTTGCCACCCGCATCGATTGGCGGCAGGCTAGCTGGATGCTCACTTCTCCTTCGCCGCTTTCCGGTTTTGCCTTCGTGGGTGAACCGTTGGAGCGCGCCGATGCCCTGCGCGAAGATGCCGATGCTCTGGCGCGCCTGTGGCCCGATGCGCGCATTCTTGTGCTGGACCAGGACGGTACCGCCTTCACCGGTGATGACGACCAGCCGCTGGCATTGACTGGCGCTGATGTGGGGGGCGGACCCGGTGTCGCGATCTTCCTCGGCCTGCGTGGCGAGCAGGCGTGGTTCTCGGTGGAAGCTGCCAGCGTGACGATCACCGCGCCGCGCCGGCTCGATCTGCGCCAGGCCGCGCTGCTGTGGACCGTGGCCGATGCGACCGCTTTCAGCTACGCCCGCGGCATGTCCTACTGGCAATCGCGTACCCGCTTCTGCGGGGTCTGCGGTACGGCCGTGACGTTCGCCCGTGGTGGCTTCGTCGGCCGCTGCCCGCAATGCGCGACCGAGCACTACCCGCGCGTTGATCCGGCAGTGATCGTCGCCGTGGAAAACCAGGGCCGGCTGTTGCTGGGTCGCCAGTCCAACTGGGCGCCGCGCCGCTATTCGGTGCTGGCCGGCTTTGTCGAGCCGGGCGAAACCTTCGAGCAGACCGTAGCGCGCGAAGTGCACGAAGAGAGCAAGGTGCGGGTGACCGCCTGCCAGTACCTCGGCTCGCAGCCCTGGCCGTTCCCCGGTGCATTGATGGTTGGTTTCCGTGCGCAGGCACAGGATGACCTGCCGACCGTGGATGGCGAGCTGGAAGACGCGCGCTGGTTCAGCGCAGAAGAAGTGGGAGCGGCCCTCGCACGTGACGTCGAGGACGATGGTGAAGGCATCCGTCTGTCACCGCCGATCTCCATTTCGCGGGGCCTGATCGAGCATTGGTACCGTCAGCAACCGGGGTCCGGCGGCGCCAGCATTGCCGCCACCTGAACACGCTGCCGGTTACAGTACGGTTCACCGCTGACGGTGGCGCTGCGACAGGTAAGGTAGCGACGCCGAACGCTTGCTCGTAGGGAGACCTGCCATGTTCACCACCCTGGTCGCCGTGTTGGTGGCACTGGCCCTTGGCCATGTCGCCCCGGCCGCTGCCGCGTCGCTGCGCCGTTTCGACGGCTTCCGGCGTTGGCTGGGCTGGCTGGACGCGCACGGTGGTCGGGCCTGGCAGGGGGCCGCTGGCGTGGCGCTGGCGATCGTGCCGCCGCTGCTGCTGATGGCACTGGTTGCCTGGCTGCTGCGCGGGGTGCTGTTCGGCCTTCCGGCGCTGCTGCTGGGCGTGGCGGTACTGGCCTGGTGCTGGGGCCCGCGGGATCTGGACCGCGACATCGAAGCGATCATCGATGCCGACGATGCGCCGACCCGGCAGGCAGCGGCACGCAACCTGCAGTCGGCCGGTGGCAGCCTGCGCGAGGATGTTCCTTCGTTGGTCGAAGCGACCGTACTCAATGCACTGCGACGCTGGTTCGCAGTGCTGTTCTGGTTCCTGCTGCTGGGCCCGGTGGGGGCCCTCGGTTATCGTCTGCTGGCATTGATGGCGGAAAGTCCGATGCGCGCACGCGTGCCGGTGGAGCCGCTGGCGCTGGCGCAGCGGCTGCTGGGCTGGATCGAGTGGCCGGTGGCCCAGTTGATGGCGTTCTCGATGGCCTTGGTGGGCAACTTCGACACGGCCTGGAAAGCATGGCGCCAAGCGCATGGTGAGCGCTTGGCCGGCGGCATCGGTTTCCTGGGCGCGGTGGCGCGTGCCAGTGTCAATGCCGAATTGCGCGAAGACGCGCACGATTACACCGAAGCCGGCCTGCTGCCGGTGTGGCAGCGGCTGCCGGACCTGCGTGATGCGATGAGCCTGGTGTGGCGGATGCTGCTGCTGTGGCTGGCGGTGCTGGCCCTGCTGGTGATAGCAGGCTGGGTGACGTAGTGGCTTTGCAGGGCTTGCAGCCCTGCACCCGCTGAAAGCAACAGCAACAGCAACAGCAACAGCGGCTCTGGGTTGCTGAGGGTTGGGCGGGGCGGTGTGGGGCTGCAGGACACGCCGTAAACCCTTCCATGGGGGCTCGATGGCGCCATCCATGGCGCCAACGGTCCTGCAGCCCCACACCGCCCTGCCCCCGACAGGTTCCCGGTGACGGACAGTAGATCCACGCCATGCGTGGATGCCGAGCGCAGCGACCCGCTTCCGCTTTTGATCTTCTCTTCTTTCTTCCGTGGTGGACGCGCACGGAAATTGTCCGTGGCCGGGCGGGTGGGTTGCGCAGGGGCGTAAGCGCCATGGATGGCGCGCCCGAGCCCCCATGGATGGGTTTACGGCGTCCCCTGCGCAGCCCACCCGCCCGGCCAACCCCAACGGCCTCTGCCGACCACCACGAGGGGCTGCGCCGTTGGCGGGAAACCTACACCGGAGCCAGCGCGGTAAACGGCGCCCACGGCAGGTTGCGCAGCACGGCATACCCGGGCAGCAACCACAGCCAGAACATGGGACTGGCCAGTACCCGCATCAGTGGATCAAGCACACGCGGGCGCACGCCGGCAGTGTTGAGCAGCATCAGGAACAGGAAGGGCAGGCTGATGACCAGCAACGGGTTCATCGCCATCGCGCCGGGCAGGTCGAAGTGGACCAGTGAATACAGGCAACGCGTGCTGCCGCAGCCGGGGCAGTAGAAGCCGGTCAGTGCGTACAGCGGACAGCTTGGCAGCGGATTGCCGGAGACGTACGGATTGACGTGGCGCAGCACCACGGCTGCACCGGCAGCGAGGCCGGAGGCGGCCAGCAGCGGTGCCCAGCGGGCAAAACGGGATCGGGCAGGAAGCGCGGACATGCAGGTACGGGATCCGGCACGCGGCCGGATCCCGCCGGGGACATCAGTAGCTGCCGTTGCCGCCGCTCAGGGCGCCCAGGCCGCCAACGGCCATGATCAGGATGACGTACAGGACGCCAACCACGACTGCGGCGATGGCCGACCACATGGCCCACTTCTTGGCCTTGTCGGCCGAATCACGGGCACCGGCGACGTCGCCAGCGGCCAGCTTGCCGTTGACCTGGGCGGCGTAGACGATCGACACGATGCCGGCCGGCAGGCAGCAGAACAGGGTGGACAGGATGGCCCAGACCAGATTGTTGGGGACCTGCGCAGTGGTGGTGTTCATGGTTCAAGCTCCTCGATGGGTGGTGGTGGTGAATCAAAGGTCGGATAGAGCGCCCAGCGCGGCCAAGCCGCCGAACAGCCCGAACCACAACAGCAACAGGACCGGCAGGGCGACGGCCGAAGCCACCGCCCACCAGCCCGCCTTGCGCGACGCGCTGTAGGCCCCCGGCAGGTCACCGGCCGCGCGGCGACCATCGACCTGGGCGGCATACACGATCGACACCACGCCCAACGGCAGGCAGCAGAACAGCGTCGTCAGGATCGCCCAGACCAGATGGTTGGGGATGTAGACCGGACGGCTGAGCGGTGGCGGTTGATTCAAAGCAAGACTCCATTCCTTGGTGGCCGGCCGTGTGAACGGGCCGAACCTCCCCCCTGTGGGTGCGTAATCTACCGCAACCTGCGACGCATGTATGCGGTTACAGCCAGTTCCCGTCGCCTATGCCGCTTGACGGGACAAGAAAAAGCCGGCGCTGGGCGCCGGCTTTCAGGGCACGCTGTGGCGTGATCGGTCCCTCAGGCGAGGTCGCCGCGCAGGGTGCGGACCTGGGCTTCCAGGGCGGCGGCATCGGTCGAGTGACCATCCACCGCCGGTGCCGCGACCACCTCTACGGTTGCCCGGAACCGGCGCGGCACGCGCATGCGACCCAGGCGGGTATCGCGGCGGCTCCACATGCTCGACCACATACCACGCAGGGCCATCGGCACCACCGGCACCGGGCGGCGTTCGAGGATCTTCTCCACGCCGGATTTGAACGCTGCCATCGCGCCGTCGCGGGTCAGCGCACCTTCCGGGAAGATGCACACCAGCTCGCCGTCGGCGAGTGCGGCATCGACCTCATCGAACGCACGCTGCATCAGCGCCGGGTCTTCGCGCGCACCGGCGATCGGAATCGCCTTGGCGGTGCGGAAGATCCAGCGCATCACCGGGATGTTGAAGATCTTGTAGTACATGACGAAGCGCACCGGGCGCGGAATCGTCGCCGACAGGATCAACGCGTCCATGTAGCTGACGTGGTTGCAGACCAGCAGTGCGGCACCTTCATCGGGCACGTTGCCCTCGATGCCATGCGGGCGCAGGCGATACAGCGTGCGCACCATCACCCAGCTGAGGAAGCGCATCAGGAATTCGGGGACGATGGTGAAGATGTAGATCGCCACCACCGCGTTGGCGATGGCCAGTGCCAGGAACAGTTGCGGGATGGTCCAGCCGAGCAGGCGCTGGGTGAGCAGGCCGAGCACTGCCGCAGCGACGATGAAGCCGGAGTTCTGGATGTTCAGCGCAGCGAACACGCGCGACATCTCCGATTTCGGCGTGCGACTCTGGATCAATGCAAACAGCGGCACCACGAAGAAGCCGGTGAACAGGCCGATGCCGAGCAGGTCGATGATGATGCGGATGCTGCCGGCCTGGTGCACGAACTGGGTGACCGACAGGCCCTGCGCGGTGGCTTCACCGGCGCGTGCGAAGTACAGATCCAGCAGGAACGCGGTCATGCCGAACGCGCCCAGCGGCACCAGGCCGATCTCCACGGTGCGCGCCGACAGCTTTTCGCACAGCAGCGAACCGACGCCGGTGCCTACCGAGAACAGCGCCAGCGCGAAGATGTACAGGGTGGGCTCACCGCCGAGGTTGGTGACCGCATAGGACGGCAGCTGCGCGGTGAGGATGGTGCCGACGAACCAGAACCAGGACACGCCGAGAATGGCGTTGCGTACGGACTTCTGCTTCCTGGCCATGCGCAGCACGGCCAGCGATTCGGGGATCGGGTTCCAGTTGATCTTCAGATCCGGTGCGCCGGCATCGACCTTGGGGATCATGCGCGCGGCCAGGTTGCCGCAGATGGCCAGCGCGATGACCGCCGTGGCGGCCACGATCGGTCCGTGGGTGCCGGCCAGGGTGAACACCAGGCCGCCGACGATCATGCCGGTCAGGATCGACATCGACGTGCCCATCTCGACCAGGCCATTGCCACCGGTCAGCTCTTCCGGGCGCAGTACCGAGGGCAGCACCGAGTATTTCACCGGGCCGAACAGGGTGGATTGCAGGCCCGTGCAGAACAGGGCCACCAGCAGCACCGGCAGGCTCTCGGTGACAAAGCCCACCGCGGCCAGCGTCATGATCACGATCTCCATGGTGGTGGTGATCACGATCAGTCGCGACTTCTCCAGCTTTTCCGCGATCTGCCCGGCCAGGGCGGAGAACAGGAAGTAGGGCAGGATGAACAGCGCCGGCGCCAGATTGGTGTAGAGCGTGCGCTCGCTCTCGGCCACGCCGAGATAGAACAGCAGGCCGATGATCGCCTGCCGGTACACGTTGTCGTTGAAGGCACCCAACCCCTGCACGATGAAGAACGGCAGGAAACGGCGCTGGCGCAGCAGGGCGAACTGGTTGTGACCGGACATGGAACCTCCTTGGACCGGCGCAGCCTAGCATTCCTGCCCGTATGCAGGGACGCCAGGGCCGCCGTCCCGGTAGATCCACGCCATGCGTGGATGCCGTCCGCTCAGGTCAAACCACGCACGGCACCATTGGCCGCCGCCCTGACCTTCGGCAGCATCCGCAGCACCAGCGCCATCTGCGTGCGGATCAACTGCAGTTTTGGCGGCATCGTCTCATCAAGCTGTTCCAGTTCCGCGGCCACCGCACGATCGGCATCGTTGTCGTCTTCCGACACCGGTTGCTGTGCCGTCAATGCCGACGCCAGCTGCTGCAGCGCTTTACGTACCCGCTCGCCGGCAGCCAGCGCGAGTGGATCGCCCGCGTAGCTGTCGACCTGGTCGCGGTGCGCCCCCAGGGCCGAAAGATGCCCGAGCAGGGTGTTGGACAACGCCAGGAAGTGAAAACCGGAATCGAGATTGCGGCGCACGTGGCCCGGTTCGCGCAGCATGTTCGACAAGGCGGTGGACAGTGCGGCATCGGCGTTGTGCATGTCGCGGCGGGCGATGCGGTAGGCCAGATCGTCGCGCATGCCGCTGCGGTACTGGCCCAGCACCGATTCCAGATAACGGGCGGCGGTATCCAGCACCCGCGCCAGCACGCGGTGCAGCTGGCGACCCTGCCAGTCCGGCAGGATCAGGAACGCGGCTGCTGCGGCGATCGCGCAGCCAAGGATCGTATCGACCATGCGCGGCACGATCAGCACGAAACCGTCGCCGATCAGATTGAAGCAGGTCAGTGCCATCACCGTGATGGCGGCCGAGGCAACCAGATAGCGGTCGGTGCGGGTGAAGAAGAACAGCAGCGCCGACAGCAGCGCGATCAGCAGCTGGATCTCCAGCCGGGGGAACAGCTGCAGCAGCGCCCAGGTCAGGACCAGGCCGGCCAGCGTACCGACGATACGCTGGGCCAGGCGCTGGCGGGTGGCGCCGAAACTGGGCCGGCACACGAACACGATGGTCAGCAGCACCCACGAGCCGTTCTGTGCATTGAACAGGCGGATGGCAGCGAAACCGGCGATCAGTGCCAGCGCCATGCGCAGGCCATGGCGGAACAGCACCGAGCCCGGGGTGAGCTGCTGGCGCAGGCGCACGCCCATTTCGCGCAGGGTGTGCGGGTTGCTGTCGCGCAGGCGGGTGTCGACGTTGTCGAGGCTGGCTTCGGAACGTTCGGCATCGAGCAGGCGGCGCTCGATGCTGCGCAGGTTGTGCACCAGCAGGTCCAGCGAGCCGAGCAGGCGCTGCCACTGCGGGCGTTGCTGATCGCGCAGGTAGGTGAGCGCATCGGCAAGATCGCGTCCGGCCTGCTGGTTGCTCTCGCCGTAAACGAACGGGCGGCGCAGCCGGATCGCTTCGCCCAGCCGTGCACAGGCCTGGCCCTGCAGGTCGAGCAGGCGCTGGCAGCGGTACAGCACGTCGCTGTGGAAGAACGCATCGACCAGCGCGCCGTACGGGTAATGGGAGGAGCTGGCACGCTCATGGAAATCCTGTGCCATGTAATACAGGCGCAGGTACAGGCCGGAGTTGACGCCGGGCCGGCCGGAGCGGCCAAAACGCGCCAGGATCGCTGTCTTCGCCTCGTTCAACGCACCCACCACGCGGCGGTTCTGCTCGGCCAGGTCGAGCTGGCGGCGCTGCAGGTCCGCCTCGCGCACGGGTTCGAACAGGGCGGCCTTGAGCTGCAGGTAACGCCCCAGTTCCACATACAGGCGCGCCACGCGCTCGCGCACCGGCCGGTTGGCGAACAGCGTGGTCCACAGGATCGACAGCAGCCCGTACCAGACCGCACCCGCCAGCAGGTGGCTGACTGCGTCCAGCGCACTGTGCAGGTCATGGGCGCCATGCTGTTCCAGGCCGATCATGGTGTAGATGGCCAGCGTGACGGTGGCCTGGGCGATGGACGCATAGCGCTCGCCGAGTGCGCCGAGCAGTGTCAGGCCGAACGTGGACAGCGCCAGGGCCGTGATGAAGATCCATGGCCAAGGGAACAGCCAGATCACCGAGGCCGCCGCCAGGCAGAAGCACAGCAGCGACAGCAGCACAGCCTTGGTCCGGCCCCACCAGTTGTCATCGGTCTCGGCAATCGCGCTGGCGATGATGCCGAGGAACACCCCGGGCAGCGCGGTCAGCGCATCCAGGTGCCAACACACGGCCAGGGCCGCTGTCAGGGCGATGAACACCCGCAGGCCATAGCTGGCCTTTTCGTGGGCCCACAGGCGGCTGAGGCGGGATTCGCGTGCGGACATGCAGGCTCGGCGGAAGGAACGACCACCATTATTGCGGGCTGCGTGTGAAATGGTAGATCCACGCCATGCGTGGATGATCTTCCATGCGATATCCGGTAGTGCCGGCCGCTGGCCGGCTCCTCGCACCTTCGTCCGGGCTCATGAGGAGCCGGCCAGCGGCCGGCACTACCGGTTTACCGTTGGCCTACATGTCGAACCGCACGCTCAGCGCGAAGGTGCGCGGCAGGCCGACGCCGGCATTGGACCAGTACCTGCGGTTGGCCAGGTTCTCCACGCTGGCACGCAGGGTCACCGGGTGGCCGGAGGCCAGCAGGCGGTAACCCACGCCGGCGTTGACGAGGGTGTAATCGGGCAGCTTCAGCGTGTTGTCGGCGTCGTACCAGACATCGCCGTAGTAACGCACGGCGGCATAGGTCTCCAGCCCTTCCACCCACGGCAGCTGGTAGGTCGCGTGCAGCACGCCGCTCCAGCGCGCAGCGCCGGCGGTACGGTTGCCTTCCTGCGCCGCACTGCCCGGTGACAGCTTGTCGTAGGTCGGGTCCAGCCAGGTCACGCCACCGCCCACGGTCAGCGCGTCGCTCAGGTGCAGATCGGCGCTGGCTTCGATGCCTTCGTACAGGGTAATGCCATCCTGCACCAGGCGCTTGCCTGCATCGGTCAGCTGATCGATGTTGGCGCCGCGCTCCAGGCGGAAGGCAGCAACGTTCGCGTTCCAGCGATCCGCTTCGACCTTGGCGCCGATCTCGTACTGCTTGCTGATGGTGGGGTCGAGCACGTCGCCGGCATTGATGTAGCTGTTGCCCACGCGGCCGCCTGCTTCCAGCGACTCGATGTAGCTGGCATACAGGGTGACCGCTTCGCTGGGCTTGAACATCACCGCATAGGTCGGAGTGACCGGATACGTGTGGTAGGCGCCCTTGGTCTCGAAGTCGTTGTAGCGCCAACCGGCCAGCACCGACCAGCCATGGCCGAGGTCGACGGTATCGCTGACGAATACGGCCTTCTGCACGGTCTCGTCACCGCGCGTCATCGCCCGCGAACCAACTGCGTCGTGGCGGATGTCATGGCGCTGGTACAGGTTGGCGCGGCCAATGAGGTTCCACTCGTAAGGCCGATCCCAACCCAGCCCGGTCTGGTGGCTGACACCGGCCACCAGCTGGTGCTGCAGCGGTCCAGTGCTGAAACTGCCCTGCAGCAGCGCCTGCGCCAGCTTCCATTCGCTCTTGCCGCCGAGCTCGTAGACGTTGACGTCGTAGTCGCCGTTGAGGTCATCGATGTAGGCGAAGATCTTGTTGACGTCGTTCCACGAGGTGGTGACGCCATAGCTCAGGCTGGCCTTCCAGTCGCTGTTGATCTGCCAGTTCAATGCCGTGGACAGCAGGCTGGAGCGGGTGTCGTAGTAGGTGCCAGGCACGCTGTTGTCGACATCGCCGGCGATCGGCCGCGGCAGCGATGTCAGGCCACGGAAGTAATACTGCGGTGATTCCTCGCGCAGGTCGCGCGACTGGAATACGCCATCAAAGGTCCAGGTGAGGGCATCGCTCAGGCGCGCGTCCAGCGACAGTGCGCCGACCTTGCGATCGACATGGCCGCCGTTGAAGGTTTCGCCCTTCTCCTGGTAGGCGTTGAAGCGGTAGCCGAACATCTGTTCGTTGCCGAAGCGGCCGCCGACATCGATGCCGCCGCTGACGATGCCCTGCTCGCGCCAGCCGAGCTGGGCGGAGAAGGTCGGTACTTCGGTGGGCTTCTTGGTGATGTAGTTGACGATGCCGCCCGGTGCGCCAAAGCCGTACAGGAATCCACCGGGTCCCTTCAGCAGGTCGACCTGTTCCATCACTTCCAGCGGCCATTCGGTACCCCAGGACGAGACCTGCAGGCCGTTGACCCGGTAGCTGTCGAAATTCAGGTCGATGCCGCGGTTGCGGATCGGCGAACTCCAGCCGCTGGCATAGGCACTTACCTGCGTGGTGACCGAAGGATCGAGCAGGAAGGCTTCGCCCAGCGACACGACCTGGCGCTGTTCGATCTGCTCACGGCCGACGGCGGTGATCGCAAATGGGGTATCACGCAGGGCGCGGTCGCCCAGGGCGCCGGCTTCGGTGTGGGTACGCTCGGCGATGACCTTGATCGCGTCCAGATCGGTGGCGGAGCGGGGTTCGGCCGGAGCTTCGGCGTGTGCAGTGCAGGCGGCGGACAACGCTATGGCCAGCACGGCCAGGCGGGGAGAATGAAGGGGCAACATCGATGGAGATCCTCGGCGGGCGGCCACGGGCCATCCGCCCATGCATGGGGGGAAGAGGTCGGTGGCTGGGATCACGCAGGCATGCCGGCAACGGCAGCGGGGCGCCTCAAGGGGCGCAGGACCATGGCTGGATGAGAATTGTTCTCTTTTCGTTACAGCGCGTCAAATCCAGGCGGCGTGCGGACCAACGGTCCGCACCCGTAGATCCACGCCATGCGTGGATGGGCGTTGCTACGCCCGCTGCGCACGCCTGAGCAGCTTCGCCTCACGCCTGCGTGCACGCCGTGCCTTCCAGCGCTCGGCCAGGCACGAGAAGATCACGTACAGCGCTGGCGTGCTGAGCAGGGTCAGGCTCTGCGAGAACAGCAGGCCGCCGATCATCGCGATGCCCAGCGGGCGACGCAGCTCGGAACCTTCGCCCAGGCCGATCGCCAGCGGCACCGCCGCCAGGATCGCCACCATCGTGGTCATCATGATCGGGCGGAAACGCACGATGCTGGCTTCCCGTGCCGCCTCGCGCGGGGTCAGCCCATGTTCGCGCTGCGCCACCAGCGCGAAGTCGATCATCATGATCGCGTTCTTCTTGACGATGCCGATCAGCAACACCAGCGCGATCATCGAGATCACCGACAGTTCGGTGTTGGTGCCGAACAGCGCCAGCAACGCACCCACGCCGGCCGCCGGCAGCGTGGACAGGATCGTCACCGGGTGGATCAGGCTTTCGTACAGGATGCCCAGCACCAGATAGACGGTCAGGATCGCCGCCAGCACCAGGATCAGCATGTCGCTGGGGTCGGAGTTGAAGCCGAAGCCCGCGTCATCGGCCAGGCGGATGTCACCGGGCATGCGCATGCCGGCCACGGTGCTGTCGATGATGGCCTTGGCCTCGCCCATGCTGACGCCGGGGGCGAGGTTGTAACTCAGGTCCATCGTCGTGTACTGGTTTTCATGGGTGATCTGCGAGGGCGCCAGGCCCGGCGCCTGCCTGGCCACCGCTGTGATCGGTACCATCTCGCCGTTGCGTGCGCGCACGTGCACTTCGTCCAGCGCCGAGGGCGTGGCGGTCTGCGACGGCAGCGCGTTGACCACCACGCTGTACTGGTTGATGTCCGAGTAGATGGTCGAGATCTGGCGCTGGCCGAAGGCGCCGTACAGCGCACCGTCGATGGCACCGACCGAGATGCCCAGGCGCGCGGCCTTGGCACGGTCGATCTCGATGTTCTGGCGCAGCCCGGCGTTGTCGACGTCGGTGCCGACATCACGCAGCTTCGGGTTCTTCTTCAACGCCGCCTGCAGCTTGGGCAGCCATTCCTGCAGCGCGGCCAGGTCGTTGCCCTGCAGCGAGACGCGGTACTGCGCGCCCTGGCTGTTGCCACCACCATCATTGCTGGGAAGGTCCTGGATCGCGCGCAGGCGCAGCTGCAGGTCCGGGTAACGGTCGGCCTTCGCACTCAGTCGTGCCAGTGCATGTGCGGTGGTCTCGCGGCGGCCTTCCTTGCGCGACTTCAGTTCGACATTGAACTGCGCGCTGGAGCCTTGGCGGCCACTGCCCAGGCGTACGCCCACGGTCTTCACCGCCGGGTCGGCCATCAGCATGTCGGTGATGCGGCGCTGGCGGCTGACCATGTCCTCGAAGGACACCGTCGCACTGGAGTTGGCACGGCCCCAGATCAGGCCGGTGTCCTGCGGCGGGAACGCACCCTTCTTCACCGCACCGAACAGGAAGATGGTGACGCCGATCAGGATCAACGGCGTCAACGACAGCAGCAGCGCATGGCGCAGCGAAAAATCAAGGAACACGGTGTAGATGCGCAACATCCGCTCGTGACCGGCATCGAGCCAGCGGCCGAAGCGCGACGGTGCCGCCTTGTGGTCGTGCGCGCTGAGGAAGCGGCTGCACAACGCCGGGGTCAGCGTCAGTGAAACGATCATCGACACCACGATGGCCGCCACCAGGGTGACGGTGAACTCGCGGAAGAACGCGCCCATCATGCCGCTGGCGAACAGCAGCGGAATGAACACTGCCACCAGCGAGGCAGTGATCGAGACGATGGTGAAGCCGATCTCGCGCGCACCGGCGAAGGCCGCCTGCATCCGCGGCATGCCCTCGTCGAGGTGGCGCATGATGTTCTCGATCACCACGATCGCATCGTCGACCACGAAGCCGATCGCGATCACCAGCGCCAGCAGGCTCAGGTTGTTCAGGGTGAAGCCCATCACGTACATCACCAGCGCGGCACCGGCCAGCGACAGCGGCACGGTGACTGCGGCAATCAACGTCGGCGCCAACCGGCGCAGGAACAGCGCCATCGTCAGCACCACCATCGCCAGGCTGATCAGCAGGGTGATCTGCACTTCATGCAGCGACGAACGGATGGTCGGGGTGCGGTCGAAGTAGGGCGTCATCGTGGTGCCCGGCTGCAGGTAGTCGCGCAACGCGGGAATCTGCGCCTTCACCCGGTCCACGGTTTCGACGATGTTGGCGCCGGCACGGGTGAACACATACATCACCACGGCCGGTTTGTGATCGAACCATGCGGCCTGGTAGGCGTCCTGCTGGCCGTCGTAGACGTTGGCGATGTCCTTCAGGCGGATCACCCGGCCGTCGCCCTGGGTCTTGACCACCAGATCGGCGAAGTCGGCGGCGCGTGCGACCGAATCGTTGGCGATGATCGCGGTGGTGGTGTTGCCATCGCTGAGGAAGCCGGTGGGCGAGGTCACGTTGGCCGCGCGCACGGCATTGCGCAGGTCGTCGGCGGTCAGTCCCAGCGCGTTCATCAGGCGCAGGTTGACGTCCACCCGCACTGCCGGCGTCGACGCGCCGGCGATATCCACCGAGGCGACACCGCCGATCTGGCGGATGCGCTGGGCCAGCAGCGAGTCGGCGACGTTGTACAGCTCATCGGCGGACTGCGTCTGCGAGGTCAGCGCGATGGCGATCACCGGGTCGTCGTTCGGGTTCGCCTTCTGGTACATCGGCGAGCCCATGCCCGAGGGCAGGTCGGCCTGCGCCGAATTGATCGCCGTCTGTACGTCCAGCGCGGCCGAATCGATGTTGCGATCGCTCTGGAAGATCATGAACACCAGCGAGCTGCCTTCCGAGCTCGACGAGCGCATGCGGTCGATGCCCGGCAGCTGGCCGAGATGGCGTTCCAGCGGTGCGGTCACCGTGGAAGCCATGGTTGCCGCGTCCGCACCGGACTGGCTGGCGTGCACGAAGATCACCGGGATCTCGATGTTCGGCAACGCCGACACGCCCAGCCGCAGGTAACAGATCACGCCGACCATGAACAAACCGATGGCCAGCAGCGCAGTGCCGATCGGACGGCGGATGAAGGGGCCGGACAGGTTCATCGTTCGGCCGCCCGACGGCTCGGGGCCAGGGTCATGCCTGCGGCTCCTGCAGCGTGCCATCGCGCAGCGCGCGCTGTTCGCGGCGACGTGCAAGCCATTCCGAGAAGCGTTCCATGTACAGGTAGATCACCGGCGTGGTGTACAGGGTCACCAGCTGCGAGAGCAGCAGGCCGCCGACGATGGCGATGCCCAGCGGGCGACGCAGTTCCGAGCCGATGCCGGTGCCCAGCGCCAGCGGCAACGCGCCGAGCATCGCCGCTGCGGTGGTCATCATGATCGGGCGGAAGCGCAGCAGGCAGGCGCGGCGGATGGCCTCGCGCGCGTTGGCGCCGGTGCGCCGCGCCTCGATGGCGAAGTCGACCATCATGATGCCGTTCTTCTTGACGATGCCGATCAGCAGCACGATGCCGACGATGCCATCCACCGACAGGCTCAGGCCACAGACCATCAGTGCCAGCAGCGCACCGACGCCGGCCGGCGGCAGGGTCGAGATGATCGTGATCGGGTGGATGTAGCTCTCGTACAGCACGCCCAGCACGATGTAGATCACCACCAGCGAGGCCAGCAGCAGCCACACCACGTCGGTCTGGCTGCCGGTGAACTCGGCGGCCTTGCCGATGAACTGCGCATGCACGTGCGCCGGCATGTCCAGGCTGGCCTTGGTCTCTTCGATGGCCTTGACCGCATCGGACAGCGAATAGCCCGGCGCAACGTTGAAGGACACCGTCACCGCCGGCAGCTGCTGCTGGTGGCTGACCAGCAGCGGTGCGCTGGACACCTTGGCCTCGGCCAGCGCCGACAACGGGATGATGCTGCCCGCACCGACGGTGATGCCGGTGTTCTGCGCACCGATCCCGGTGGCGGTGGACGAGTTGGACGAGGTGACCTGGCCGAAGCTGGTGGCGTTGGTGCCGGTCAGCGCGCCAGCGCCGTTGGAGGCGACCGCCAGCTGTTCCATCAGCGCCGTGCTGGTGCGGAACTGCGGCGCCACTTCCAGCACTACCCGGTACTGGTTGAGCTCGGTGAAGATGGTCGAGATCTGGCGCTGGCCGAACGCATCGTAGAGCGTATCGTCGATGGTCTGCATCGGCACGCCCAGCACGCTGGCCTTGTCGCGGTCGATGTTCAGTTCAAGCGCGCGGCCCTGGTTGGACAGATTGTTGTCGACGTCGGCCAGTTCCGGGCGCTGGCGCAGTGCCTGGGTCAGGCGGTTGGCCTGCAGTGCAACCTCCGCGCTGTCCACGTCCGACAGCGAGTACTGGTACTCGGTGGCGGCCACGCGGGTATCCAGGGTCACGTCCTGTACCGGTTTCAGGTACAGGGCCACGCCGGGAATGCCGGCGACGGACTTCTGCAGGCGCGGCAGGATCTCATCCAGTCCATCACGCTCGCCGCGCTCTTTCAGCACGATCGACAGCTGGCCCTGGTTGAGCGTGGGGTTCATGCTGCCGGCGCCGATGAAGGCCGACACGCCGGTCACGTCCGGGTCCTTGCGCAGCGCTTCGGCCACCTGCTTGGTGCGCTGCTCCATCTGCGGGAACGCGATGTTCTGGTCGGCCTGGACCACGGCGGTGATCAAACCGGTGTCCTGTTCGGGCAACAGGCCCTTGGGAATCAACACGTACAGCAGCACGGTCAGCACCAGCGCGGCAGCGGCCACGGCCAAGGTGAGGGGCTGGTGTTCCAGCACCCAGTCCAGGCTGCGCTCGTACAGGCCGACGGTGCGCGTCCACAGGTTCTGCTTGCCTGCCGCGGCGGCACGCTCGTGCGCGTCCTCGCCCTCCGGCAGCGCATCGGGCTTGAGCAGGTAGGCACACATCATCGGGGTGAGCGTCAGCGAGATCAGCATCGACAGCACCACCGCGATGCTCAACACCCAGGCGAACTCGTGGAACAGGCGGCCGGTGACGCCGGGCATCAACAGCAGCGGCAGGAACACCGCCACCAGCGAAACCGTCAGCGACAGCACGGTGAAGCCGATCTGGCGCGCACCGATCTCGGCCGCTTCCTTGCCGCTCTTGCCTTGTTCGATGTAACGCACGATGTTCTCGATCATCACGATCGCATCGTCGACCACGAAGCCGGTGGCCACCACCAGCGCCATCAGCGAGAGGTTATCCAGCGACATACCGGCAAAGGCCATCACCGCGAAGGTGCCGGCCAACGACAACGGCACCGCCACCGAGGGAATGATGGTGGCCCAGAACCGGCGCAGGAACACGAAGATCACCGCCACCACCAGGCCGATGGTCAGGATCAGGGTGAACTGCACTTCATGCACCGACGCACGGATGGTCTCTGTACGGTCGGAGAACACTTCCAGATGCACGTCGGCCGGCAGCACGCCCTGCAGCTGCGGTAGCAGCGCGCGGATGCGCTCGACCGTCTGCACGATGTTGGCGCCCGGCTGTCGCCGTACTTCCAGCAGCACGGCCGGCTTGCCATCGGCCCACGCGGCGAGCTGGTCGTTCTCCACGCCGTCGACCACTTCGGCTACGTCGGACAGCCGCACCGGGCGGCCGTTCTTGTAGCTGATGATGGTGTCGCGGTATTCGGCGGCGCTGGCCAGCTGATCGTTGGTGCCGATGCTGTAGGACTGGGTCTTGCCGTTCAGTGAGCCCTTCGGCGCATTGACGTTGGCCTGGGTGAGCGCGCTGCGCAGCTCTTCCAGGGTCAGGCCCATGTTGGACAGCTGCGCCGGATTGACCTGGATGCGCACGGCCGGGCGCACGTTGCCGGCGATCGACACCAGGCCCACGCCCTGCACCTGCGACAGGCGCTGGGCGAGGATCGAGTCGGCGTAGTTGTTGACGTCACGCAGCGGGCGCGTGTCCGAGGTCAGTTTCAGGGTGACGATGGCCGCGTCGGCCGGGTTCACCCGGTTGTAGACCGGCTGGTACGGCAGCGACGAGGGCAGGGTGGCCTGGCGGATTGCGGCCTGCACGTCCTGTGCGGCGATGTCGATGTCGCGGTCCATCGAGAACTGCAGGATGATCGTCGACAACCCCGCCGAGGAATCGGAGGTCATCAGTTCCAGGCCGGAGATCTGCCCGAACTGGCGCTCCAGCGGCGTGGTCACCAGCGAGGCCATGGTGGTGGCGTTGGCACCCGGGTACTGGGTCGTCACCACCAGGCTGGGCGCATCGATTTCCGGCAGCGCCGACACCGGCAGCTTGCGGTAACCAAGAATGCCCAGCAGCAACAGACCTGCCATCAACAGCGAGGTCGCGATGGGACGGCGGATGAAGATCGTCGAAAAGCCCACGGACTGATCCTTGCTGGCGCTTCAATGGCAGCGCCGGCATCGATGCCGGCGCGAAGGGAAAGGGTGGCCTGCGCTCAGCGCGGACCACCACCACGACGGCCGCTGCCGCCACTTTTCTGTTCGGCGGCCTTCAGTTCGGCCTCGGTCGGCGCGGCCGGCGTTTCGCCCGGTTTCAGCGCGGTCACCTTGCTGCCCGGCTTCAGGCGGAACTGGCCTTCGCTGACCACGCGCTCGCCGCCCTTCAGGCCTTCGGCGATCTGCACCTGGCTGTCGCCCACTTCCACGCCGCTGCGCACGGTCTGCATCTTCACCGTGTTGTCGCCCTGCACAACGTAGACGTACTCGCCATCGGGGCCACGCAGCACCGCCTGGGTGGGGATCACCACGCCGCCGCCGATGGTGCGCAACTGCATGCGCACATTGACGAACTGGCCCGGCCACAGGCCGTTGTCGGTGTTGTCGAACACCGCCCGCGCCTTGAAGGTGCCGCTGTCGGCACTGATCAGGTTGTCGACCACGTCCAGCTTGCCGTCGCCGCTGAGCACGTGCGAATCGGCGCGGTCCAGCGCTGCAACCGGTACGCTGCCGGCGGCCTGCGCCTGGCGCACGTCGCCGAGCTGGCGCTCGGGCAGGTTGAACAGCACGTGGATCGGATGGATCTGGGTCAGGGTGACCAGTGCGGTGCCGGCGTTGACCACATTGCCGGCGTCGACCGCGCGGATGCCGGCGATGCCGGTGATCGGGGCGGTGACCTTGGTGTACTGCAGCTGCACCTGCGCCGAGCGCATGCTCGCTTCATTGGCGGCGACTGCGCTTTCGTACTGTGCCACCTGGTTTCGTTGTGTATCCAGATCGGTCTTGGCCACGAACTGGCGGTACTCCGGCGCGTTCGAGCGCTGGTAGTTCGAGCGCGCGGTGGCCAGCAGGGCCTCGTTCTGGCGCTTGGAGGCGACGGCCTGGTCATAGCTGGCCTGGGCGGTGCGCGGGTCGATCACCGCCAGCACGTCGCCCTTCTTCACTTCCTGGCCTTCGCGGAAATTGAGGCTCATCAGCTGGCCGCCCACCTGCGGGCTGACGGTCACGGTGTTCATCGCGGTTACCGTGCCCAGCGCGCTGGCATACACCGGCACGTCCTGGCGTGCGGCATCGATCACGGTCACCGGCACCGGGCCGGCATCGGGATCCTCACCGCCCTGGCGGGCACCGGCTTCCTGCCCAGTGGCTTTGTCCTTGCCGCCACCGAGTACGCGCAGGCCAACCACGGCCAGCACCAGTACCGCCACGACCAGCAGCACGATCTTCCAAACACGTGACATTCAAGACTCCAAGAGGGCTGGACGGGGTGGCACCCCGGGTGGCAATGCGCAAAGCATACCTGTGGCCCACCGGGTTTCCTGCATGACGGATGGGACGGGCGCTCAGACCGGTGGGGGACGGTGGAGGTTCCCGTGGCGACGAGGTTGCCCTACATTCAGGTGCAGACCCCTTCCGTGGAGATCGAGATGCGCCGTTCGTTGCTGCTGTCCGCCCTGCTGCTGGCCCTGCCGGCCCTTGCCCATGCCGAGGACGCCCAGCGCCCGGAAGTGACCGCCGCCGCGCAGCGCCTGCAGGCCAAGGTGGTTGAATGGCGACGCGATTTCCATCAGCACCCGGAACTGTCCAACCGCGAGGAGCGGACCTCCGCCGAGGTCGCCAAGCGCCTGCGTGCGATGGGACTGAAGCCGAAGACCGGCATTGCCCATCATGGCGTGGTGGCGATCATCGAAGGCGGCAAGCCAGGCCCGAAGATCGCCCTGCGCGCGGACATGGATGCCCTGCCGGTGACCGAGCAGACCGGCCTGCCGTTCGCCTCCAAGGCCACCGCGCAGTACCGCGGGCAGACCGTAGGCGTGATGCACGCCTGTGGCCATGATGCGCACACCGCGACCCTGCTGGGCGTGGCCGAAGCGCTGGTGGCGATGAAGAAGGACCTGCCCGGCCAGGTGATGCTGATCTTCCAGCCGTCCGAGGAAGGCGCGCCGCCGCCGGAGGAGGGCGGTGCTGCGCTGATGCTGAAGGAAGGCCTGTTTGCCGACTTCAAGCCCGAGGCGGTGTTCGGGCTGCATGTGTTTTCCAGCGTGCAGGCAGGGCAGATCGCGGTGCGCGGTGGCCCGTTGATGGCCGCGTCCGATCGTTTCGGCATCAAGGTGATCGGCCGGCAGACACATGGCTCTGCACCGTGGAACGGCGTCGACCCGATTGTGGCCACTGCCGATCTGATCGGCACCGCACAGACCATCGTCAGCCGCCGCGCCAACCTCTCCAAGCAGCCAGCAGTGCTGACCTTCGGCGCGATCAACGGTGGCATCCGCTACAACATCATTCCCGATGAAGTGGAGATGGTCGGCACCATCCGCACCTTCGACGAGGGCATGCGCCAGCAGATCTTCGCCGACCTGCGCAATGTGGCCGAGCACACCGCGGCCGCGCACGGCGCCAAGGCAGTGACCGACATCTACGAATCGGAGGGCAACCCGGCCACGGTAAACGACCCGGCGCTGACCGCGAAGATGCTGCCGAGCCTGCAGGCGGTGGTGGGCAAGGACAACGTGTACGAGCCGCCGCTGCAGATGGGCGCGGAGGATTTCTCGCTGTACGCGAAGGAGGTGCCGGGCATGTTCTTCTTCGTCGGCTCGACCAGCGTGGGCATCGATCCGGCGACGGCGCCGGCCAATCATTCGCCGAAGTTCCTGCTGGATGAGAAGGCGCTGGATGTTGGATTCCGTGCGCTGCTGCAGGTGAGCCTGGATTACCTGCATGGTGCCGGCACCCCGGCGGGGTGAGGGTTACCGGCAGGGCTTGCAGCCCTGCACCCGCAGAAGCCGGAGCAACGTCAACGTCAACGGCAAAAGCGGGCATCCCGTGGGATGGCGGGGTGGGTCCGGTGGCAGGGGACGCTGCAAGTACGTCCATGTAAGCTCGGTCGCCGCATCCATGCGGCTCACGCCCCTGCCACCGGACCCACCCCGCCTTCGACAGTTTCCTGCGGCTGTCGGAACGACATCCTGCTTTGGTGGGTGCCGACCGTTGGTCGGCACGGCAGACGTCATGAACGTCTGAAGGATCGGCTTTTGATCTTGATTTTCTGATCTTTCCCGTGGTGGTAGCCGCGTGCAGAGAATTGTCAGGGGCCGGGAGAGCAGGCGGGGCGGGGGTGTCCGCGGCATGGATGCCGCGGCCAAGCCCCCAGGGACGGGTTTACGGCGTCCCCCGACCCGCCTGCTCTCCCGGCCACGCCGATAGACCGCCTTTCGCGACCAGCCAACACAACCACCACGGAGGGGCTCCGCCGTTGGCCGACCCGGCCGAAGGCCCGCCCTCCGCGCGATACAATGACGCCCATGAACACCCCACAGGATTCCAGCCTCGGTCGCGAGGTCAGTTACCCGTCGCAGTACGATCCCGGCCTGCTGTTTCCCATCCCTCGCGTCGGCGCCCGCGCCGAGATCGGCCTCGACGAGGCCGCGCTGCCGTTCGTTGGCCACGACCGCTGGCACGCCTTCGAGCTGAGCTGGCTCGACCCCCGTGGCAAACCGCAGGTCGCTGTCGCCACCGTGCAGGTGCCGTGCACCTCGCCGCGGCTCATCGAGTCGAAGTCGTTCAAGCTGTACCTCAACTCGCTCAACAGCACCCGCCTGGACAGCGCCGACGCCCTGCGCGAGCGCCTCGTCGCCGATCTGTCTGCCTGCGCCGGTGCCCCGGTCCAGGTGGCGTTCGGGCTGCCGCCGCTGCACGAGTCGCCGCTGGGCGAGTCGATCGATGGCCTTGATGTGGACATCGACTGCTACGGCCCGCCGCAGGCGGATTATCTTGCCGCCGATGCGGGCAACGTGGTGGAAGAGACCCTGGTCTCTGCCTTGCTGAAGTCCAACTGCCCGGTCACCGGCCAGCCCGACTGGGCCACGGTCAGCCTGCGCTATCACGGCCCGAAAATTGATCGTGCCGGCCTGCTGCGTTATCTGGTCAGCTACCGCGAGCACGCCGAGTTCCACGAACAGTGCGTGGAGCGCATCTTCAGCGAGGTCTCCGCACGCTGCCAGCCGCAGTGGCTGGAAGTGGAGGCGCGCTACACCCGTCGCGGTGGCCTGGACATCAACCCGTGGCGCGCCAGCCCCGGTATCGCCGCCCCGGCCGCGACCTACCGCGAACTGCGACAATAAGCGTCGCCGGGCATGGCCCGGCGCTACCGTGGGGCCACCCTGTGACGGGTAGCGCCGGACCATGCCCGGCGAGCCCAGCGGCGGTGTTCCGCCTCGATTGTTCATGCGCCCCGGGGGCCGGCTTCACATCGGCACCATCCCCATTTAACAACCTCTATGACACCGTGCCAGCCATGTAGTCATACAGACGGGAGTGTGTGGATGAGTACCGAGAAGAAAGCCGATTTCTCCGGCGTCAGTGGCAGCGTCGACAGTACCGCCCAGCAGGTCCCCAAGGCGGACTTTTCCGGCGTCAGCGCCTCGGTGGACAGTACCGCCGAAGTGGTCAGCGGTGGCACCTACACCGTGCAGAAGGGTGATTCGCTTTCGAAGATCGCCAAGCAGCATCTGGGCGATGCCAACGCCTGGAAGAAGATCTTCGAAGCCAACCGCGATGTGCTCGACGACCCGGACAAGATCTTCCCGGGCCAGACCCTGAAACTGCCGCCGAAGTAATACCGGCGATCCAATCGCCGTCCGACAATCCCTGGGAGGAACCCCGAATGATCAAGACGACCCCGCTTCAGAATGCTCTGCTGGCCGCGCTGCTGGGCAGCGTCGCCCTGGTGGGCTGCAAGAAGAAGGAAGAAACCGCAGACACCAACGCCGCTCCGGCGGCAACCGCGCCGGCCGAAGCGCCCGCTCCGATGACCGGCGCGCCGCCGCCGATGGCTGCATCGGCCGTCGCTGTGTCGGCCGTCACCGTTGGCAAGTCTGCCGCTGCTGACAAGTCGGTGGCCACGGCCGCCCTGTTCGCGCCGAAGGATGATGTGGTCGTCTCGGTGAAGACCGATGGCGCAGCCAACAATGTCACCGTCGGCGCCAAGCTGACCTTCCAGGATGGCCAGGTGGCCGGTGAGCAGAACGCAACCCTGAACACCAGCGGTGCCGAGACCACCAACATCACCTTCAAGAATGCCAATGGCTGGCCGGCCGGCAAGTACCGCGCCGAAGTCATGGTTGATGGTAAGGCGGCCGGAACGCCGCAGGAGTTCGAGGTCAAGTAAGTCCCGCCGACTCTCTCCCGGTTGGACTCACGATGGACGCAGCCGCGAGGCTGCGTCTTTTTTTCTGGGCGATGCTTGATCGAGGGGGATCTCGGGTACGCTGAACGGGATACGAAAATGTGGGAGGGATGGGAGGCTCGACTGGATTGTTCTCACGCTGGCAATGGCGTCGGCGGACGGTGAAGTAGTCACCTATGTTCATACGGATGCACTTGGGAGTCCGGTGGCTATTACGGACTCACACGGGAACGTGATCGAGAGATTTGCATACGAACCTTATGGCTCTGTCGTTGGAATCGCCGCGGCAGATGGTCCCGGTTACTCAGGCCATGTGTTTGATTCCACGACAGGTCTCAATTATATGCAGCAACGATACTACTCTCCCGAAATCGGTGCTTTTCTCAGTGTAGATCCCGTCGCTGCCTATGGTGGGAAGTCTTCCCTCTTCAACAGGTACCGATACGCCAATAGCAGTCCTTACAACTTTGTCGATCCGGACGGCAGAGTTCCTGTGGTTACGCGGATGAAGGACGGTTCGGTAAAAATCAGCTTCCCAACAAAGTTTTCAGGGGATGGTGCGACACCCAAGAACATAGCGACCTTCAAAGAGCAGGTGGCATCAATGTCAGGAACCTATGATATTGGCGGAAAGGAGACGCGCGTGACGGTCGAGGTCACTGACATTGATAAACGGACCCCGCGGGCCGCCCGTAATGAGATAAAACTTGTCAACGGGGAAACCTCCCACCGCAGCGGACGGAGTTTCGCGGAGTTAGGCGGAAAGAAGGCCGAGATCAATGTTCTGGATAGATTTGACAAGGGTGTTGTTCCTCATGAAATGTCACATCTTGGCGGTGTGGATGATCTTTATGACAAGACGACGGGGCAGCCAAATCCTGCGGGCGGCGACGGAATCATGAATAGGGTTCCTGGTGTGATTGACAGCCATGCCATCGGTGGAATCGTGGAGGGGGATTCGGCGGTTCAGAAACGGGAGCGTTGAGATGCTTGCACGGATTCTGGTTTTCTTCGCTTTCCTGTGCCCGCTCACTTCGTGGGCCCAGGAATTTAGTCTGTGGAGCTACAGTTGCGACCACTTCCTATATGGGGCCTGTCTTCGGGTGCCGACAGGCATGTCCGTGACCTATGAGGCACCTGTTGACTTCGGCGTGCACCGCGTCAGACGCGAGGATCGGGAAGTCGCGTTGATCTACGAGGGCGATGCACCTGAAAGGCCCGCTCCCGGAAGCACGCCGGAGCTGCGTTTCACAGAGAGCGGATACGCCGTGTCGGGATACGCAAAGGCGGAAGGACGTTCCACCCGGTACGACGTTTACGTTCGACCCAGCGTGTCTGGTGCCGGTTCGCTGCACATCCGAGGTGCTGCAGCGACAGCAGATGAACTCGCCAGCCTCGCCACCGTCGTTGGGGGATTCCGCATCTGCAGCTTCCAACAAAGCAAGCGCTCACAAACATTGATCTGTCCGAGGCGTGCCGAGTGGGGGCAGCGATTGTCGGAGTGGGTCATGCGTGCCTCAACGCGCGAGAAGTCGAACTAGCCATCAAGTCTCAGTTTCCAGGCCGGAAGCGAGCCAATGACGAAACACAGCGGTCCAGTACCGCCGCGTATGGCGCGGCTTTGCCCCGCGCGACTGAAAACGCGACAATGCGGGGGTTTCCCCGGCGCGCGCCCACCCTGACCGCGGCGGGGGAAAGCGACACGGTTGCACGTGGCCCGGCGCTGGCGCCGGCCTTCCCCTGAGCACTGCTACAGAGTCCAAGTCCCCCATGTCCAAGATCCTCTACACGCTGACCGACGAAGCACCGTTCCTGGCCACCCAGTCGCTGCTGCCGATCGTCGACGCCTATACCTCCACCGCCGGCATCGCGGTGGAAACCCGTGACATCTCGCTGTCTGGCCGCATCCTGTCGCTGTTCCCGGAACTGCTGAGTGATGCGCAGAAGGTCAACGATGACCTGGCCGAGCTGGGCCAGCTGGCGACCACCCCCGACGCCAACATCATCAAGCTGCCGAACATCTCCGCCTCGGTGCCGCAGCTGAAGGCGGCCATCAAGGAACTGCAGGACCAGGGTTATCCGCTGCCGGATTACCCGGAAACCCCGGCCGACGACCAGCAGCGCGACTACAAGGCGCGCTACGACAAGGTCAAGGGCAGCGCGGTGAACCCGGTGCTGCGCGAAGGCAACTCCGACCGCCGTGCACCGCTGTCGGTGAAGAACTACGCGCGCAAGCACCCGCACCGCATGGGCGCCTGGGCTGCGGATTCGAAGTCGCACGTCGCGCACATGGCTGCTGGTGATTTCTACGGCAGCGAGAAGTCGGCCACCGTGGCCAACGCCGGTGCGCTGAAGATCACCTTCCACGGCAAGGACGGCAGCGCCGTCGTGCTGAAGGAAAAGACTGCAGTCAAGGCCGGCGAGATCGTCGATGCCGCGGTGATGAGCCGCAAGGCACTGGCCGCCTTCATCGGCGAGCAGATCGCCGATGCCAAGGCCCAGGGCGTGCTGTTCTCGCTGCACCTGAAGGCGACCATGATGAAGGTCTCCGACCCGATCATGTTCGGCGTGGCGGTCAACGAGTTCTACAAGGACGTGCTGGCCAAGCACGCCGACGTGCTCAAGCAGGCCGGTTTCGATGCCAACAATGGCATCGGTGACCTGGCCGCGCGCCTGCCGTCGCTGCCCGAAGCCACCCGCGCCGCGATCGAAGCCGACCTGGCTGCCGAGTACGCGCAGCGTCCGGGCGTGGCCATGGTCAACTCGGACAAGGGCATCACCAACCTGCACGTGCCGAGCGACGTGATCGTCGACGCCTCGATGCCGGCGATGATCCGCGACTCCGGCAAGATGTGGAATGCCGAAGGCAAGCTGCAGGACACCAAGGCCGTCATCCCCGACCGCTGCTACGCCGGCGTGTACCAGGCCGTCATCGACGACTGCAAGGCCAACGGTGCCTTCAACCCGGCCACCATGGGCTCGGTGCCGAACGTCGGCCTGATGGCGCAGAAGGCCGAAGAATATGGCTCGCACGACAAGACCTTCCAGATCGCAGCCGATGGCGTGGTCAAGGTCACCGACGACGCGGGCACCGTGGTGTTCGAGCACGCCGTGGAAGCCGGTGACATCTGGCGCATGTGCCAGACCAAGGACGCACCGATCCAGGACTGGGTGAAGCTGGCCGTCGAACGCGCCCGCCTGAGCAGCACCCCGGCCGTGTTCTGGCTGGATGCCGCCCGCGCCCACGACGCGCAGGTCATCGCCAAGGTCGAGCAGTACCTGAAGGATCACGACACCAACGGCCTGGACATCCGCATCCTGCCGCCGGTGGAAGCGACCGCCTTCTCGCTGGACCGCATCCGCAAGGGTGAGGACACCATCTCGGTGACCGGCAACGTGCTGCGCGACTACCTGACCGACCTGTTCCCGATCATGGAACTGGGCACCAGCGCCAAGATGCTGTCGATCGTGCCGCTGATGGCCGGTGGTGGCCTGTTCGAGACCGGTGCCGGTGGCTCGGCCCCCAAGCACGTGCAGCAGTTCGTTGAAGAGGACTACCTGCGCTGGGATTCGCTGGGTGAATTCCTGGCCCTGGCCGCGTCGCTGGAGCACCTGGGCAACCGTTACGACAACGCCGCCGCCCGCGTGCTGGCCAAGGCGCTGGACGAAGCCAACGGCCAGTTCCTGGACAACGACAAGTCGCCGTCGCGCAAGCTCGGTGGCATCGACAACCGTGGCAGCCACTTCTACATCGCCCTGTACTGGGCGCAGGCCCTGGCTGCGCAGAACGAAGATGCCGCACTGCAGGCGCGCTTCGCACCGCTGGCCAAGGCGCTGAGCGACAACGAACAGAAGATCGTTGACGAGTTGATCGCGGTGCAGGGCAAGGCCGTGGACATCGGTGGCTACTATCGTCCGGACGTGGCCAAGGCCGCTGCCGCGATGCGTCCGAGCGCCACCTTCAATGCCGCGCTGGAGCAGCTGCGCGGCTGATCCATCGCTGCCCGGTTGGGATCTTGAAACCCGCGCTTCGGCGCGGGTTTCTTTTTGCCCGCTTGCCGTCGGCGTCCATCCACGCATGGCGTGGATCTACCAGGGCGTCCATCCAGGTGGCATGGATCCACCCGGGCTTCCATCCAGGTGGCATGGATCCACCCTTGCCTCCATCGACGCGCGGACCAGGTGCGACGGAAAACCGTGAAATCCGTCGCCTGTCGGAATGCCGTCAATACGGCATGAAACTTGCCCGCGATGGCCGTCGCAGAACGGACGAATGCGTGTTTGCCACTGCCACCAATATGAGCAGTCGATCACGGCGATGGCGGCAAGCCATGGCCTAGCCTTGGCGATGCGAGACCGCCGGGGAGGTGGTCGCACGGGGAACACGGATGGCACGCGTGCTTGTAGTGGGAACCGACATCCAGGGCGAACAGGCCCTGCTGCAGCGCCTGCGGTTGGCCTCGGCGTTGCCCGACGGGCAGATCCGTCGCAGCCAGGACCTGGACGACTGCGACCTGCTGGTGATCCGCGATACACCGGCACTGCGCAACGCGGCACTGCGCATGCGCCAGCAGCGCCCGCGGTTGCATTGCTGGATCGAGGATCTCGGTGGCCAGCTGCGCGAAGGCGATGGCGGCCAGGACGTATTGGATGATGGTGCGATCGGACGGGCACTGCGCGGGATGCAGGCCGGCACCGCAGCGACAGCGATCCGCCTGGCGGACGGCGCGCATGCGATTACCCGCCTGCTGCGCGAGCGCTTGCCCTTGCGGCAGGGCCAAGCGCTGTTGGGCGAGGGCGCAGAGCCGCTGTTGCTGCTTGACCTGGAACAGGACCAGGCGGTGCTGCTGCACGAGCCAGCCACGGTACTGGTGGAACGGCTGGCACAGGGCTTCGAGCATCTGTATCTGGACGCATTGCAGCCGGAACAGTTTCAGGCCCTGGCGGCTGACCGCGCGCGCCTGCCATTGCGTCCGTTGCTGTGGCAATGGGCGCAGCGCAGCCGCCACTGGCAGGCGTTGGATGAGCGCCTGCGCGGGGCGTCGGTGAAGCTGCTGCGCTGGCCGGATTTCCGCGTGCTCGGCCACGATCACGATGGCTTCCGTCTGTGTTCGCTGCTGCTCAAGCGTGCCTGCACGGTGGACGAATGCGCGATGCTGCTGGATCTTCCCGCCGCCGCCGTGCGCGATTTCATCCACGCCGCCTACCTGTGCGGTTATGCACAGCTGCAGGTTGCGCCTACCGCACCACTGTCGGGCGCACGTGCCGGACAGGCCGACAACGGCCTGCTCGCGCGCCTGTGGCGGACGCTGCGCGGGAGCGATCGCGATGCGTGAGCACAAGGTGGTGGTGCTCGGCGGCATGGGCAGCGGCAAATCGACCTTGGTCCGCAGCATCGCCGCAGGAGCGGTGGTCGACACCGATGTAGCCAACAGCGACCGCGCGGGTGCGGACAAGGCCTCGACCACGGTGGCGCTGGACTATGCCGATATCGACTTGCCCAACGGTGAAAGGCTGCGTCTGTATGGCACGCCCGGCCAGCAGCGCTTTGATTTCCTGTGGCCGATCCTGCTGCAGGGCGCGCGCGGTGCGGTGCTGCTGCTGGACGCGCGCCGGGCCGGGGTGGCCGCCGAGCTGGACGCCTACCTGCAGGTGCTGCGCCCGTTCGGTCCGGCGCTGGCCCTGGTGGTGGCGGTGACGCACCTCGACCAGGTGCCGGCAGCGGCACTGGATGACTGGGCCGATCGCGCCAGGCTCGATGACCAGCCGCTGCCGTTGCTGGCTGTGGATGCCCGTGATCGCGAACAGGGATTGCTGCTGATGGACGTACTGATGAGCGAAATGGAAGCGCATGCACTGGTGGCCGCACATGCCTGATGGACAAGGCGCGTCGTTGCCGGACGCGCAGCAGCGTGAGCGCCTGCACCCGTTGCTGCAGGATCTGCAGCAACGGGTGGAAGGGGTGAAGACCGTGGTGCTGGCCAGCGTTGATGGCTTTGCCCTGGTCAGCGCGGGTGCGGAGGGGCGCGGTGAACGCTTGGCGGCGATGACCAGCGCGATGCTGGCCCTGGCCGCCGCAGTGGGGCGCGAGCTGGCGCTGGGCGATCTGCAGACGCTGATGCTGGAGGCCGCCGGCGGCAAGGTACTGATGCTCGCCATCCAGGCCGAAGGTCGGGCGCCGCTGCTGTTGATGGCCGCCTGCGATCAGCGCAGCGTGATCGGCCAGGTGCTGTGGCAGAGCAGGGAATGTGGCCAGGCGATCCTGGCCGAACTCAGCGGATCGTGAGCCCGGCCGCAGGGGAACGAGGGGCTCGAACCAACATTGAGAGGGGTGCAACGTGGCTGGATTGAATGATTCGTTGACTGCACTGATGGGCATCGATGGCGCGCAGGCCGTGGCGCTGGTCGACTACGAGAGCGGCATGCTGCTGGGCGAAGCCGGTTCGGGCATGGACATGGAGGTGGCCGCGGCCGGCAATACCGAAGTGATCCGCGCGAAGATGAAAACCGCTGCCTCGCTCAACCTCAACGACAGCATCGAGGACATCCTGATCTCGCTCGGAAAGGCGTACCACATCATGCGCCCGGTGGCGAAGAAGAAGGGCCTGTTCTTCTACATCGTGCTGGACCGGACCAAGTCCAACCTCGCCATGGCCCGGCGCAAGGTGCAGGACGTGGAAGCCGAACTGGCGATCTGAGCGGTAGTGCCGGCCGCTGGCCGGCAACTGCCTGCCTCCAGGGGTTGCCCAGACGGTGCCGGCCAGCGGGCGGCACCGTCTGCGCGCTCGACGGCAGCACACACGCCAGCGTATGGTGAGGTCGGCTCCCCCGGATACGTCGTGCATGTCCGATCCTGTCACTGCAACCGAACTGGCACCACGCATCGCCGAGGCCATCCGTGATGGTTTCGAGGACTACCATGCGCGATTCGCCGCAATCACGGCGCGTGCCCGCGTGCGTTTCCAACAGCGCGACTGGGCAGCGGCGCGCCACGATGCGGTGGAGCGCATTGCCCTGTACGACCAGTGCATCGCCGAGCAGATGGATGCGCTGCGGCGGCTGGCAGGGAACGCGATCAGCGAACGCGCGCTGTGGCTGCAGGTGCACGTGCACTACAGCGCCCTGCTGCGGGGCCTGATCGATGCCGAGCTGTACAAGACCTTCTACAACACCTTGTCACGGCGGCTGTTCGCCATCCGCGGCGTGGACCCGGACGTGGAGTTCATCGCCTTCGATGTCGAGCCTTCCGACGCGATCACCCATCCGGTGGCGCGACATACCTATGCCGTCTCGCCGACGCGGCCGGTGGAGGCGCTGCAGCGGGTGCTGGCCGACTACCGCTTTGACGTTCCGTACGCGCACCAGCTGCGTTGTGCGGCCGCCATCGCCGTGCGCCTGCAGGACGATCTGGCGCACTGGGGCGACACCCCGGTGCGCAGCATCGAACTGCTCGATACCGTGTTCTACCGCGAGCGTCGCGCCTATCTGGTCGGACGCGTTTTTGGCGAGCACCGTTTCTCGCCGTGCGTGATTGCGCTGGTCAACGATGAGCAGGGCCTGCGTGCCGATGCCGTGCTGACCCGGCGTCGCGACGTGGCCCACCTGTTCGGTGTGTCGCGCAGCTATTTCCAGGCCGACCTGGGCACCGTTGGTGATGCGGTGGTGTTCCTGCGCAGCCTGCTGCCGGGCAAGCCGATCGACGAGATCTACACCGTGCTTGGGCGCGCCAAGCAGGGCAAAACCGAGCGCTACCGGACGTTCTTCCGCCACTTCAATGAACACCCGAACGAGCGCCTGGCGCATGCCGAAGGCACGCCGGGCATGGTCATGGCGGTGTTCACCCTGCCCAGCTATCCACTGGTGTTCAAGCTGATCCGCGACCGCTTCGCCTGGCCCAAGGCGATGTCGCGGCAGCAGGTGGAGGAAAAGTACGCCCTGGTGTTCAACCTCGATCGGGTCGGTCGCCTGCTTGACGCGCAGCCCTACCGGCACCTGCGTTTCCCCCGCGAACGCTTCGCCCCGGCGTTGCTGGACGAGCTGCTGCAGCAGTGCGCGCAGAGCGTGCGTCTGGATGGCGACGAAGTGGAGATCGCGTTGTGTTACGTGCAGCGTCGTTTCCGGCCGCTGAACCTCTACCTGCGCGAGCAGGCCGGCGAGGCGGTGCGTGCAGGGGTACTGGACTACGCGCAGGCGATCACCGACATGGCGCGCAACAACATCTTCCCCGGCGACATGCTGCCGAAGAACTTCGGTGTGTCGCGCCACGGCCGCGCCGTGTTCTACGACTACGACGAGTTGTGCCTGGTCAGCGACTGCGTGTTCCGCGCCTGGCCCACGCCACGCTCACCGGAAGAAGCGATGGCCGATGAACCGTGGTTCCATGTCGGCCCCCGCGATGTGTTCCCGGAGCGGTTCGGGCCATTCATGGGCCTGCCCGCGCAGGAGCTGGCAGCGGTGCGCGAGCATTATCGGCATCTGTTCGATCCCGCCTGGTGGCAGGGGCTGCAGGCGCGCTTTGCGGCGGGTGACTATCCGGACACGCCACCGTATTCGGGTGCGCAGCGGCTGGCGTGATCGACTGTACCGGCGGCAGCGTCTACAGGGCCTGCGACTGCGCACCCCGCTCAGGCAGCAGGCCTGAATCAGGCCATGACGCATGGTGTCGGCCGGCATGAATCCTCTGCGAAGATGCGCTAGTGTCGCTCACTCGTACCTGCACAAGGAGTGGCTGTGATGCGTTCTTCTCTTTTCCTGGCGTTGGCCCTTGCCGTAGGTGGCGGTGGCGCCCTGATCGATACCGCCGACGCGCAGACCGCGCGCGAGGTCCGCAAGCAGGCCCAGGCCAGCATGACCCTCAGCGGGGTCATCGACATCGGCCGCGAAGGCCAGGTTGAAGGGTTCCAGCTCGATCATCGCGAAAAAGTCGATGCGGGTATTGCCGGTTTCGTGGACAACGCCGTGCAGGGCTGGCGTTTCGAGCCGACGCTGGTCGAGGGCAAGCCGATGCAGGCACGCACGGCGGTACGCCTGCGTCTGATGGCCGACAACCCGGTTGAAGGCAGCATGCGTGTCCGCTTGGTCGATGCCAATTTCAGCAAGGTGGGTGGCGAACGCGAGGACAGCACCGACAAGGTGACCAGCAACAGACTGCGCGCGCCGGAGTACCCACCGCAGGCGTTGGCCATGCAGGGGGAGGGCACGGTCATGTTGATGGTCAAGGTCGGCCGTGATGGCACGGTGGCTGATGTGATCGCCGAGCAGACCAACCTGACCGTGGTCGGCCCCGAGCGCACCATGAGCCAGCTGCGCGATGTGCTGGCCAAGGCCAGCGTCAGGAACGCGAAGCGTTGGACGTTCACCCCGCCCACCACTGGCGAGGCGAAGGATCGCGACTTCTGGACCGTCCGCGTGCCGGTGCGATTCGCCTTCGAGGATTCGCGCGAGCGCTACGGCCGCTGGGCTGCCTACATTCCGGGCCCGCGCCAGCAGGCGCCGTGGAAGACCGGCGAGGAAACCCGGGTGGCCGGCACCGACCTGCTGCCCGAAGGCGGTGTGTACATGGTCGGACGCGCGCAGGAAGGCCCGCGCCTGCTCACCCCGCTGGGCTGATGCATCATTGCGGGATGCCCCGGGTCTGTCCCGGCGCATCCCGCCTCAATCACTGTGCTCAATCGGCGTGCGGGTACACCACGACCCGGTTGCGGCCCTGTTCCTTGGCCAGGTACAGGGCCTTGTCGGCCAGGCGCAGTGCCTGTTCCGGATCCGTGTGGAAACTGGGGAAGTGGGCCACGCCCAAGGACACGGTGATGGTGCCCACCGGCGCGAAGGGTTCGTCAGCGATGGCCTGGCGCAGGCGCTCGCCGGTCTGCCGGGCCGCTTCGATGCCAACGCCCGGCAGCAGCACCAGGAACTCCTCGCCACCGGCGCGGCACAGCACGTCGGTCTCGCGCGAATGGCGGCGCATCTGTTCGGCGATATGTACGATGGCTGCATCACCGACGTCGTGACCATGGCTGTCGTTGATCGACTTGAAGCGGTCGATATCCAGCGTCAGGATCGCAAACGGCAGGCCCTGCGCCTGCAGCGCGTCGAGCGCCTGCTGCAGCCCGCGGCGATTGAGCAGGCCGGTCAGCGGGTCGGTGCGGCTGGCGCGGTTGAGCGTGCCGATCCGGTCCTGCAGCGCATTGAAGCTGTACAGCACGGCCTGTTTCAGCTGCGCGACTTCGAAGTACCAGGCGCGGATGCCGTTGACGTGGCTGATCGCGTTGCCGGTGTCTTCGCCGTCCTGCACGTTGCGCGCCAGCTGCCACAGCGGCAGCGAAATACGTCGGGCGAACCACCAGGTGATCAGCAGCGACAGCACGCCCAGCGGAATGGCATTCCAGATCACCGCTGACATCAGGCGTGACAGCGGCTGCAGCGTCGCCTCGGTCGGGCGCTGCGCGACGATGCCCCAGCCGGTTGCCGCGACGGGTGCGTAACCGGCCAGCATCGCCACCTTGTGGTTGTTGCGCACCTGCTGTGCACCGCGCTGGCCGCGCATCACCTCTTTCACCGCCGGGTTGTTCAACGCGTAGGTACCCACTTCCTTGGGATTGATGTGGTAGATCAGGCGGCCATGGCGGTCCACCACGTACAGGTAGGAACCATCGCGGTAGTAGTGCGTACCCAGCAGGGTGTTGAGCGCGCTGCGCTGGCGCAGGTACAGAGTGCCGCTGACATAGCCGCGGTACTGGCCGCTGCGGTCGAACACCGGGTGCGAGATCGAGATCAGCAGCTTGCCGGTGGCCGACTGGTAGGGATCGCTGATCATCGGCTCGCGCCGCTCGAGCGCCGCCTTGCTGCCGGCGCTGCGCAGGATCTCGCCCTGCAGCTGCAGGCTCTGCGGCGAGGTCGCGATCACCCGCCCATCGCTGGCCACCACCAGTGAAGAATTGAAGCTGCTGGACTGCAGCTGCAGACGGCGGGCCTCATCCTGCGCCTGGGCAGGATCCATGTCGCTGTTGCCAAGCCGGTTGGCGGCATAGGCCAGCTGCTGCTGCGCGGCCAGCAGGAAGTTCTGCGTGGTCTCGGCCAGCTTGGTGGCATACACACGGTTCGCTTCCAGGGTGTTTCCCACCAGCTGGTCGCGCTGCACGCGATAGCTGGCAAGCAGCGTATTGGCCAGGGCGATGATCGCGCTGAGCAGGGCCAGGGCAAGAATCAGCTTGCCCAGGTTGAGCCGGGGGGACAGTGTGCGCATGCGGTTGAAGAATCGGGCAGGGCTGGACCCGCCGGATCCTCCGGATGGGGCAACAGCGGGAATCGGCGGCCCGGCCAGCACGGTCGGGGCGGAGAGTCAGGCATTTGTCCCGCAGATTATCGCCAAAACGCCGGGCCGCGAAGTGAAGCCGATTGTCCTGCTGCCACCCAAAGAAAAAGCCCCGCATCGCGGGGCCTTTCCGTAGTGCATCAATGCTGCGCGATCAGCGCTTCATCGAACCGAAGAACTCGTCGTTGGACTTGGTGTTCTTCATCTTGTCCAGCAGGAATTCCATTGCCGTCATTTCATCCATCGGATGCAGCAGCTTGCGCAGGATCCAGATCTTCTGCAGCAGCTCCGGCTCGATCAGCAGGTCTTCGCGACGGGTACCCGAACGGTTGATGTCGATGGCCGGGAACACACGCTTTTCAGCGATACGACGGCTCAGGTGCACTTCGCTGTTGCCGGTGCCCTTGAACTCTTCGTAGATCACCTCGTCCATCTTCGAGCCGGTATCGACCAGCGCGGTGGCGATGATGGTCAGGCTGCCGCCTTCTTCCACGTTGCGCGCGGCACCGAAGAAGCGCTTCGGGCGGTGCAGGGCGTTGGCGTCCACACCACCGGTCAGCACCTTGCCCGAGCTCGGCACGACGTTGTTGTAGGCACGTGCCAGGCGGGTGATCGAGTCGAGCAGGATCACCACGTCCTTCTTGTGCTCGACCAGGCGCTTGGCGCGCTCGATGACCATTTCGGCCACCTGCACGTGGCGCGCGGCCGGTTCGTCGAAGGTCGAGCTGATGACCTCGCCGCGCACGGTGCGCTGCATTTCGGTCACTTCTTCCGGGCGCTCGTCGATCAGCAGCACGATCAGGTGCACGTCCGGATGGTTGGTGGTGATGGCCGTGGCCACCTGCTGCATCATCATCGTCTTGCCGGCCTTCGGCTGGGAAACGATGAGCGAGCGCTGGCCCTTGCCCTGCGGTGCCATCAGGTCGAGGATGCGGCCGGTAATGTCTTCCGACGAACCGTTGCCGCGCTCCAGGGTGAAGCGACGACGCGGGAACAGGGGGGTCAGGTTCTCGAACAGCACCTTGTTCTTCGACGCTTCCAGCGGCTCACCGTTGATGGTGTCCACGATCGACAGCGCGAAGTAGCGCTCGCCGTCCTTCGGGAAGCGGATGCGGCCGGACAGATGGTCGCCGGTACGCAGGTTGAAGCGGCGGATCTGGCTGGGCGAGATGTAGGTGTCGTCCGGGCCGGCCAGGTAGCTGGCCTCGGCCGCGCGCAGGAAGCCGAAGCCGTCCGGCAGGATTTCCAGCACACCGTCGGCGGCAACGCCGTCGCCGTGGCGGGTCAGCACCTTCAGCAGCGCGAAGATCACGTCCTGCTTGCGGGCACGGGCCACACCTTCTGAAATCTGCAGCTGCTCTGCGATCTCCAGCAGCTTCTGGGCCGGCATGCGCTTGAGGTCGCTCAGCGAATAGACCGGGAAGCCTTCGGGCACGTTGGCGTGCGGACGCGGAACGAACGGCTGCTGTTCGCCGTTGTCGTTGGGCATGCCGTCGTCGCGGTAGCGGCCGTTGTTGCCACCACCACCACCACCACCGCCGTTGCGATCGCGATCACGACGGTTGCGGAAGCGGTCGCGGCGGTTGCCCTGACCCTGCTGGCCGCCCTGGTTGTAGGGGTTCTGGTTCTGGCCGCCGCCCTGGTTGTTCTGCTGCTGCGACTGCCGCGGCTGGCCGGATTCGCGGCCCTCGCCACCTTCGCCGCCGCCACTGCTGGCAGGGGCCTCGGTGGCAGGCGCGCTCGGCGCGGAAGGCGCTGCAGCTGCTGGCGCCGGCGCTTCGGGCGCGGCTGCCAACGGCAGGGCAGGCTGCGCCGGGGCGGCGCTGGTTTCGGCGGCGGCCGGAGCGGCAGCCTTGGTTACGCGGGCCTTGCGCACGCGCTTTTCGGCGGGCGCTTCAGCGCTACCGGTTTCGGGAGTGTTATCGGACAAGAGCGTTATTCCTCGCTTGAAGGTGCGAGCGCCCGGCTGGGGCGGCGAACGTTGGGAATGGGTCTGGAAGAAACTGCGTCCAGAAGATGCGGCACGCGAACGCGGCCGGATGTGCCGACACTATCATCGGCCTGCGGCGCCACGCAAGGGTCGCCGGGTACGGTATTCAGTCAGGCGCCGGGGCGCCCGCCCGGCAGCCGTTGGAAACGGCTGCCGGTAACCCGCAGGATCAGGCCAGGGCCTTGTCCAGCAGGCCGGCCAGCTGGGCCTTGCCAACGGCACCGATCTGCTCGCCCACTTTCTCGCCGTCCTTGAAGACGACCAGGTAGGGAATCGAACGCACGTGGTACTTGGCGGCCAGTGCGCGGTTGTTGTCCACGTTGACCTTGGCGATCTTGGCGCGGCCCTGGTAGGCATCAGCCAGTTCGTCCAGCGCCGGGGCGATCATCTTGCAGGGGCCACACCACTCGGCCCAGAAATCGACCAGCACCGGTTCCTTGGAATTCAGCACGGCGCTATCAAAGTCGGCATCGCCGACGTGTACAACCTTGTCGCTCATCTTGGTTTCTCGTCTTGGATTGCACCCGGCCAGGCCGGAGGTGGGTGAACTGGGCCATGCCCGGTGGCGTGACCCTCGTCGTTGCCTCGCGGCGGACTGCCACGGTGCGTTCGGCGGGATGCCTGGACGCTCACGGCCGGCAGTGTACCCCTATCGCAGGGCGGGGACAGGTGCTGGCTGGAACCCAGCGTATCGTGATCGGGGCCGAGCACGGTATGTGTCCGATTTCACTGTCCATGGCCGAAATGGGGGTGCTGGCGGGATAGACCATAGGGGCCGGTCACGCCGTTCAATCGCCGTACTGCGGCGTGAAGAAAGCGTCTCCTTGGTCCGTGAGACGACGGATTCCGGTTTGCCGGCCCGAGTGCGGTAAACTGGGGCATTGTGCGGCGCGCGGACCCGAGGGGTCCCGGCCAGCCCGACCCGCCGCAGGGGCCGCAGTTTGCGACGGAGCCCCAGACAGATTTCAGTGCCGCCGCCCGCAGGCGCGTGGCCATACCAAGACGGACACATGAGCGACAAACCGCTGACCGATTTGACCTTTTCCTCCTTTGATCTGCATCCGGCCCTGCAGGCCGGTCTTGAAGGAGCCGGATTCACCCGCTGCACGCCCATCCAGGCGCTGACCCTGCCGGTCGCGCTGCCCGGTGGTGACGTTGCCGGCCAGGCGCAGACCGGCACCGGCAAGACGCTGGCCTTCCTGGTCGCTGTCGTGAACCGCCTGCTGACGCGTCCGGCGCTGGCCGATCGCAAGCCGGAAGATCCGCGCGCGCTGATCCTGGCACCGACCCGCGAGCTGGCCATCCAGATCCACAAGGACGCGGTGAAGTTCGGTTCCGACCTCGGCCTGCGTTTCGCGCTGGTCTACGGCGGCGTGGATTACGACAAGCAGCGCGAACTGCTGCAGCAGGGCGTGGACGTGATCATCGCCACCCCCGGCCGCCTGATCGACTACGTCAAGCAGCACAAGGTGGTGTCGCTGCACGCCTGCGAGATCTGCGTGCTGGACGAAGCCGACCGCATGTTCGACCTGGGCTTCATCAAGGACATCCGCTTCCTGCTGCGTCGCATGCCGGAGCGCACCACCCGCCAGACCCTGCTGTTCAGCGCCACCTTGAGCCACCGCGTGCTCGAGCTGGCCTACGAGCACATGAACGAACCGCAGAAGCTGGTGGTTGAAGCCGAGACCATCACCGCCGCGCGCGTGCGCCAGCGCATCTACTTCCCGGCAGACGAAGAGAAGATCCCGCTGCTGCTGGGCCTGTTGTCGCGCAGCGAAGGCGCGCGCACCATGGTCTTCGTCAACACCAAGGTGTTCGTCGAGCGCGTGGCCCGTTCGCTGGAACGTGCCGGCTACCGTGTCGGCGTGCTGTCCGGCGACGTGCCGCAGAAGAAGCGCGAGAGCCTGCTCAACCGCTTCCAGAAGGGCCAGCTGGAAATCCTGGTGGCGACCGACGTGGCCGCCCGCGGCCTGCACATCGACGGCATCAAGTACGTCTACAACTACGACCTGCCGTTCGACGCCGAAGACTACGTGCACCGCATCGGCCGTACCGCCCGCCTGGGCGAGGAAGGCGATGCGATCAGCTTCGCCTGCGAGCGCTATGCGATGGGCCTGCCGGATATCGAGGCCTACATCGAACAGAAGATCCCGGTTGAAGCGGTCACCAGCGAGATCCTGACCTCGCTGCCGCGCCCGGAGCGTGCTGCCCCGGCACCGGGTGAGGAAGGCGACGAGAACGAAAGCGTCGGCCAGATCTTCCGCGAAGCACGCGAAGCGCGTGCCGCCGAGGAAGAGCGTCGTGGCGGCGGCCGCAGTGGCGGTCGTTCCGGCAGCGGTGCCGGCGCTGGGCGTGGTGGGCGCGATGGCGAGCGCAGCGGCGAACGCCGTCCGCGTGGCCCGCGCAAGCCGCGCGTGGAAGGCGAGCAGGTTGCTGCCGCAGCAGTCGACGGTGCAGTGGCCGCTGAAGCGGCTGCCGTGCGGGCCCCGCGCCCGCCCCGCGCTGACGCTGCGCCGGAAGGTGCAGTGGACGGCGAGCGCAAGCCGCGCAAGCGTCGTCGTCGTCGCCACGGCCGTCCGGTCGAGGGTGCCGAGGGTGTGGCGAGCAACGGCAACGGTGCCGCTCCGGTCACGCCGGTGCAGGTGGTGGCCAAGCCGGTGCGCACCAGCGCCGATGCCGGCGACTCGTTCCTGACCCGTATCGGCCGCAAGATCCGCCGGATGCTGTCGGGTAGCTGATCGGCGTGCCGACCAACGGTCGGCACCCACCAAACCGGACCGGTAGCACCCGACCGTTGGTCGGGTGGCCTTGAAAGGTGTGCCGACCAACGGTCGGCACCCACCAGCGCCCCGGCATCTCCACGCCGTCGCGCCGGTCCTGCATAATCGGGGCATGAGTGTCCTGCGCTTCGACAATGTCAGCAAACAGTACGCCGGTGGCCACGAAGCCCTGACCGATGTCAGCTTCGAGGTCGCGCCGGGCGAAATGCTGTTCGTCACCGGCCATTCCGGGGCGGGCAAGAGCACCCTGCTCAAGTTGATCCACCTCGACGAGCGGCCCAGCCGCGGCGCGGTGATGTTCGACGAGCGCAACCTGCTGAAGGTGCGTGGCGGCGATGTGCCGCGGCATCGACGCGCGGTCGGCGCGGTCTACCAGGACCATCGCCTGCTGATGGACCGCTCCATCGCCGAGAACGTGGCCCTGCCGCTGATCCTGCGCGGTACCCGCCGTAGTGACATCAACAAGCGCGTGCGTTCGGTGCTCGAGCGCATGGGCCTTGGCCATCGCGAGAAAGCGCTGCCCTCGCAGCTGTCGGCCGGTGAGCAGCAGCGCGTCGGCATTGCCCGTGCGATCGTCGGCGAGCCCAAGCTGCTGGTGGCCGATGAGCCGACCGGCAACCTCGACCCGACCCTGGCGGCGGAAATCATGTCCCTGTTCGCCGAGCTGCCCGCACGTGGCACCAGCGTGCTGGTGGTCAGCCATGACCTGCCGCTGCTGCGCCACATGCGCAAGCGCGTGCTGATCCTCGACCACGGCCGGCTGGTGGACGACATCTCGCCGCAGGATCTGGCGGAGTAACCATGGCCAAGAACGAAAACACCGAAGCCGCTGCGCCGTCGCGCCTGGGCGTATGGTTCCAGCATCACGTGCACAGCGTGGTATTCAGCCTTGGCCGCGCCTGCCGCAAACCGTGGGCGACGCTGTTGACCGTGATGGTCATGGCGCTGGCCCTGGCGCTGCCGCTGGGCCTGTCGATCGCGCTGGACAACCTCAAGCAGTTTGCCGGCAGCGTGCAGCAGTCGCGCGACATCAATGTGTTCCTGAAGGCCGACGTCGACGGTCCCGGTGCGCTGCGCCTGGCCGGTGAACTGCGCGATCGTCTCGACGTGGCCAGTGTCACCGTGCGCACACCGGAACAGGGGCTGGAGGAGCTGCGCCAGGCAGGACTCGGCGAAGCCATCGATGCACTCAACGACAACCCGTTGCCCTCGCTGCTGGTGATCACCCCGGGCCAGGGCCAGGACGATGCACGGCTGGCGCGCGCGCTGGAAAGCCTGCCCGGGGCAGACCTGGTCCAGCACGACGCGCTGTGGCGCCAGCGCCTGGATGCCTGGCTCGCCTTCGGCGCGCGGCTGGTGCAGGTGCTGTCGGTGCTGCTCGGCGTCGGCGCGGCGCTGGTGGTCGGCAACACCGTGCGCCTGGACATCCAGGCCCGCCGCGAGGAAATCGGCGTGCTGCAGCTGCTGGGCGCCAGCGATGGATTCATCCGTCGCCCGTTCCTGTACCTGGGCGCGTGGTACGGCCTGGGCGCCGGTGCGGTGGCGCTGGCCCTGATTGCTGCAGCCGGTGCCGCCCTGCGTGCGCCGCTGGCCGAACTGTCGCGCAGCTATGGCAGCCCGTTCGTGCTGCATGGCCTGGACCTGCTGCATGGCAGCCTGGTGCTGCTCGGCACCTTGGTGCTGGGCTGGCTGGGTGCCTGGCTGGTGACCGGTCACTTCCTCCGCCAGACCCGCCCGACCGACACTTGAGACCAGCATGCAACCGCAAGCGCTGAAGCACCTTGAAGGGCCCGCGACGCGGGTGATGGTGGTTGACGGTTCCAAGCTGGTGCGCAAGCTGATCGCCGACGTCCTGCAGCGCGATCTGCCGGGTGTGGAGGTGATCGGCTGCGACAGCATCGAAGACGCCCAGCATGCGCTGGCGCAGGGCCCGGTCGACCTGGTCACCACGTCGTTGACCCTGCGCGATGGCGACGGCCTGGCGCTGGCGCGGATGGTGCGCGAAGCGGCCCGGCAGGCCTATGTGCCGGTGATCGTGGTCTCTGGCGACGCCCAGCAGCATCTGGAGCAGCGCCGCTTCACCGAGTACGTCACCGACTACTTCGACAAGGCGCTGGGCCACGAGGCGCTGGCGACCTTCATCCGCGGCTATGTGCAGCCGCAGACCATTCCTGGCGCGACCATCCTCTACATCGAGGACAGCCGTGTAGTGGCCGAGGCGACCAAGCGCATGCTCGAGCGCCAGCAGCTCAACGTGATGCATGTGGTCAGCGCTGAAGAAGCGTTCACCCTGCTGACCGCCGAATCGCTGGGGCGCAGCCGCCATCGCATCGACCTGGTGCTGACCGACGTGACCCTCAAGGGGGAGCTGAGCGGCCGCGACGTGGTGCAGCGCGTGCGCGTGGACTTCGGTTACGGCAAGCGCCGCCTGCCGGTGCTGGTGATGACCGGCGATGGCAATCCGCACAACCAGACCGGCCTGCTGCAGGCGGGCGCCAACGACCTGGTGCTGAAGCCGATCGAAGAGCGCCTGCTGATCACCAAAGTGCTGTTCCAGCTGCGGCTGGCCCGACTGAATGATGGACCCCTGTTGCGATGATCGATGAAGTAGTGGACACCCCGGCGATCCAGCTGGAACCGAGCTGGAAACAGCGTGTTGGCGATTACCTGTTGCAGCCGCAGATGCGCGAGCTGTCCAGCTTCCTGCGGCAGCGCAAGGGCAGTGGTGCGGCGGTGTTCCCGCCCGGCCCGCAGATCTTCGCCGCGTTCGATGCCACTCCGTTTGATCAGGTGAAAGTGGTCATCCTCGGCCAGGACCCGTACCACGGCCGTGGCCAGGCCCATGGACTGAGCTTCTCGGTGCAGCCGGGCGTGCCGGTGCCGCCGTCGCTGTTGAACATCTACAAGGAAATCGAGGGTGACCTCGCCATCCCGCGCCCCGACCACGGCTGCCTGATTCCCTGGGCACAGCGCGGCGTGCTGCTGCTCAACGCGGTGCTGACGGTGGAAGAGGGCAAGGCCGGTGCCCATCAGGGGCGTGGATGGGAGGGCTTCACCGACCACGTGGTGGACGTGCTCAACCGCGAGCGCGAGGGCCTGGTGTTCATGCTCTGGGGGGCGTACGCGCAGCAGAAGGGCAAGGTGATCGATGGCGGTCGCCACCGCGTGCTGAAATCGCCGCATCCCTCGCCACTGTCGGCCCACCGTGGTTTCCTCGGCTGCCGCCATTTCTCGATGGCCAACGAGTACCTTCAGCGCCGCGGACAGACCCCGATCGACTGGTCGCTGCCGCCGCGGGCGTCGCTGGCGTCTTCGGACTGAACGGCGGGCAACGCTGCCCGGTGTTGAAAGGGCCAAACCCTCGCCTGTTCAGCTCCCTTTGACCCGGAATGGCCGTGTTTTCCGCGCTAGTAGGTTGAATTCCAAGGGATTGTGTATCCCGAAAAGCGCGCTCGCCACTGTCATCAAATCGCGTTACGGTAGGGCTCTGTTTGGGACCAGTGTTTCATCAGTGGAATGCTGGAACTTTTTCCTCCTTTAGCAGTCCAAATCCCGGACTGCTAAGATGGGTGCCTATGAGCCAGAACACCTCTACTGCCCTTGTGGCAAACAATCTGCCGATTCCCAGTGCGCTCGGTTCGCTGGACGCCTATATCGGTGCCGTGCACCAGATCCCGGTGCTGTCGGTCGATAACGAACAGGACCTGGCCCGTCGCTTCCGCGACGGCAATGATCTGGATGCTGCCCGTGAGCTGGTGCACTCGCACCTGCGCTTCGTGGTGCACGTGGCCCGCGGTTACAACGGCTACGGCCTTGCATTGGGCGATCTGATCCAGGAAGGCAACATTGGCCTGATGAAGGCGGTCAAGCGCTTCGACCCCGACATGGGCGTGCGCCTGGTGTCCTTCGCCGTGCATTGGATCCGTGCCGAGATGCACGAGTTCATCCTGAAGAACTGGCGCATCGTGAAGGTCGCCACGACCAAGGCGCAGCGCAAGCTGTTCTTCAACCTGCGCAAGTCGAAGAAGCGCTTGGGCTGGATGAACGCTGCCGAAGTCAGTGCGGTGGCCAAGGACCTGAACGTGTCCGAGCGCGAGGTGCTGGAAATGGAATCGCGCCTGTCCGGCCGCGATATCGGTTTCGATGCGCCGACCGATGAAGACAACGACCACGCGCCGCCATCGCCGGCCGCGTATCTGGTGGCCAATGACGAAGACCCGTCGCTGGCCTACGAGCGCGAAGACAGCGAAGACAACCAGATGCAGCTGCTGCGCGAAGGTCTGGCCGAGTTGGATGCCCGCTCGCGCGACATCATCCGTCGTCGCTGGCTGGACGCGGACAGCAAGGTGACGCTGCAGGAGCTGGCGGACGAGTACGGCGTGTCGGCCGAGCGCATCCGCCAGGTGGAAGCGAACGCGCTGAAGAAGATGAAGGCGCTGTTCACCGCCTAAGGTGGTGACGCGTTTGAGTGATGGAAAAGCCCGGCATTGCCGGGCTTTTTTTTGTCTGCTGGATCCACGCCATGCATGGATGTGCGCGATCCGGTGCACACTGTGGTCGGACGTCAAAGGCTGTGCGTGATCGGCGACGCAGTTCATGCAGAGAGATCGGAATGAGTTACGAGTACAGACTGGTGTTCGACCACGCATCGGTGGCGCGAAGGGTGATGCAGGTGTTGGCTGCGGACGCTGCCTGTGTCGGTCGGCAGGGGGCCGATCTCTGGTTGAAGGATCCAGGACTACACAGCGATGCTGACTACGACGTGCGGCTGACGTGCGAAGGCGAGTGCTCTCTGTGGCTGCAGGTCCAGCTCCGTTCCGACTATCTGCATGCACTCCTGCACGATGCGCTGGATGGAGCATCGGTGCTCTGTCATGAAGAGGGCAATGTCAGTGAAGCCGTAACGCTGCGCGCCGTATTTTGCATCCGGTGACAACGACCCGGTACTACCAGGTCGCTGCTTGCCGATAGATCCACGCCAAGCGTGGATTCAACGCGGGCCTCAGCCCTCCCGCGCGATCGCCCGCCAGCCGATATCGGTACGGTGGAACTCGTTGGCCCAGCTCACCTTCGCCACACCGGCATAGGCATTGGCCTGCGCGTCGCGCACGCTGTCGCCCAGCGCGGCCACGCACAGCACGCGGCCGCCGGCGCTGAGCACCTGGCCCTGCGCGTCCAGCGTGGTGCCGGCATGGAACACCTTGGCGCTGGCCGGCACATCACCCAGGCCGGAAATCACATCACCGGTGATCGGCGCTTCCGGATAAGGCTTGGCCGCCATCACCACGCCCAGCGACGGGCGTGCATCCCACTGTGCCTCGATCTGGTCCAGGAGACCGTCGATCGCTGCCTCCACCAGGTCCACCAGGTCGGACTGCAGGCGCAGCATCACCGGCTGCGTTTCCGGGTCGCCGAAGCGCACGTTGAACTCGATCACCTTCGGCGCGCCGCTGGCATCGATCATCAGGCCGGCGTAGAGGAAGCCGGTGAACGGAATGCCGTCGGCGATCATGCCCTGCACTGTCGGGTTGACCACCTCGCGCATCACCCGCGCGTGCACTTCAGGGGTCACCACCGGGGCCGGCGAGTACGCACCCATGCCACCGGTGTTCGGGCCGGTGTCGCCGTCGCCGACGCGCTTGTGATCCTGCGAGGTGGCCATCGGCAGTGCATGCACGCCGTCGACCATCGAAATGAAGCTGGCTTCCTCGCCGTCGAGGAATTCCTCGATCACCACGCGCGCGCCGGCATCGCCGAACGCGTTGCCCGAGAGCATGTCGCGTACCGCGTCTTCGGCTTCGGCCAGGGTCATCGCTACGATCACGCCCTTGCCGGCGGCCAGGCCGTCGGCCTTGACCACGATCGGGGCGCCCTTCTCGCGGATGTACGCCAGCGCGGCGTCCACTTCGGTGTGCACCGCATAGAACGCGGTGGGGATGTTGTGGCGCGCAAGGAAGTCCTTGGCGTAGGCCTTGCTGCCTTCCAGCTGGGCGGCGGCGGCGGTGGGCCCGAAGATGCGCAGGCCGGCGGCGCGGAAGCGGTCGACCACGCCGGCTACCAGCGGCACTTCCGGGCCGACCACGGTCAGCGCTACACCTTCGGCCTGGGCCAGGGCGAGCAGGCCATCGATGTCGGTGACCTTCACCGCGACGTTGCGGCACTTGTCTTCGTTGGCGGTGCCGGCATTGCCGGGCGCCACGAGCACTTCAGTGACACGGGAGGACTGGGCCAGCTTCCATGCCAGGGCGTGTTCGCGGCCGCCAGAGCCGATGACAAGAACGTTCATCACGAGATTCCAGATTGCGTGGGAAGGGAGGTGCCAGATCCCCGGCGTCGCGTGCGCGTCATTCGCAGCCTTCGCGTCGCAGTGATTCGGGGAAGGGGTAGGTCCAGGTTTTCGGATCGAGGCTGAAGCGGTGCTCCTGCCGCAGTTGCTTGCCGCCGCAGGTGCTGCCGGTTTCCTCGATCAGCAGCGGCCAGACGCGCGCGCTGCGGTCGCTGTCGTCGAAACGCAGCGCGAAGTCGATGCTGAAGCGACGGGTGCGGCAGTCCTCGGCAGTGTCGGGGTCGGCGGCCGCGTCGACGTTCTCGCATTCGTACTGGGCGTCGTTGTCGATGTGGCTGCGCACGTTGCCGGTGGCGGCCAACCCTCTCGGCCCCGGCAGAATGAGTGATTGCGAGAGCAGCGAGAAGCCCTGGCCGAACCAGCCATCTTCGACGCGGAAGCCGTAGAAGTCGCTGCCAGCGCGGATGATGCTGGCGCTGCCGGGCTGACCGCCACTGCCGAAGCGCTCGCCGGTCAGTTCACTTGCCACTTCGAAGCCTTCGCCCTTGGGATGCAGCACGAAGAAGTCGATCGTTCCCGGGTCGATGTGCGCGCCATCGGCCAGCGCACCGCATACCGCCAGCAGCTGCTGCCAGCTGTCGCCGGTCACCACCGGCTGCTCGGCGCAGACCTGCCAGTCCACGGGACGGGTTTCGCCCTCCTGGGTCCAGGTGCCGCGCCATTCACCCGACAGCTTGGCGTCCTTGCCGTAACGCTCGGTCAGGAACGCCTGCAACCGCGCGGTGCGGCTGACATGGGCGGTCGCTGCGCTGGGGGCCTCCTTTGCCGCATCTGCCTGAGGGGCAGGTGCGGGCTCGGCAGCCGGCTTGCAGCCGGACAGCAGGGCCGTGCCGATCAAGGCGAGCACGGCGAGCGGTTTCATAGAGACTGCAGACATCCGTGTCGCTCCAGTAATCAGTGGCGGAAGTGGCGAACGCCAGTGAACACCATCGCCAGGCCGTGCTCGTCGGCGGCGGCGATGACTTCGGCATCGCGCATCGAACCACCCGGCTGGATCACCGCCTTGATGCCGGCTGCAGCAGCGGCATCGATGCCGTCGCGGAACGGGAAGAACGCATCGGAAGCCATCACCGAACCTTCCACCACCAGGTTTGCATCGGCGGCCTTGATGCCGGCGATGCGCGCCGAGTACACGCGGCTCATCTGGCCGGCGCCGACACCGATGGTGCGGTTGTCCTTGGCATAGACGATCGCGTTGGACTTCACGAACTTGGCCACCTTCCAGGCGAACAGCAGGTCGGTGAACTGCTTGTCGGTCGGCGCCAGCTTGCTTACCACCTTCAGTTCGCCGCGGGTCATGCCGCGGTTATCCGACGATTGCAGCAGCAGGCCGGAGCCCACGCGCTTGTTGTCGAAGTTGTTGAGACCATCGCCGTGCGGGATGCGCAGCACGCGCACGTTGGCCTTCTTCTGTGCGTACTCCAGCGCGGCCGGCTCGTAATCCGGGGCGATCAGCACTTCAACGAACTGGCGGTCGAGGATGACCTGCGCGGTCGCAGCGTCGAGCGGCTTGTTGAAGGCGATGATGCCGCCGAAGGCGCTGGTCGGGTCGGTGGCGTAGGCCAGCTCGTAGGCATCGCCGTTGCCGGCGCCCACGGCCACACCGCACGGGTTGGCATGCTTGACGATGACGCAGGCCGGCGCATCGAACTGGCGCACGCATTCCCACGCCGCATCGGCATCGGCCAGGTTGTTGTAGCTCAGTTCCTTGCCCTGCAGCTGCTGGAAGGTGGCCAGCGTGCCCGGCACCGGGTACAGGTCGCGGTAGAACGCGCCGCTCTGGTGCGGGTTCTCGCCGTAGCGCAGGTCCATCACCTTCACGAAGGTGGAATTCATCTGCGCCGGGTACTCTGCACGCGCCGGCACGGCAGCGTCGGTGGCGGTGACGGCAGACAGGTAGTTGCTGATCGCCGCGTCGTATTGGGCCACGCGGTTGAACGCGGCCACCGAGAAGGCGAAGCGGGTACCGGCCGACAGCTGGCCGTCGTTGGCGTCCAGCGAGGCCAACAGTTCGGCGTACTGCGACGGGTCGGTGGCCACCGCCACGCGGGCGAAGTTCTTGGCCGCCGAGCGCAGCATCGCCGGACCGCCGATGTCGATGTTCTCCACCGCATCGGCGAGGGTGCAGTCGGCCTTGGCGGTGACCGCTTCGAACGGGTACAGGTTCAGCACCAGCAGGTCGATGGCACCGATGCCGTGCTCGGCCATCACCGCGTCATCCAGGCCGGAACGGCCCAGCAGGCCGCCATGCACCATCGGGTGCAGGGTCTTGACCCGGCCATCCATCATTTCCGGGAAGCCGGTGACGTCGGCCACATCCTTCACGGCCAGACCCGCATCGCGGATCGCCTTGGCGGTACCGCCGGTGGACAGCAGCTCCACGCCGCGTGTAGCCAGCGCGGTGGCCAGCTCGACCAGGCCGGTCTTGTCGGAAACGGAAAGGAGGGCCCGGCGGACGGGCAACAGATCAGCAGTCATGGGGACAGGGCAATCGGCAGCGGAGCGGGGTCGATATTGTAGGCGGTGGGGACCGGTGGCGGGGCCTGGACGCAGCAGATTCGCCGCCCGGACATGGCTGCCGCAGCGTCAGGCATCCTTGCCGGGACGCGGCAGACCTTGTCGGAACCGGCTGTCGATAGGGTAGGCTGTGCCCGCACTGCCAAGGATTAGCGGGTTCAGATCGTGTCGATCTATGCATTGAAAGGACGTTTCCAGGACCTGCTGCGTCCGGCCGTACACGGCCTGTACCGCATGGGGATCACGGCCAACACGGTGACCGTGGCAGCGGCCGTGGTCTCGCTGCTGGTGGCCGCCGCAGTCTGGTGCTGCGCCCCCACCCAGCCGCTGCTGTATCTGGCCCTGCCGCTGTGGATGCTGCTGCGCATGGCCCTCAACGCCGTGGACGGCATGCTGGCCCGCGAGTTCGGCCAGCAATCGCGGCTGGGTGCCTATCTGAACGAGTTGTGCGACGTGATCGCCGACGCGGCGCTGTACCTGAGCCTGCTCAGCGTGCCGGGCGTGCGTGCGGAGGCGCTGTGGCTGCTGGCCTGGGCCGCCGCACTGAGCGAGTACGCCGGCGTGCTGGGCCTGATGGTCGGCGCCAGCCGTCGCTATGACGGCCCGATGGGCAAGAGCGACCGCGCATTCGTGATCGGTGCGCTGGGCCTGCTGCTGGCGTTCGAGTGGGTTGGCGCGATGACGGTCACTGGCGTGGCTGCAGCCATGGCGGTGCTGTGCGTGCTGACAATGATCAACCGCGTCCGTCGCGGACTGCGGGAAGCGGCGGTTTCGCCGAATTAACCAAGCAGATACAAGAAGACAATCAGGAGATTGCATGCGTCAGGCGCAGGAACGGGAATTCCACAGCTTCGACCAGGTACCGCTGTTCTACCGGTACTGGCCGAGCACCACGGCAACCACGTCGGCCAAGGCCATCGTGCTGCTGCATCGCGGCCATGAACACTCTGGCCGGGTCACCCACCTGGTCGACGAACTGGACCTGCCCGACACGGCGTTCTTTGCATGGGATGCGCGCGGCAATGGCCGCTCGCCCGGTACGCGCGGCGACGCACCGGGCTTCCCGGCGCTGGTACGCGACCTGGACAGTTTCATCGCCCACATCGGTGCCGAGCACGGCATCGCGATTGAGGACATCGTGGTCATCGCGCAGAGCGTGGGCGCGGTGGTTGCCGCCACCTGGGTGCACGATTACGCACCGCGCCTGCGCGCGCTGGTGATGGCCTCGCCGGCCTTCAAGGTGAAGCTGTACGTGCCGTTCGCACGCGCCGGCCTGGCGCTGATGCAGAAGCTGCGCGGCAACTTCTTCGTCAACAGCTACGTCAAACCGCAGTGGCTCACGCACGATCCAGCGCGGGTGGAAAGCTATCGCACTGATCCGCTGATCACCCGCCCGATCTCGGTGCGCGTGCTGCTGGGCCTGTACGAGGCTGCCGACCGCATCGTGGCCGACGCACAGGCGATCAGCGTGCCGGTGCAGTTGCTGGTATCGGGCTCGGACTTCGTTGTGCATCGCGGCCCGCAGGACCGTTTCTACGAACGCCTGTCCAGCCCGATCAAGGAGCGCGTACACCTGCCGGGCTTCTTCCACGACACCCTGGGCGAGCGCGACCGTGCACCGGCGCTGGCACGCATCCGCAGCTTCATCCAGGCACGCTTTGCCGAACCGCTGCAGGAACTGTCGCGACGCGATGCCCATCGGCATGGCCCGACCTTCGAAGAATCGGAGATCCTGTCGTGGCCGCCGGAGCGCAACAGCCTGGCCGACCTGCGCTGGCGCGTGGTGCGCGGTGGCCTGCGCTTCGGCGGCACGCTGTCCGAAGGCATCGCGCTGGGCCTGCAGACCGGTTTCGACTCGGGCAGCACGCTGGATTACATCTACCGCGATGAGGCGCGGGGCAAGGGCCCGCTGGGACGGATGGTCGACCGCAACTATCTGGATGCGATCGGTTGGCGCGGCATCCGCGTGCGCGGCAAGCACCTGCAGGAACTGCTGCGCGATGCCGCGCAGCGACTGCGCGGGCAGGGCGCGCCGGTGCGCGTGCTGGACGTGGCTGCCGGTCACGGCCGTTACGTGCTGGAAGCGCTCGGCCAGGGCGATCAACGTGCCGACCGCATCGTGCTGCGCGATTTCAGCGATCTGAACGTGACCCAGGGCAAGGCCTTGATCGAGCGCCTCGGCGCGACCGACATCGCCCGCTTCGAACAGGGCGATGCGTTCGACCCGGCGCAGCTGGCGGCGGTGGACCCGGCACCGACCCTGGCGGTGGTGTCCGGCCTGTACGAACTGTTCCCGGACAACGATGCGGTGCTGCGTTCGCTGCAGGGTATCGCCGCGACGGTGCCGGTGGGCGGTTACCTGGCCTATACCGGGCAGCCGTGGCATCCGCAGTTGGAGTTCATCGCGCGTGCATTGACCAGCCACCGTGGTGGCGCGGCGTGGGTGATGCGCCGCCGTACCCAGCACGAGATGGACGAACTGGTACGTATGGCCGGTTTCCAGAAGGTGGCCCAGCGTATCGATGACTTCGGCATCTTCACCGTATCGCTGGCACGCCGGATCGCGTGATGGCGACGCTGGTGGCAACCGCATCACCCAGCGAGGCGCGCCCGTGGCGGCGCGCCCTGCTGTGGCTGGCCCTGCTGGGGCCGTTCTTCTTCGCCAGCTATGGCTTCGCCAACTGGATGGCTGGCCGTCACGCCGAACTGCCGGTGATGGCGTTCGCGTGGGAAGCACGCATTCCGTTCGTGCCGTGGACGATCGTGCCGTACTGGTCGATCGACCTGTTCTATGCGATCTCGTTCTTCCTGTGCCGGCGCCGGCTGGAGCTGGACCGGCACGCGCTGCGCCTGCTCAGTGCGCAGGTGATCGCGGTGGCGTGCTTCCTGCTGTGGCCATTGCGCTTCAGCTTCGAACGGCCGGACATCGGCGGTGTGTTCGGCTGGCTGTTCGACGTGCTGCTGGGCTTCGACAAGCCCTTCAACCAGGCGCCGTCGCTGCATATCGTGCTGCTGATCGTGCTGTGGGTGAAGTTCGCGCAGTACCTGCACGGGGCTTGGCGGCTGGTTCTGCATGTATGGGCGCTGCTGATCGGCATTTCGGTGCTGACCACGTTCCAGCATCACTTCATCGACATTCCCACCGGGCTGCTGGCCGGCTGGCTGTGCGTGTGGCTTTGGCCGGAGCAGGGCACACCGCCACTGCGTGCATGGCAGGCCACGCGTGACCCGAAGCGTTGGCGGCTGGCGGCGTTGTATGCGCTGGGTGCCGGTCTGTTGCTGGTGCCGGTGGTGATGCTGCGTGGCACCGCGTTGTGGCTGCTGTGGCCGGTGGTGTCATTGCTGCTGGTGTCGCTGGCCTATGCAGGGCTGGACACGGCGGCCTTCCAGAAGCGGAGCGATGGCCGGTTGACGATGGCCGCGCGCTGGTTGCTGGCACCGTACCTGGCTGCCGCATGGATCAACTCGCGGTTGTGGACGCGGCGCGCGCCGCAGCCCGTGCCGGTCATCGACGCAGTCTGGCTGGGTCGCCTGCCGGGCGCTGCACTGCCGGTGCCATTGGTGGGCGTGGTCGACGCCTGTGCCGAGCTTTCCTGTCGTGCGCCAGGGGCAGCCTATGCCAGCGTACCGATGCTGGACCTGGTGGCGCCGACGGCAGCGCAGCTGCGCGCAGCTGCGGACGCCATTGAACGCCTGCGTGAGCAGGGCCCGGTGCTGGTGTGTTGCGCACTGGGCTATTCGCGCAGCGCGGCCAGTGTGGCGACCTGGTTGCTGCGCACCGGCCGTGCGCGTGACGCAGCCGAAGCCGTGACGATCGTGCGTGCCGCAAGGCCGGCGATCGTGCTGCATGACGTTCATCTACAGGTGATCGCGGCCGCTGCCGCGCGGGAGACCGTTGCATGAGCGCCGTGCCTGATCTGCCGATGATGCATCTGCTGCTGCGGCAGGGACGTTTGCCTGCAGCGTTGTCGCTGGGCCTGCTGCTGGTGGCCCTGTTGCTGCTGGGCATCGAGCCCGGGCTGGCGATGTTCGCCGCGGGCCTGCTGCTGCTGAGCCTGGTTGCAGGCATCCTGCAGGCGTACTACGCGGTGCGGGTGCAGTTGGATGCGAACCTGCTGCGCCTGCTGCAGCAGGAGGGCCTGCAGGGCGAAGACGCGGCACAGCGGGTGGACCAGGCACTGCACACGGCCGGCCTGCGCAGGTGGGACGCACAGGTGCCGACACGTGGCTGGGATGCACGCTGGGCCGGCATGCGCCGCCTGCTGATACGCCAGTACGCCGCCACCCTGTTGCAGTTCGCTGCCGTGCTGCTGGCCGTGTTGTGGCCGCAGACCTGACCGGAGGTGCCGATGTTCGCTGAACTGATTGCCCGTGCCTGCAGTGCGGCCATCCATGTAGTAACCGGCGCACGTGCGCTGTGGGTCGGCTGCGCGCCGTCCAGCGAGCACCGCGTGTACTACGGTAACCATGCCAGCCATGGTGATTTCGTGCTGATCTGGTCGTCGATGCCGCCGGCACTGCGGCGCCAGGTGCGGCCGGTTGCCGCCGCCGAGTACTGGCAACGCGATGGACTGCGTCGCTATCTGATCGATGCGGTGTTCAATGGTGTGCTTGTGGAACGGGAGGCGGGCAGCCGCCACCAGGATCCTCTGCAGGTGCTGCGTGATGCGGTGGATGAGGGCTGTTCGTTGATCCTGTTTCCGGAAGGCACGCGCAACATCGGCGATGAGCCGCTGCTGCCGTTCAAGAGCGGTATCTACCATCTGGCCCGGCAACGCCCGGAGCTGGAATTCGTGCCGGTGTGGATCGACAACCTCAAGCGGGTGATGCCGAAGGGGCGCTTCCTGCCGCTGCCGTTGCTGTGCACGGCGACGTTCGGTACGCCGCTGCGGCTGCAGGCCGATGAGGACAAGGCTGCCTTCCTGGAGCGCAGCCGCCAGGCGCTGCTGGCCCTGGCTCCGAATGGAGGCCGCGCATGAGCTTCATGATCGATGTGTCCGGTGATCTCGCCGCGCGCAGCGTGGGCCAGCAGACCGGCCTGCTGTTCGCCGGTGTGGGTGCGGTGCTGGTGCTGGCCACGCTGGTGTCTGAAACCCTGCGCTGGCGCCAGCGCGGACAGCCCAGTGCGGTGATCGCCAACCTGGTCTCGCGCATCCGCGCGTGGTGGGTGATGGCGATCGTTGTGGGGCTGGCGCTGTTCTTCGGACGCGCCGGCGTGATCGTGCTGTTCGCGATCATCTCGCTGTTCGCGCTGCGCGAATTCATCACCCTGGCACCCACGCGATCTGGCGATTACTACGCGCTGCTGGCTGCCTTCTACATCGTGCTGCCGTGGCAGTACTACCTGGTGTGGATCGACTGGTATGGCATGTATACGCTGCTGATCCCCGTGTACGCCTTCCTGTTCCTACCGATCCTGGCCACCATCGGTGGTGATACCACCCACTACCTGGAACGCACGTCGAAGGTGCAGTGGGGCCTGATGATCTGTGTGTTCTGCATTTCGCACGTGCCGCTGCTGCTGAACCTGCGCGTGCCGGGCTACGATCCGGCGCGCAATGTGCTGCTGTTCGCCTTCCTGGTGATCGTTGTGCAGTCGTCGGACGTGCTGCAGTACATCTGGGGCAAGCTGCTGGGCAAGCATCTGATCGCGCCGAAGCTGTCGCCGTCGAAGACGGTGGAAGGCTTCGTGGGTGGCGTGCTTTGTGCCAGCGCGTTGGGTGCCGCGCTTTGGTGGATCACCCCGTTCACGCCGCTGCAGGCCTTCGGCCTGTCGCTGCTGATCAACCTGATGGGGTTCTGGGGCGGCCTGGTGATGTCGGCGATCAAGCGCGACCGCGGCATCAAGGACTGGGGCAACATGATCGAGGGCCATGGCGGCATGCTCGATCGGCTGGATTCAGTGTGCTTCGCCGCGCCGGTGTTCTTCCACGTGGTGCGGTATTACTGGAAGGCGGGTGGTGGCGGTTGATTCCGGCGGAGGGCCATCCACGCATGGCGTGGATCTACTGGAACCAGGTGGACCCGGCATCGGTAGCGCCGGGCCATGCCCGACGGGCGGCGCTTACGCGCTGATGCCGTACTCCTTCAGCTTCTTGCGCAGGGTGGCGCGGTGGATGCCCAGCATCGCGGCTGCGCGGCTCTGGTTGCCTTCGCAGTGGTTGAGCACTTCCACGAACAGGGGAATCTCCATCTCGCGCAGCACGATCTCGTAGACATCGTCCGCATCACAGCCATCGAGGTCGCGCAGGTAACGGCGTACGGACTGGGCCACATGTTCGCGCAGCGGTGGCCGGGCAGCGCCACGACTGTTGTCAGGACGAGAGAGGACAGCGTTCAAGGGGGTTCCCGATCTGGTTGGTCCATGCACGCGGGGCGCCGGACCGGATGAGGTGATGGCGGTCAGTCTAGCGCGAGCGTGCCCGACCTGCCACGGCCGGGCGGTCCGACCACGGTCAAAGGAACTCGAAGGTGAATGCGACCGTGGATGCGGCAGGCTCCTGCACGCGGAAGGCGATGCGCGCGCTCTGACCCGGTTCCAGCGGAGCCGCCCCCGGGTTCTCACCGAGGTACTGCGCCGGCGCGAACACGCCGGTGCCGATCACGCGACCATCGGCATCGGACAGCGACAAGCGCAGGTCCGGCCATGCCTGTGGCCAGCGCGCGTCGTTGCGGATGCTGGCCTGGATCTGCAGAACGCCTGCCTGGGCTGGCAACGGGCGGATTTCACGGCTGGTCATGGTGAATGCAGTGGGCTCGCGCCAGGCTGGCAGCGCGCAGCGCACTACAGTGCACAGCGCGCTGATCCACGGCCGGGTGCCGGCATCGGCGGCTAGTCGTGCACGATCGGCAAGCACGCTCTGCAGCAGCAGCAGCAGCGCCAGCGCGGCCACCAGCAGCCACTGCCAGCGAGGGGTGGGCAGTGCCCGCGGGCGCACGCCAAGGAAACTGGGCGCATCGGCGGTGCCTGCAACAGTGCCAGGTGTGGCAACGTGGGCCGGTTCGATGAGGGGATCATCGGCAACCGGTGGCACCGTTTCGGCCACGACCTCGGTTGCCGGGTCGATGTCGTCAATCACCGGCGCTGCATCGGTGGGCACCGGTTCGCGCGGCTCGGTGGCTTCAGGCGTGGCATCGCGCTCCTGCGCAGTGCGCAGGAACGTAGCCAGGGGACGGCGCGGTGGGTTCGGCTCGGACATGCTCAGGGCGCGGGCTCGGATCCAGCGGTCATTCAACCACGATCAGGCGCGGCGCACGCCGGTGATGCGCATCCAGTCGCCATCCTGGGTGGCCTGCAGGTCATCGAACCATGCCGCATAGCGCTGCAGCAGTTCATCTTCCTGGCCATGCAGGATGCCCGACAGGGCGATGCGACCACCGGTGGCAACGCGGGCGGCCAGCAGTTCGGCCAGTGCATCCAATGCGGAGGCCAGGATGTTGGCGACCACGATCGGGTAGGTGGCTACCGGCTCGTCCTGCGGCAGGTACACCTGCATGCGCGCCTGTTCGCCGTTGCGTTCGGCATTGTCGGCGGTGGCGATCAGGGCCTGCGGGTCGTTGTCCACGCCGATGGCCTGGGCGGCACCGAGCTTCAGCGCAGCCAGGGCGAGAATACCCGAGCCGCAACCGAAGTCGAGCACGCGCTGGCCCTGCAGCTGGCCATCAACGGCCAACTGGTCCAGCCAGCGCAGGCACAGCGCGGTGGTGGGGTGGGTGCCCGAGCCGAATGCCAGGCCCGGGTCGAGGCGCACGATGGCGGCGTCGGCCGCCTGCGCGGCCTCCGGCAGATCGTGGTTCCACGGCACGATCCAGGTACGGCTGCCGAAGTCCATCGGCTGGAACTGGTCCAGCCACGCGCGCTCCCAGTCTTCGTCTGCCACGGCGCGGAAGCTGCCATTGCTCCAGTCCAGCTCGGGGTCGAAGGCTTCCAGCGCGGCCAGCAGCAGCAAGGCGTTGCTGTCGGCCGGGAACAGCGCGCTGAGCACCAGGGTGTCCCACAGCGGGGTCTCGCCCACGCCGGGTTCCAGGATGGCCTGCTCGTTGCTGGTATCGGCTTCGGCATCCAGCAGGGTCACCGCCAGCGCGCCGACGTCCTCCAGCGCATTCTCATAGCGGGGCTGGGTGGCTTCGGTGCAACGCAGGGTCAGTTCCAGGAACGGCATGGCGGTGAGGGCAATCGCGGGAAAGGGGGCCATGCTAGACCATCAGGGCGTCTCCGTATGCCCTGAGATGAACGAGGCCGATTCAGACAGGCCTCACGGGCCTTGCTAAACTCGGCGCTTTCCTGTGCGCCGTACCACCGCCCGTTGCCGATGGCCTTCGCCCCGACCCTGAAAACCTGGTTGCTCGTCCTGCCGGCCGTGGCCGTGCTGGGCGTGGCCGGTTATCGGGCCAACGGCCACAGCCGGGGCATGGACACGCACGTCGATGCCCCGCTGGCCCAAACCAGTGATGCGCAGGGCGCGCTGGCACCGGTGATGCCCGAAGCCCTGGCACGCCGCCTCGCCGCGTTCGAACGTGGCACCGCGCTGCCTTCGGGCCTGCCGCTGGATATCCGCGCCGACATCGAAGGTGCCACCGATCTGTACGCCTACGCGCAGCGCCTGCGCGTGCAGGCTGACCAGGGCAACCATGAGGCGCGCTGGATGCTCAGCCGGGTCTATGACTACTGCGCGCAGTACGCCGTTGATCCGGGTGGCTATCGCCTGGACAACAACGTACTGACCGGCCTCGGCCTGAGTGCCGCACCGGCGATGGTCGATGCGCGCGAGCGGGTAGCGCAGCGCTGCGGTGGCTTCGTGCCCGGTGACAAGCTGGGGCCGGCGCTGGTGCTCGGCGAGCGTCGTCGTGCGGCCCAGCAGGGCAATCTGGCTGCCGAAGCGGCGTTGTTTGCCGAAGGTGAGCCGCTGCACGACAGCGAGCAGTACCGTCGTGACCTGGTCGAGCGCGTGCGTACCTCGCGCGATCCGGAAGCCTATATGGCGATCGCGCCGGGCATGGGCCTGCGCGCGGCCGGTGACAAGGCCTTTACCGGCATGGTCGCCGGCGAACAGCTCAGCGAACTGGCATGGCGGGTTGCGGCCTGCGAACTCGGTCTTCCCTGTGGAGCCGACAGCGTGCTGGTCAACAGTTTTTGTGCGAATGGAGGGATCTGTTCGCCGGATGGAACGCAGGACTTCCGTGATTTTGTGTATGACGCCGCGGTTTCGCGGCAAGGTGCGGGGAAAATGAAGGAATGGATCAAGCGATTGATTGGAACGAGGGACGGACGATGAATTACCGTCGATTCCTGCATGGGGCCAAGTTCTGGTTCTGGGTGGTGCTGTTCGTGGCGTACTCGGCCGGTGCCGTAGGCCTGCTGATGATCGATACCTACGAGGACCGCTACCGGCGTCTGTCGAAGGTGGAACTCACCACGGTGAAGGCGCAGGAAGAGGTGCGTCGCGCCGGTGCCAGCCAGGTTGCCGCCGTTTACCGCGCGCAGAGTGGCGTGCCGTTCTCTTCGTTGCCGGCGGGCAGCACCTTCCAGGTGGTGTGGCCCGATGGTTCCAGCGAGACCATGGTGATCGTCGATCCCACCTCGCCGAACGGCGTGCGTCCGTTGGCGAACTCGCAGATTCCCGCGGAAGTGGCCGACAAGCGCTGACGCCACACCGGTAGCGCCGGGCCATGCCCGGCGGGTGCACGGTGGCAATAGAAGCCCGCCGGGCATGGCCCGGCGCTACCGTAGAAACGCAAAAAGGGCGGGGAAATCCCCGCCCTTTTCATGTCCAGCGACAGCCGTTGCCGATCAGGTCAACGCGATCGGCTTGCTCTTGCGCTCGGCAAGGCGCTTTTCCAGATAGTGGATGTTCTGTCCACCGGCCTGGAAGCCCTTGTCACGCATGATCCGCTGCTGCAGGGCGATGTTGGTCTTGATGCCATCGACCACCATCTCGCTCAGCGCCACCCGCATGCGGGCGATGGCGGTCTCGCGGTCCGGACCGTGCACGATCAGCTTGCCGATCATCGAGTCGTAGTTCGACGGCACGCGGTAGCCACTGTAGATGTGGGTATCGACGCGCACGCCGGGGCCACCCGGTGCGTGGAAGCCGGTGATGGTGCCCGGGCTCGGTACGAAGGTTTCAGCGTCTTCGGCGTTGATGCGGCACTCGATCGCATGGCCGCTGAGCACCACATCGCTCTGCTTGATCGACAGCTTCTGGCCGGCAGCGATCTTCAGCTGTTCGGCGACCAGGTCGATGCCGGTGACCATCTCGGTGACCGGATGCTCCACCTGGATACGGGTGTTCATTTCGATGAAGTAGAAACGGCCGTCTTCGTACAGGAACTCGAAGGTGCCGGCGCCGCGGTAACCGATGCGGATGCAGGCTTCCACGCACACCTTGCCGATCTGCTCGCGCTGCTCGGTGGTGATGCCCGGTGCCGGCGCTTCCTCGACCACCTTCTGGTGACGACGCTGCATCGAGCAGTCGCGTTCGCCGAGATGGATGGCATTGCCCTGGCCGTCGGCCAGCACCTGGATTTCCACGTGGCGCGGATTCTCCAGGAACTTCTCCATGTAGACCTCGCCATTGCCGAACGCGGCCTTGGCCTCGCTCTTGGTGGTTTCGATCGAGGTCTTCAGCGAGGCTTCGGCGTGCACCACGCGCATGCCGCGGCCACCGCCGCCGCCTGCTGCCTTGATGATGACCGGGTAGCCGATCTCACGGGCGATCTTGGTGTTGGCGACGATGTCATCGCCGAGCGGGCCGCCCGAGCCGGGCACGCACGGCACGCCGGCCGACTTCATGGCGCGGATCGCTTCGACCTTGTCGCCCATCAGGCGGATGGTGTCTGCCTTCGGGCCGATGAAGATGAAACCGGACTCTTCCACGCGCTCGGCGAAGTTGGCGTTCTCGGACAGGAAGCCATACCCCGGGTGGATGGCCTGGGCGTCGGTGACCTCGGCCGCGGCGATCAACGCCGGGATGTTGAGGTAGCTTTCCGCCGACGGCGCCGGACCGATGCAGACCGATTCATCGGCCATGGCCACGTGCTTGAGGTTGCGGTCGACCGTGGAGTGCACGGCCACCGTGCGGATGCCCAGGGTGTTGCACGCGCGCAGGATGCGCAGCGCGATTTCCCCTCGGTTGGCAATGACGACTTTGTCGAGCATGGCAGCCGCCCCTTAGCCGATCACGAACAGCGGCTGGTCGAACTCCACCGGCTGGCCGTTCTCGCCGAGGATGGCGACGATGGTGCCCGATGCATCGGCTTCGATCGGGTTGAACATCTTCATCGCTTCGATGATCGCCAGGGTCTCGCCGGCCTTGACCTGCTGGCCGACGCTGACGAATGCCGGCTTGTCCGGTGCCGACGAGGCGTAGAAGGTGCCGACCATCGGCGAGCGCAGCACGTGGCCTTCCGGCAGTGCGTTGCCCGGCTTGGCGGTGCCGCCGGTGGAGGCTTCGGTGGGCGACTGCATCGGCATGGCCGGTGCAGCAGCGGCAGGGGCGGCATACACCGGCGCGACCGGCGCAGCCATCTGCGCGAAGGTGCCGACCGGCGCACGCGACAGGCGCACCGACTCTTCGCCTTCCTTGATTTCGATTTCAGCCAGGTTCGACTCTTCCAGCAGGTCGATCAGCTTCTTGATTTTGCGGAGATCCATGGTGGCCTCTTTGCTCTTGATGTCAGTGTGGTGGGAAGCGCGTTGCGCTCGGGTCAAAGCAGTTCGTAGAAGTCGCGCAGCTGCCGGGTGCGGTCGCGCGCGAGGGTGATCAGGCAGCGCATCTGCGCGCCATTGCGCGCGGTGCCGTCGGAGTTGAGGGCATACACCGCCTGGCAGTCGTGGTCGCGCAGCTGCATCCACGCGCGCTGGGCCAGGATCAGCTGCTGTTCGGCGTCGCCGCAGTAGCTGCAACCGCCGCCGTTGGCCGGCGTGCGCAGCTGCCGGCGCGCCTGTGCGTAGACGGCGTTGAGTTCGACGTCGGCGGCCGCTGCCACGTCCGAGGCGCACAGGTCGCTCTCCATCGTGGTGATCGGATGCGCGCAGTCGATGCCTTCGGCCTCACGGTCGGACGCCGTGGCAACGCCGCACAGGGCTGCCCACAGCACAACGCTGGCGAGGACGCGCGACAGGTTCATGATGCGGCGGCAGCCTGCACGCGTGCCAACGCCGCGTCCATCGCATAGCGGTAGCTGTCGGCACCGAAGCCACATACCACGCCAACTGCCTTGTCACTGAAATAGCTGTGCTGGCGGAAGGGCTCGCGGGCATGCGGGTTGGACAGGTGGATCTCGATGAACGGCACGGCCACCGCCGCCAGCGCATCGCGCAGGGCAACCGAGGTATGCGTGAAGGCGGCCGGGTTGATCAGGATGAAGGCGGTTCCGTCGTTGCGTGCGGCCTGTACACGATCCACCAGCACGTGCTCGGCGTTGGACTGCAGGCTCTCCAGCGCATGACCTGCGGCAGCGGCCTGGGCCGCCAGGGCCTGGTCGATGTCCGCCAGCGTGGTGTGGCCGTAGACCTCCGGCTCGCGTGTGCCGAGCAGGTTGAGGTTGGGGCCATGCAGGACCAGCAGCTTCGCCATGGGATCCGATTGACGGGAAAGGGCGGCAGTCTGGCGGAAGCTGAGGATGCTGTCCAGTTCGGCGAAATTAGTGGTGTTTAAAGCGTCCGTTTGAAAAATGCCGTCATCCGTGTGGTTGCATGCCGGGCGGGCGCGGGAAGGCTTCCTATAGATAGTGGAAATTGCGCGCGTCGACCATCCCCCGCCGGGACGATGGCGCCGGGCAGCGTTACGTTCGACACTGCGGAGGTTGCCACGGCATTCCTACACTGCGCCTACCCGCCATGTCGGCGTTCATGGATGTCCGCCTTGCCTACCTCCTTGCGATTGCCTGCACTGCTGCTGGCAATACTGCCGTTGAATGCGCTGGCTGCCGAACAGTGGATCGTTGCCACCGACCTGTGGGGCAACAGGAACTACCAGACCCTGCATCTGGACGTACAGGGCGGGCGTATCGCCGGTCGGCTGGACGCCGACCCGGTCACTGGCACCCTGGGCGCCGGGCAGATGGTGTTCACCGCTACCGACAGCCAGGGCCAGCGCTACCAGTTCGACGGACGCATTGATGGTGCGCGGATGCAGGGACAGAGCAATCAGCCGGACACCAACAACCGCGATGCGCGTGCCGTTCACGCCTTCAGCGCCTGGAAGGTACCGGCGCGGACCTCGACCGCACCGCAGCGCCATGTGTTCACGCCGACCGACTATTCCAATACGTTCAGCGCCGACCGCGCGCCGGTGCTGGTGATCTGGCCGGGGGACTCGGTGCAGACCCGCACGCTGGACTCTGGCGGGGTGGACGAGAACGGCGTCACCCGTGCGCTGTTCGGCAATCCGCAGGTGGGACCCTTCTTCGTGGTCGGCGCCGAACCGGGCGATACGCTGGCGATCACGCTGACCTCGCTGAAGCTCAACCGCGACCATGCCGACAGCCTGGATGGCCTGGTGGGTCGATTGAAGACGCCGCGCGTGGCTGCCGAAGCCAGCGGGCTGGGCAAGCCTGTGCGCTGGCTACTGGACCGCAGCAAGGGCGTCGCCCGTCCACAGGGAGCGAGTGGCGGGCTGCGGCATTTCGAAGTGCCGGTGAAGCCGATGCTCGGCGGCCTGGCGCTGGCACCGGGATTCGGTTACCCGCCGTTTTCCACCGGCGATACCGCCGACTTCGGCGGCAACATGGATTTCAACGCCGTGGTTGAAGGCAATACGGTCTACCTGCCTGTGCAGCAGCCTGGCGGCCTGATGTACCTCGGCGATGGCCACGCCTTGCAGGGAGATGGCGAAACCACGCAGTGGGCATTGGAGACGTCGCTGGATGTGGAGGTGAAGGTGGAGTTGCTGAAGCAGCATGCGATCACGACGCCGCGGGTGGAATCGGCAACGCAGATCATGACCCTGGGCCAGGGCGGTTCCAGCGACGATGCGCTGCGCCTTGCTACCTCGGGCATGCTGCAGTGGCTGCGCCAGGCGTATGGCTTGACGTTGTCTGAAGCGACCTAGGTGCTGGGCGTGGCGGTGCAGTACCAGGTGGCCAACCTTGCCGGGCGCAGTGTCGGCGTGGCGGCGAAGCTGGACAAGGCGGTGTTGCAGGGGCTGAAACTGCAGACGACAGCGGCGCCGGCATCGGGCGGCACCGCTGTGAAGCCCGCTGCCAAGTGACCGTTGCGCTGGCGACGTCGGGGGAAGGTGTATCAATCAGGAGTCCGTGATGAGTGCAGACGCAATCCAGAACCGCCGTGCTGCCTTCAGGGCACTTCATGCGTCCGGTTGCTTCCTGCTGCCCAATCCATGGGATGTGGGCAGTGCCGTGGCGCTGGCACGGCTGGGTGCCCAGGCGCTGGCCACCACCAGTTCCGGCCATGCCTGGGCCCACGGGCAGGCTGACGGGGCGATGGGGCGCAGTGAGATCCTCGCCCATCTGCGGACGATGGTGGCGGCGACGGATCTGCCGGTGAACGCCGACTTCGAAGATGGTTTCGGCAACAGCCCGGAGGCGGTGTACGAGAGTGTGTCGATGGCGATCGCCACCGGTGTAGCCGGCCTGTCGATCGAGGATTCCAGCGGCGACGCGGAGCATCCGCTGCGTAGCATCGAAGACAGCGTGACCCGGCTCCAGGCCGCGCGCCGTGCCATCGACGAAAGCGGGCGCGACGTGATGCTGGTGGGGCGCGCGGAGAACTTCTTCGTCGGGCGCCCCGACCTGGACGATACGGTGGCCCGCATTCGCGCCTATGCGCAGGCCGGTGCCGACTGCCTGTACGCACCGGGCATACGCAGCGCCGAACAGATTCGTGCTGTGGTGGATGCAGCGGCTGGCAGGCCGGTCAATCTGCTGATCGGTTCGCCCGGTCAGATGACGCTGCAGCAGGCGGCCAGTCTGGGCGTGCGCCGGGTCAGTGTCGGCGGTGCGCTGGCCCGCAGTGCGTGGGCGGGCTTCCTCAGGGCATCCGAACAGATGCTTGCCAGCGGATCATTCGACGCGCTGCCGGACACCCCGTCAGGTGCCGAGCTCAACGGGTTGTTCAAGCCGTAAGTGCATGCGGGTCAGTGAGGTGCAGCCGCCGCAGGGGACGTCCTGCCGAGCGCTTCGCGCACGGCGCGCTGCAGTCCCTGAACATGGAACGGCTTGGCCAGGAACGGCGCGCGTCGGTGCCTGACCGGCACCAGCTGGTCGTATACCGCCGACGCGAAAAGGTAGGGGATGCCGAGCTCGAGCAGGCGATCGGCGACGGGAAACACCACCCCATCACGAAGTTCGACGTCCAGCACGGCGCCGTCGAAGCGGCCACTGTCGAGCATGCCCAATGCCTCGAAGACGCTGCCGGCATGGGCGATTTCATTGCCTTCGTCAGTCAGGGCCTGCTCCATCAGATCGGCCAGGTCGAGCTGGTCTTCCACAAGGAGCAGGCGCGGTAGCGCTGCGGGTCGTTCATTGCTGCTTTGCATGGTGTGTTGTCGTGCGAACGTTGCGGTGGTCTGGCAAGCATCCGCTTACAGGCATCAAGGCGATGGCAGCCCGGCGTGGCTGTGGTGTGCACACGCGTGGCCGCGATGCGCGACAGCATTCCACGGATGGTGCTGGTGCCGGCTTTACTCTTGGTTACCATTGGTAACTAGTGAACTTCCAGAACCCCATCATGCATACCCAGATCGTCATCGCCCACCCCGAACCCGCCTCGCTCACCCACGCCGTAGCGGCGCGGATCGGCGAGGCCATCATCAACGCCGATGCAGGCAACACGGTCACCACCGTGGATCTGATGGCTGAGGGTTTCGATCCTCGCTTCAACGCGCAGGACCACGCGTTCTTCCGCAGAACCACGACGGTGCCGGCCGAGGTGGCCGTCGAGCACGCGCGGCTGGATGCGGCCGACACGCTGGTGCTGGTCTACCCGCTCTACTGGTGGTCGTTCCCGGCGTTGCTGAAGGGCTGGATCGATCGCGTCTTCAGCCAGGGCTGGGCCTATGACGAAGGCGCCGATGGCAAGGTGGAAAAGAAGCTGCAGCGGTTGCAGGTACATCTGGTAGGGCTCGGCGGCGCCGGCCAGCAGATGATCGACCGGCGTGGCTATGGCGCGGCGATGAAGACCCAGATTGACCAGGGCATCTTCGATTACTGTGGCGCGCCGGTGCTGTCATCCACGCTGCTGCTGGATGCCGACAGCGGCATGGCCGCAACGCATCTGCAGACGGCGGCGGACATCGGACGTAAGATCGGATCCCCCGCGCCCTGACCTTCGCCCTTGTCTTCCAGCCCTGCCGTGCCTGAGCCCCGTCGCCGCCTGACCCGCGAACAGCGTGCCCGCCAGTTGCTGGATGTGGCGTGGGCGCTGGTCGGCGAAGAAGGCACCGATGCGCTGACGCTGGGCCGTCTGGCCGAGGCGGCGGGCGTCGCCAAGCCGCTGGCCTACGACCACTTCGAAACCCGCAACGGTTTGTTGGCCGCACTGTATGCCGACTATGACCAGAAGCAGACCGAGGTCTTCGATGAGCGCATCGGCAGCGCGAAGCCGCGCCTGAAGGAGCGTGCGCACGCCATTGCGTCGGGTTACATCGATTGCGTGCTGTCACAGGGCAGCGAGATCCAGGACATCCTCGCCGCGCTGGCGGGATCGCCGGAGCTGCGTGCGGTGCGCCGTTGCTACCAGCAGGATTTCATCGACAAGTGCGCGCAGTGGCTGGGCCCGTTCGCCGCGGGAGAGGTCGTACCGGCCACCGGCCTGTGGGCCATCCTCGGAGCCGCCGAAACCCTGTCTGAAGCGGTGGCGGCCGGTGCGGTGGAGCATCCGGCCGCCGAGGCCGAGCTGGAGCGCGTGATCGTCGCCATCGTCAAGCGCAGCATCTGAAACGTGTGGGTGCAGCAGCCTACAGAGGCTCGACGCTGACCCGGGGCAGCGGCACGTCAGGCTGCAGATCCGGCAACAGCTGTCGCAGCAGCTCCGGCATCGCCTGCATCGCGGCGCCATCGATGTAGCGCCACTGCGTACCGCCCACCGGCCGGATGGCGATCATGAAAGTGAGGCTTTTCACCGTCTGCGCGTCGATGGTGAGCACCGTGGTCCGCGGCACGAAGCAGACTTCTTCATCGCCGGCAGCGTAGCTGCGGGTCGGTGCGCCGACATCATCGCTGATGACCTTCACGCCCATCTCGTCGAGTGCTTTCATCGTATCGCGCGTGGCCTTCGCATACGCTGCGTCGCCGCCGGCAAACCGCTTCACGCTGGGATGGGTGCGCGCGATCATGGCATCGGTATCGCCGCGGGCGAAGGTGGACAGCAGCGATCGCACGTCCTGCTGCAGCGCGTCGGCTTCGGAGGGAGTGAGTTCGCCGGCATGGGTGAGTGCCGCGGCGAACGTGCAGAACAGCGCAAGCAGCCAGCACAAGAAACGTCGATCCATCGCTGGGTATTCCTTCGGGCGCTGGACTATAGAGCGCATTGCATCTGGTGTCTGCCCGGTCTGCCCGTCACACACGCTGGGCCTCGGCCACCGCGGCAATGGCAAAGCCCGCATCAAGCTGCGCGCGGACCTGGTCGTCGCGCGACGCGCGGGAATCAGCACCCAGCACCACGTTGATCAGGCGCAGAGGCCGTGCATGCCCCGCGCAACTGCGACGGGCGGTGGCTGCCAGGCAGAAGCCTGCAGCCTGGGTGTAACCGGTCTTCAAACCATCGACGCCCTCTTCGCCCAGCAGGGCGTTCTGGTTGGCCTTGTGCAGGGTGCGGTGCGCGAAGCTGCGCTGTGCGGTGATCGCCAGCAGATCCGGGTAGCGGACGAGCAGGTGCGCGGCCAGCATCGCCATGTCGCGGGCGGTCGACAGATGGCCCGGGGTGGTGATGCCGGACACGGAGATGAAGTGCGTATCGTGCAGGTCGAGCGCTTGCGCGTGGCTGTTCATGTGCTGCGCGAACGCCGCTTGCGATCCAGCCAGATGACGGGCCAGGGCGAGCGCCGCATCATTGCCGGAGACCACCATCAGCCCCTCCAGCAGCTTGCCGAGGGCGATGCGTTCGCCGGGCACCAGGCCCATCCGCGTTTCATCATCGGCCACCTCGTGTACGTCGCGCGCATCGATGGCGATCGTGTCCGACCACGAACCACCCGCCTGCGCGAGCAGGTCGTATGCGGTGTAGGCAGTCATCAGCTTGGTCAGCGAGGCCGGTGGTCGTCGCAGCTCCGCGTGCTGCTGCTGAAGGATCTGGAGGGAGGTGGCATCGATGGTGATCGATGACACAGGGGAGCGGGAAGCGGTCATGGAGGGCATGCGGCGATAGCGTACCGGCGCCGGCCTGCGCTGGATGACTGCTTCTGAAATATTGCAATGATATAACGTCACCCATCTGGTTGGATCACACCGCTTTGTGCCGGGACTGCTGATGAAAAAAACGAATCTGGGCCGCTGGTTGCGGCTGGCCATCCTGACAGCGCTGGTTGCCATCACCGGTTGCCATCACGACCTTCGCACTGATCGGCACGAACTGGCGCTGGGTCGGCCGCACAACGTCATCGTGATGATCAACGATGGCGCCGGCTGGGGTACCTGGGATGCTGCCGCCTACTGGCAGTACGGCAGCCGCGAAGGTGCCCCCTATGCCGACTTCCCGCAGCGGCTGGCGGTGACAACGTTCCCGCTCAACGCCAGCAGCCAGCCGACGCACGACGCAGCGCAGACCCTCGGCTACGACGCACGGAAGGCGTGGGATGCCACGCCGGTGCCTGCGGCGGATCTGCCATTCGCGGGGTACCAGTACCTGGCTGCGGTAGCGACCGACAGCGCGGCGGCCGGTACAGCGCTGTCCTCGGGAGTGAAGACCTACAACAACGCCATCAACGTCGACAACGACGGAGTACCGGTGGAGTTCAACACGCTGCGTGCCAAACGCCTGGGCATGGCCACCGGTGTGGTGACCTCGGTGCCGTTCGCGCATGCCACGCCAGCTGCCTTCGCCGCGCAGGCCGAATCACGCAACAGCTATCACCAGATTGCCCATCAGATGCTGGCACAGGGCCATATGGACCTGGTGATGGGTACTGGCGGCCCTGGCTACAGCGTCAATGGACACGCCTGCGTCGACGAACCGCAGAGCCTGGCGGCCGAGGGCTGTGGGAACCCCTGGGAGTGGGTGTCGCAGCAGGATTGGCAGCAGCTTGAGGCAGGCACGGCCATCGCCGGAAATCCATCCGGCCCGTGGCGATTGATCCGCAGCAAGGCCGAGTTTGTTGCCCTGGCGCAGGGCCTGATGCCCTACGACCGCCCGCTGATCGGCGTACCGCGCGTGGCCAACACCTTGCAGCAGGCGCGTCAGGTGCAGGTGCTGGGCGAAGACGCGCGCACACCGTCGGGCGTGAAGAAGGTCGACAGCGTACCGGATCTGGCGACGATGACCCGTGGCGCACTGCAGTTCCTGCAGCATCGCTCCAGCAACGGCCTGTTCCTGATGATTGAAGGGGGCGCCACCGACTGGGCAGCGCACACCAGCGCCTGCGGCAGTGAATGGCACTATGGCGCCTGCACCGGACAGCCGCAGTTTGGCCGATTGATCGAAGAGACCGTCGAGTTCAACGACGCCGTGTCGGCGGTCATGGCGTGGATCGAGGAGAACGGTGGCTGGGAGCGCAACCTGCTGATTGTCACCACCGACCACGACAACAGCATGCCGATGGGCCCGGATGCGCAGCAGGTGGCCTTCCAGCCGGTGCGCAACCATGGCCGTGGCCGCATGCCGGGCATCAGCTTCCGCCCCACCGGCAACCATTCAAACGGCCTGGTGCCGCTGTGGGCCAAGGGTAATGGCGCCGAGCTGCTGGGCAAACGCGTGCGCGGCATCGATGAAGGCTACCGCCGGCATGTGCGCTTGAACGACGGCAGCTACATCGACAACACCGATGTGGCCGCTGCGATACAGGAAGCACTGCAGCGACGTTGACCGGCCCCACACAGGTGCCGGTACTGCGCCTGCACGTTCCACACATGCGGGCCTCATCATCCTGCAGCCATGGATTCCGACATCCGCATCGATGGCCGCGTGTTCGCCTACGTCTTTCCCTGTGCCTGGGAGGACTACGCGAAGATTGGATTCTCGCGCGATCCGCTGGGACGGATCAGCGCGCTGCATCGACGCTGGTTCGAGTTCTTCGATCTGGAAGCGGGTGCGTTGGTCGAGGCGGAATCCGAGCGGGATGCGCGTGACCTTGAACTGCAGTTGCGTCGGCCCTTCAAGCTGCATCGCGCGCCGGCACCGATGACGGTGCAGGACAAGGCCGGAGGGCGCACCGAATGGGTGCGCGGGGCCAACGCCGCTCTGGCCGAGGCCGTGCATGCGCTGGCGCAGCACGGCTATCGCACCTACCCGTTGCGGCCCTGGCTGCGGGCGGCGATGACCCAGCGTCTGGACCGGTTGCATGACTGGGCGGCCGTGCAGGTGCCGGAAGAGGAAAGCCTGCGCACGCCCGTCGGCGCGGCCGCACTGCGCGAAGCCGTCGATGCGTATCGCGCGCTCGCTATCGACCCGGAGCCGTGGTTGCCGGAGCACCTGCAGCGCGGCGGGTGATTCTGCCCGGGGCCGGGGTGTGGGCCGGCTGCGGTGCCCGGTGTGCATCGGGCGCTGCGGGGACGGGATTGGCCAGGCGCTGGGCGAGGGCAACGTTGGTCACGTGACCCTGCAGGAACAACAGACCGCTGAAGATGTTCATGATCGTGCCTCCACTTGAGTGGATTGCACGATACGGGCAGCATGGGGGCGCAAAAAGCGACATTTCTGCAAGGTCGACTTGAGAGGAATTCAAGCCTTATGTCCCGTCCACCGCTGCATGCCCTGCAGGGCTTCGTCGCTGCCGCTCGCCTGGGCAACCTGTCCCGCGCCGCCGCATCGATGAACCTGACGGTCAGTGCGCTCAGCCATCAGATGCGCCAGCTTGAGGAGCGCCTGGGCCAGCCGCTGTTGATCCGGCAGGCACGCGGTGTGGCCTTGACCCTGGAAGGGCAGCGCCTGCTGGATCAGGTCGGGCCCCATCTGGATGCGATCAACGACGCCTTCCAGCCCTATGCCGCGCGACCGGAGCATGTGCTCACCCTCAGCGCCGTGCCGTCGATGGCCAGTGCATGGCTGGTGCCACGCCTGGGAAACTTCGTGGCCGCGCACCCACAGATCGAAATCAATCTGCAGTCGAGCGAACGACTGATCGACTTCGACCGGCAACTGCAGTTCGATGCAGCGCTGCGGCTGGGCGCCGGGCAATGGCCGGGGCTGGTGGTGGAGCCCCTGTTCGACGAATGGCTGCTGCCCATGGCCAGCCCGGCACTGATCGAGCGCATGGGCGGCATCGGCCACGTACCGCTGGCACAGTGGCCGCTGCTGGGAGACCCTGACGGCGCGTGGGGCGCCTGGTTCGCAATGATCGGGCAGCATCCGCCCACGCGGTTCGTCGCGGTGCTGGATGATTCCGAAGCCCATCATCGCGCTGCACTGGACGGCGTAGGTGTTGCGTTGGGGCGGGTCACGCGGGCGCGGCTGCTGCTGGACTCCGGCCAGTTGGTTGCGTTGTCGGACCGGCGCCTGAAAACCGCATGGCCTCATTGGCTGGTGTACCCGCAACGTTCGGTACGGCACCGTGGTTTCCTCGCCTTCCGCGACTGGCTGCACGCGCAGGCTGCCGAGCACGTGCGGCACATGCAGGCCACTGACGCGGGATAGCGTAGTCGTACCCCTGGCGTGCGCGTCACCGCAGCAGCGTGACCGCCTGCCCGGCACGCGCGAAGGCCTCGCCCAGCAGCGGCCCGGCCTTGATGGCTTCCACTTCCGCGAACAGTGCCTGCAACGCCGCGGTGGGCCGTGCAACGGGCGCTGCGACCGCCTGCTGGATGACCGTGAAGCGATCTGCCAGCACACGATGGCCGGGATGTGCCTGTGCCCAGGCCAGCAGGGGTTGGCGTACACCAGCCGCTGCATCCAGCCGCTGCTGGTCGAAAAGAGCAATGGCGGCGGCTGAGGTATCGGCACGTTCAATCGTTGCCTGTCGCAGTTCACGGCTGAGGAACAGATCGTAGGCGGCGCCGCGGCCCACCGCGATGCGCAACCCGTTGCGGTCAAGATCCGCCACCTGCTGTGCGGGACTGTCATCGCGCACCAGGTAGGTGCCTTCGATCTCCACATACGGCGCGCTGAAGGCAATGCGGTCGGCACGTGCCGGGTCCACCGCCAGGAAGGCCAGGTCCCACGCATCGTCGCTCACCGCTGCCACCACCGATGCGGCCGCCTCGTGGCAACGGAAGCGGGCCTGCACGCCGAGCCGCTGTGCCAGCGCGGAGGCCAGCTCCACGGAAGGCCCGCGTGGTGCATCGGCGTCACCCTGGGCCAGCACCGGGTTGCCGAGGTTGATGGCAACGCGCAGGAAGCCCCTTGGGGCCAAGGCATGGCGGTGATCGGCCAGGGACATGGTGGATTCCGGTACGGGGAGGCGGTCCAGCATGCCATCGGTCCTGTGCCTACGGCGTCGGCTCAGCTGCGTGCCACGAACGTTCCGTGGAAGCCCAGCGGTACCGCGTAGGGCAGCCATGCCTGCACGAGAGGGCCGTCCTGTACATGCCGTGCATCGAGAACGGCGATGCCGCTGCGCGCGTTCACCGGGTCCAGCAGCGTGCCGACCAGCCAGCCATCGTCGGCATTGCGGCTGCCTGGTCGCGGCACGAACACGTGTTCCTCGGCCAGGATGTCGGTGCCATAGCGCCAGACCTGACGGCGGCTACGGTCGACATCGAAGGCGGCGACCGCATTGAAGTACGGCGCCGTTGCTGGACCATCGACCGTCGGTGCATACAGGCGCGCACCGCGGTTGCCCGCCGTACGGGGATCGAACAGCGGAAACTCGATCGTGCTGATGCCGGTGTCCTGCCAGTGCGCCTTGCCACGGCGCATGTCCAGATGCAGTTCGACCAGCGAGGTACGTCCGTTGCTGGCGTGCGCTCCGTCGCCGGCCATCGCCTCCTTCATCGGTGAGCGCGCTTCATCCATGTTGTCGCGGCGCACGGCGCGCAGCACGATGCCGTCGCCGCGCTGATAGGCATCGCCAAAGTGATAGATCGCCGCGAACGGTGCTTCGAACCACTGCGCCTTGTCCGGTGCATCCTTGGCCACCACGGCGATGCGCGCGGCACGTTGCGGAGCGAACTGCATGCGCTCGAAGAAGCTGCCACCACTCGTGTTGAAATCGAACGGCGCCAGTACGAATACCAGATGCTGATCGGTCATCGCAAACGCATGCAGATAGCCGCGCTCCGGCGTCTGGATCACGTTGGCGCTGCGCAGCTGGCCATCCTTGCCGATGTGCCAGACCAACAGGCCGGCGCCACCCAGCAGGCTGATCGAGCCGAAGTTCCAGAGGCTTCCATCGCGGTCGACCAACGGATGCGCCGAGAAAGGCAGCGCAGCCAGATCCGGCCGCCACGTGACCGGGCCGAGGGTGTCGAGCGTATCCGGATGCACTTCGAATGCCGAGCCTGACTCGCACAGCGCGAACAGGCGGCCGTTGATGCCGATGACCGACGTATTGGCGACATTGGCATCATCGTTGTTGCGCACCGCCTGGGCGTCGGGAACGCTGGTGCCGGCGGCCGGATACAGGAAGCGGCCGGCCTTCTGCTCACGGCTGAACTTGGGCGTGGCAACCATGCGCGCGCGATGGGTCAGGGTGCCGTCACCGTTGAAGTGCCAGCCGTGGACCATGCCGTCGCCGTCGAACCAGTGGTCGTAGCGCAGGCCATTGCGTTCGCTCCAAGCGGGTCCGTTGCGGTACAGGGTGCCGGCCAGTCCGGTCGGCAGCCGTCCCTGCAGGTCCACCGTGGCCGGGCCCAGTGTTTCGCTGGTCACGCTGCGCCATCCCATCAGCCACGGATGCGCCTGCACGCCCTCGGCGAACTGCGCCGGGTCGTTGGCGAATGCGGGCGCGCTGCGCAGGGCCGCCACGCCCAGGGCCAGGCCGGCGGTGCTGCTGATCAGGGTGCGGAGGAAACGGCGACGGTCCATGACAGGTCTCGGGCGGAGTGGATGGATCAGCGCAGGCTGATGTCGATGGCCGTGCCGGTGGTCGGCACGCTGAAACGCGCTTCATCGAAGGTCGGCTTGCGCATCACCTGCGGGTTGTTGCTGAACCCATAACCCTCTACCGGCATGCCCACCAGGTTCGTATCGAGCTTGCCGTTGTCGTTCTCATCGTGGGTCAGCAGCACGGCGTAGTCGCCGGCCGGCAGGTCCTTGAAGGTGAAGTGCGCGCTCTCACCTTGGGGGCGTGCCTGCTGCGCTTGCACCGGCGCAGCCTTGCCGTCCCACGCCGTGCCGGTGTTGACCAGTGCCACACGCAGGGTGCCGGTCTGGGCGCGGATGTCATGCACATTGACGGTCAGCTCGGCGGCGGCAGCGCTGGTGGCCATCGACAGGCCGGCGAGGGTGGCGCACAGCAGGGTGGCGCGGATCGTGCTGGTGAGGATCATGGCGATGGCTCCGTGGGCGGTGTGTGGCCAGTCTGTGCGGCCGCAAGCTCGGCGATCAGGGCCAGTGGTCATCAATCCGACGTGCCAGAAGTCACTTTCTGCGCCGTCCCCATTGCCGAGCGCCCGCCACTGCCCGCAGCATGCAGACATGCCCTCCTTCCTCCGTCATCTGCTGAGCCCGCTCAGCCTGGCTGGCCTGGTCACCATCCTGGTGGTCGGCCTGACCCTGGGCGTACACACCCCAGGGGCGGGCCTGCGCTGGGCGGTGCTTGGCCTGTTCCTGCTGCTGTTCGCCGTGCATTCGCAGCTGCCCAGCCGTGAGGGCGTGCGATTGATCGCCGGCGTGATGCAGGCCGTGCTGGCGGTGGCCATGGTGGCGCTGGAACCGCGCACGGGCACTGCGCCGATCCTGCTGGTTGTGCTGGTTGCCCAGCTGGCCGAGCATTGGCCGCCGCGGGTAGTGCTGCTCATTGCCCTGGCAGCCAACGTCGCACTTTATGCGGTACTCAAGCAGGCTGCCTTCCCGCAGCCATTGATGATCGTGCTGCTGTACGGCGGCTTCCAGGTGTTCGCTGCGCTCACGGCGCACTACGCGCGCAGCACCGCACTGGCACGCGATGCGCTGGCCCGCGTCAATGCGGATCTGCTGGCCACGCGCGCGCTGTTGGCCGACAGTGCGCGTGATGCCGAGCGCCTGCGGCTGGCGCGTGAACTGCACGACGTGGCCGGACACAAGCTCACCGCCATGCGCTTGAACCTGCGCGCGCTGGCCGCCGATCCGGCGCTGGCCGGACGCGACGGTCTGTTGTTGGCCGAACAGCTGTCCGGTGAGCTGCTGACCGATATCCGCCAGGTCGTGCAGTCGATGCGCGACGATCGTGGCCTGGATCTCGACACCGCGCTGCACGCGCTGGCTGCGCCATTCCCGCGCCCGCGCCTGCAGGTGCAGATTGCCGAGGGCCTGCGGGTGACCGACCCGCAGCTGGCCGAGACCGTGCTGCGCCTGGTACAGGAAGCGCTGACCAATGCCGCACGCCACGCCGATGCCGGCACCGTGTGGTTGACGATGACCAAAGAGAATTCCCGCTTGCGCATTGATATCCGCGATGACGGCCAACGTGCCGAGCGCATCAGCGAAGGCAATGGCATTGTCGGCATGCGCGAGCGCCTGGCCGTGATGCAGGGCGAGCTGCAGCTTGCCCGTACTGAGCACGGCGGCATGCACCTGATCGCACGGTTGCCGGCATGAGCACCCCGACGATCCGGATCGCACTGGCCGACGACCAGGCACTGGTGCGTGCCGGCCTGCGTGCGTTGCTGCAGGGGCTGGGGATGCACGTGGTGCTGGAAGCCGAGGACGGCCAGGCACTGCTGCAGGCGCTCGCCACGCACGAAGTGGACGTGGTGCTCAGCGATATCCGCATGCCCGGCATGGATGGTGTCGAGGCCCTGCGCCAGCTGCGTGCGCGTGGCGACAGCACGCCCTGCCTGCTGCTGACCACCTTCGACGAGAGTGACCTGCTGCTGCGTGCCAGTGAGGCCGGCGCGCAGGGCTTCCTGCTCAAGGACGCAGCGCCGGAAGACCTGCGCGAGGCCATCGAGCGGGTCGCTGCCGGCCAGACACTGTTGCTGCCGGTCAGCACCGAACCGGTACGGGCACGCTATCGATTCCATGACGAAGCGCCGCCCAGTGATACCTTCGGCGAGCGCGAGGTAGCGATCCTGCGCTTGCTGGCCGGTGGCTACAGCAACAAGGAAATCGCACGCAGCCTGTTCCTGGCCGAGGGCACGGTGAAGAACTACGTATCCACCCTGCTGGACAAGCTGGGTACGCGTGATCGCACCCGCGCGGTACTCAAGGCCATCACCCTGCGAATCATCTAGAGCCGACGCCATGAATCCCATCCTGCACGTTGAAGTTCCCGTTGCCGACCTGGACCGCGCCATCGCGTTCTATCGGCAATGGCTGCAGGTGGACGTCGCTGCGCCGATCAACGTGCACGACTGCCGGATGGCGTACCTGCCATTCAACGACGCGGACGTGGGGGCCAGCATGGCGCTGGTGCACGGCGCCGACTACCTGCCCTCGGAGCAGGGCGCGCGGATCTACCTGGGTGTGGATGATCTGGATGACAGTCTGCGGCGCGCGTTGCAGGCCGGCGCGGTGCTGTGCTTTGGCCCAGCCGTGGCCGGTGACTGGCGGGTTGCCGAGATCCGCGACAGCGAGGGCAACCGGATTGCCCTGCAGGCGCTCGTCAACGCGTAGCGCCAATGGCAGCAACCGAGGGCCGAAAGCTCTACGCGGATGGGGCCTGCGATCGCTGCAGCCAGTCGGCGATGGCCGGGTCCAGTCGCGGATCGTCCGGAAGGCGCATGCCGAAGCCCTGCTGCAGCACCTCGCGCACGTCCTGTACATCGCGCAGCGGGCGCTTGGCCGGCACTTGCCCGGGGCGGTATTCGGTGTAGTTGCCGCTGCCGATGGTGCGTCGCCAATCCGGCCCGGTCAGTGACGCACGCAGTTGGCCCGGGAAGCTCGACTGCGGATGCGTGCACACGTACCAGTTGCCCACCTCGTTGTCGATCGGCGCCGGTGGCTGCAGATCGAAGCGGTACAGCGCCCGCCAGTCGTCCGCTGCTTCGGCGGCGAGCATGAAATCGCCATCATCCAGGCGTTGCACGCGGTAGCGCTCATGCGGTGTGTCCTGCACGGCAGTCTCATGCAGGCGCAATGGCACGGTCGGGGTCAGGCTGCCGAAGCCGGTATCGACCAGCCAGTCTTCGTCCTGCAGGCGCACCCGCAGCAGCAGATGGGTACGCGCGGTCAACTCGCCATCGGTGGCCGACAACAGCACCCGTGCGCTCAGCGGCTGCGCGTCGAAGCCCAGGGCGTGCAGCAGCGCCAGGAACGCGCCATTGAGTTCGAAGCAGTAGCCGCCGCGCTGCGCGTGCAGCAGCTTGTGCTGGACGCTGTCGAGGTCGATGGCGACCGCATCGCGCAGCAGGCTGGTCAGCGTCTCGAACGGCAGCAGCGCGTTGTGGTGCTGCTGCAGCAGGGTCAGCCCGGCGAGGGTGAGTGGTGGTCGGGCATCCAGCTGCAGGCGCTGCAGATAGCGGGGGACATCGATGGACATGACGGTCAACACGGGCAGGGGGCTCTACTGTGCTACCGCAACTGGGGTTGAGGTCAAGTGTGCCTCCCCGGTGTCATCCCCCCGTCGCCTGCGGCCGGTACAACAGCGACGACCGGCCACTGTCCGCGGCAGGATTCACTTCGGCGCTAAAGTTGCGCTGAAGCCGGCCGATACAGGTGCGTCCTTCCGCCTGGAGTCTGTCATGTCGGCCGTCGTTCCCCACCTTCGGTCCCTGCGTAGCCGCGTTGCCGGGTTGCGTTCCCGTTTCCCTGGCCTGCTGCGCTGGCTGCAGCCCCATCGGCTCAGCGTCGCCGACAAGCTCAAGGCGACCCTGCTGGTCTGCAGCCTGGGCCTGCTGGCCATCGCCGCCGTCCATGCCTGGACCAACCAGGCGAGCACGCAGGCGGCGCGCGATCAGGCCAGCTACCAGCACGGCAGTGATCGCGTGGCTTCGCTGGCCGCTCGCGTGGCCGAGGCCCGGCGCCTGCAGACCCAGTATGCGCGCAGTTTCGATGATGCAGACCGCAGCCAGTTGCTGGCCACGCAGCAGATGTTGAAGCAGGACCTGCAGGCGTTGCGTGACATGCCGATGGATGCGGGACGACGCAGGGTGCTGCAGGCGATGGCCGAGTCTGTGGATGCATTCTCGCAGGGCATCGCCGCGTTGTTCGAGCGGGTGGATGAGATGGGACGCGGCGACGCCGGTCTGGCCGCGCAGCTGCAGCAGGCTGCCGACGCACTGCAGACGCAGGTGGATGCGCTGGAGCGTCCTGCGTTGTCCCTGCATGTGCAGCGGATGCGGCGCCAGGAAGCGTTGCTGCTGCTCGACGGCGATTCCACCCATGCTGATCGTGCCAGCGAAGAAAAGCTGCCCTTCGATCTGGCACTGACCGGCCTGCCCGCCGAGGTGCAGGAGCGCGTGCGCAACGGGATGGAAGCGTACCAGGCGGCGTTGCTGGGCTATACCGCCGCGCGCGTCGGCCTGGATGTGGAGGCGCAATCGCTGCTTGAGACCGCCGCGGCCGTGGGCCCGGCATTGGCTGCGTTCCAGCAGGCCCAGGTTGCAGCACTGGGACAGGCACAACTGCGCCAGCAGTCAGGCGCAAGGACGGCCAGCGCGCTGTTCGTGGCCACCCTGCTGCTGGTGGCTGGTGTGCTGATCACCAGCCTGGTGCTGGTGGTGCGTGCAGTGCGTCGGCCGATCCAGGACACCCTGCGCTTTGCCGGTGATATTGCTGATGATCGGCTCGACACTACGCTGCGCGTGCACAACGCCAACGATGAGATCGGCCAGCTCGCGCAGCGTCTGGTCGACATGCAGCAGCGCCTGCGTGCGCGGATCGAGACCGAGCGCGCGCTGGCACGCGGTAACACGCGCGTGCGGCAGGCGCTGGACAGCGCGCAGACTGGCTTGATGGTGGTTGATGCGGAAGGGCAGGTGGCCTACGCCAACCCGGCGCTGCTGCAGCTGCTGGGTCTTTCCGCAGAGGCCTTGCTCGGCAGCGACGCGGTTCGCCTGCATCCGGCGCTGGGGGGGCTGATCGGCGTGCGGCAGCGCGAAGAGCGCGAGATCGGCCACGCCGGTACCCGCTACCAGTTGATCGCCAATGCCATCGTCGAGGACGACCACTTCCTTGGCGTGGCAGTGGAATGGCGCAGTCGCGCGCTGGAAACGCTGCTTGAAACCGAAGTGGCGGCACTGGTCGACGCGGCGGCGCATGGCGAGCTGCAGGGGCGCATCGCACTGCAGGGCAAGCAAGGGTTCGTACGCACGCTGTCGACCAGCATCAATCGCCTGCTGTCCACCTTCGAGAGCAACCTTGGCGATCTGCAGGCGCTGCTGGCTGCATTGGCACGCGGTGACCTGAGCGTGCGCATGGAAGGCGACCTGCAGGGCGTATTCGCGCGCATGCGTGACGATGCCAACGCCACCGTCGCGCAGCTGGGCCACATTGTCACCCGTATCCAGCAGGCCACGCTCCGTCTGGATGTGGGGGTCGGCGAGATCGTCGCCGGCCATCACGATCTTTCCCAGCGCACGGAGCAACAAGCGGCCAACCTGGAAGAAACCGCGGCATCGATGCATGAGCTGACCGACACCGTCGGCCGCAATGCCGACGCCGCGGGACGCGCTGACGGACTGGTGCGTGATGCCGCCAGGGTGGCCGAGCGCGGCGGTACCGCGGTCGGCCAGGTGGTGGCGACCATGCAGGGCATCAGCGCGTCGTCGCGGCGCATCGGCGACATCATCCAGCTGATCGATGGCATCGCCTTCCAGACCAACATCCTGGCCCTCAACGCGGCCGTGGAAGCCGCGCGGGCAGGCGAGCAGGGCCGCAGCTTTGCGGTGGTCGCCGCCGAGGTGCGGTTGTTGGCCCAGCGCAGCGCGGATGCGGCCAAGCAGATCAAGGGACTGATTGAGGATTCGGTAGCGCGGGTTGGCCAGGGCAGTACGCAGGCCGAGCAGGCGGGCACCACGATGGATGAGATCGTCAGCAGCGTGCAGCAGTTGGCCGGGCTGCTGGCCGGCATCCGCAGTGCTTCGCATGAGCAGCATGCGGGGATCGCCCAGGTGAACCAGACCGTCGTGCAGATGGAGGCCAGCACGCAGCGCAATGCCAGCCTGGTTGAAGAAGCTGGTGCATCGACCGCGCAGATGCAGGCCCAGGTGCAGGCGCTGGCCGAAGCGGTGGCAGCGTTCCGCCTGCAGCCCGAGCGGCGGGCGCAGGCCGCGGCGTGATGGCCTGATCGCCTTCGCCGGGCCATGCCCGGCGAACGGACTCAATACACGTCGCGCCGGTAACGTCCGTTTTCCAGCAGCGTTTCCACTGCTTCATCGCCCAGTGCCTCGCGCAGCACCTGGTCCACGCCTTCGGCCATGCCGTGCAGCGATCCACACACATGGATCACTGCACCGCGTGCCAGCCACGCATGGAGTTCATCCACCGCAGCGCGCAGTCGATGCTGCACGTAGCCGCCATCGTCCACATCACGCGAGTACGCCTGGTCCAAGCGCAGCAGGTGCGCGTCAGCCTGCCACCGGGTGATCTCGTCGGCGAACAGGAAGTCGTGTGCGCGCTGGCGCTCGCCAAACAACAGCCAATGACCGTGCTCACCCTGATGCGCGGCTTCACGCAGCAGGCTGCGCAGGCCGGCGATGCCCGTGCCGTTGCCGATCAGTACCATCGGTGCGCCCGGCTGCCGATGGAAACCCGGGTTGCGATGCACGCGGGCAGCAACGGCACTGCCAACGGGTGCATGCAGGGTCAGCCAACCCGAGCCGAGGCCCGCGCGGCCGGCTGCGTCGTGAACCCGCCGGACCACCAGCTCCACGTGGCCATCGGCAGCGCATGAGGCGATGGAGTACTCACGCCCAGGCAGTGGCGGCAGGCCCGACAACCACAGGCCTGCATCCTGCACCTGTACGTCACCATCCGGCTCGGGCAGCACGCGTTCGCTGGCCAGTTCCAGCAGCGTCTTCGTACCACCGTCGAGCAGCACCGGTTGCAGGGGATCCAGGCCATGCGCCCGAAGTGCCGCGCGCACGTGCCGCGCGTCGTGGCGTGGTGCGATATGCAGGATGTCACCGGCCTGCCAATCGACATCGGCCGGCGCTGCCAGGCGGATCTGCCAGATCTGGCCACCGACGCTGCCGGCGTTGAGCAGTGTGCGGTCGATCAGGCGCCAGTCGTGCATCACCGTGGCTGCTGGCAGCACGCTGTCATCGGTATCGATGCCGGTCAGCCCGCTCAGCTGCAGCTGCCACTGGCGCAGTGCCACCACCGATGCGGCATCGACGTCGATGCGCGGAAACAACGGCTGCGCGCCCGCGCGGACCAGCCAGTCATCCACCTGCATGCCGAATCCACAGAACCGCGCGTACTGGTGATCGCCCAGCGCGAGCATGCCGTAGCGCAGCCCGGCAAGGTCCGGCAGCTGTGCCAGCAGTTGGCGTGCGCTGCGCCGTGCGTTGTCCGGTGGTTCGCCATCACCGAAGGTGCTGAGTACGAACAGTGCTTGTGTGGTGGCCTGCAGCTGCGTGGCGGTCACGCGCGCAAGCGGCAGTACCTGCACCCCGTGGCCAGCCGCCTGCAGCTGTGCCGCTGCCCGCCAGGCCAGCTGTTCGGCCAGGCCGCTCTGGCTGGCATGCACCACCAACCACGGTGTGCCCCCGGAATGCAGTGCTGCTGCCGGAACGGTCTGCCGCAGCGCGCGTGCCGCGCGCTGGCTGCGGCGGCGGTCCAGGTACAACAGCCAGCCGGTGACGAAGAACAGGCACATGCCCAGGCTGCTGAGCATCACCACGATGCGCCCTGGCATGCCGAAGAAGCTGCCCGAGTGCAGGGCGAACATGCTGGTGGTGAGCTGGCCACCTGCCCCTTGGCGCGCGTAGGGACGTGCGTCGAGGATCGCGCCGCTGGCCGGGTCGAGCTGCAGCAGGTCATGTGCGCGGTCATGGTGGCCGCCACGCTGCGCAGGATCGGCCGACATCACCCGTACGTTGAGTGCTTGCCCGGGCTTCTCCGGCAGACGCAGGTCGATGAAGCCCTGGCGCACGCCGGGCAGCGCATACAGCGTGGCCTCGACGTTGTGCAGATCCAGGGGAAGATCCTTGGCGAGCGTGTGCTTGGCGGGCGGCGCGACACCCACCAATCGGGTCAGCCCGTTGCGGTACCAGTCGAACGACCACCACAACCCGGTCAGTGCGCTCATCAGGTAGATCAGCAGCACCCAGGTACCCACCACCGAATGCAGGCTCCACAGGAAGCCGCGGCCCTTGCGCGCCCACTCCACCGCCAACCAGCTGCGCCAGTGCCACCAGCGGCGCGGCCAGCGCAGGTACAGCCCGGACAGGGTGAAGAACAGCAGGGCGATCGCGCAGCTGCCGGTGATCCACGAGCCGCGCTCGCCAGCAACCAGATGGCGGTGCAGGTCCTCGACGAAATCGAAGAAGGCCTGCCCGCGCAGCGCGCTGAAGCGCTCGCCGCTGTAGGGGTCGAAATACACCCAGTGGTCCTTGCCGCCGGCAAAGCGCGCCACCGACGGGCGCTGGCCGCTAGCGTCCATCCGCAGGCGCTGCAGCGGCCGCTCGGTGCCGGCCTGCAGCAACGGCACCAGTTCACTCAAGGCGAGCGGTTGCTGGTTGTCGGCATGGTGTTCGGCAATCGCAGCGAAACCGGGATTGGCTGCGCGCAGCAGCTCATCCTCGAAGGACAGGACCGCGCCGCTCAGGCCCATTACGGCCAGGATGGCACCCGCGCTGATGCCCAGCAGCCAGTGCAGTTGGAACAGGACGTTCTTGAACATCGGGATCGAGGGCCGTCGAGGCTGCCGCCCGCATCCTGCGCAACAGCAAATGAGAATTAATCTCGTAATTCTCCGGGTCCCGGGCCGCTGCGGTCAAGGAGGGGTTGCCGGCAGGGCTGCGCCCTGCACCTGCAGAGGCAACGGCAACGGCCGGAGCAACAGCAGAAGCGGGCTTCCTGTGGGGAGGCGGGGTGGGTCCGGTTGCGGGGGACGCTGCAAGTACGTCCATGTAAGCTCGGTCGCCGCATCCATGCGGCTCACGCCCCCGCAACCGGACCCACCCCGCCTTCGACAGATCTCCGCGATCTGCCGGAATGGCATTTCTTGCTCTTGGTAGGTGTCGACCTTGGTCGACACGGTAGATCCACGCCATGCGTGGATGCTCTTCAATGAAGTCCATCCACGCATGGCGTGGATCTACTTGGCTGGTGGGTGCCGACCGTTGGTCGGCACGCATTCACCCCTTGAACCGCAACCCCACGCCCGGTTCGGTGAACAGATAGCGCGAATCCAGCGCCGAGTCGCCCAGCTTGTGCCGCAGCTTGCCGACCAGGATGCGCAGGTAATGTGTGTCGTGCTGGTGGGTGGGTCCCCAGATCTCCTGCAGGATCTGCGGTTGGGTGACCACCCGCCCGGCATTGCGCAGCAGCAGCGACAGCAACGCGTACTCCTTGCGGGTCAGCGCCACCAGCTGGCCATCGATCGCCACTTCGCGGCGCACCAGGTCCACATGCAGGTGGCCATCGTCGAACAGCGGCGGCGTGCCATCGGTCGGCACGCTGCGTGTACGCAGCAGCGCTCGTACCCGCGCCATCAGTTCCTGCGTGCCGAATGGCTTGGTCACGTAGTCGTTGGCGCCGTTGTCCAGTGCACGCACCTTCTCGGTTTCGCCGGCGCGCACGGTCAGCATGATCACCGGCACCTGGCTCCACTGCCGTAGCTGCTCCAGTACCTCATGGCCTTCCATGTCCGGCAGGCCGATGTCCAGGATCACCAGGTCCATGTCTTCGCTGGCCGCCATCTGCAGGCCTTCCTGGCCGGTCGCGGCCTGACGCACTTGGTAGCCCTGCGCGCGCAGGCTGATGTCCAGGAACCGGCGGATCTGGGTTTCATCGTCGATCACCAGCACGCGCGGGGCTGGCGCGCTGGCATCAGTCGGGGTCGGACTCATCGTGGGAGGCTGGCTTGAGCAGGGGCAGGGTGATGCGGATCAGGGTACCGCGACCGTCGCGGCCAGGCAGCGCCTGCACGCTGCCACCGTGTGCGCCGATCATGCCCTGGCAGATGGTCAGGCCCAGGCCGGTGCCGTGGCGGCCGCGGTCGCCGCGTTCGACGCTGTAGAACATGTCGAAGATGCGCGCGCGCTCATCGTCGGGAATGCCGGGGCCGGCATCGATCACGTCGATGCGCAGCTGGCCGTCCAGTTCGCGCGCCAGCACCTGCACGGCGGCATCGGCTGGCGAGAACTTGGCAGCGTTCTCCATCACGTTGAATACCGCCTGCTCGACCAGCGCCGGATGCACCCAGATCGGCGCCAGCGTCGCCGGAATATCCAGCTCCAGCCGTACCTTCGGCTGGTAGCGCTGCAGGCGGCGCGCAGCCGAGCCGATCAACTCATCCACGCCGATCCAGTCGCGGTTGATTTTCAGGCCCTCGTGGCCGAGCCGCGTCATGTCCAGCAGATTCTGGATGTAGCGGTCCAGGCGCTCGCCTTCGACCAGGATGGTGTCCAGCAAGGCGCGACGGTCGGCCAGATCCATTGCCGCGCCGTAGCTGGCCAGGCTGTCGGCCGAGCCGATCATCGCCGCCAGTGGCGAACGCAGATCGTGCGACACCGAGGACAGAAGGGCAGAGCGCAGCCGTTCGGTCTCGTTGCTCACGTGCGCCTGTTCCAGCTCGGCGACCAGGCGCGTGCGCAACGCCGCCTGGGCGATGTCATCGACCATCGCTTCAGCCAGCTGGCGCTGTTCGGGCAGCAGCCGCGCCTGCGCGCCGGGCAGATACAGACCGGCCACGCCGATCGCACGGTCTTCGCCGTCCAGCAGTGGCAGGAACCACCATTGCGCGCCAGCCAGGGTATCGGTGAAGCGGCCACTGGGCTGGCCATGGCGCAGGGCCCAGTCGGCCGCCGCCAGATCGGTGTCACCGGGCAGGCTGCGGCCACCGGCGGCGGTATCGGCGCCGATCCGCAGCCAGGCGGGTACGTCCATGGCCTGCTCCAACGCCTGCCGCCCGGCCTGCGCCACTTCACCGTTGCCGGCCGCGCTGGCCAGTTGTCGCCCCAACTGCTGGCGCGCGCGCGCATGGCGGTTGGCCGCGCGCAGGGCAATCACCTGCATGCGCAGACGCGACGCCAGGCGGCCGGCCACCAGCGCAGCGGCCAGGAACAGGAACACGGTGATCACGCCCTGCCTTGCGCCGATGGCGAAGGTGAAGCGCGGGGCGATGAACAGGAAGTTGTAAGCCAGGAAACACAGGATCGCGGCCATCACCGCGACGCTGGCGCGGGTGCGCGCGGCCACCAGCACCACGGCCACGATGAACACCATCGACAGATCGGCCATGCCCACCCAGCGCTCCACCAGCCAAGCGACTGCGCAGGCCAGCCCGGTGGCGATCAACGCCTGCAACGGCTCGTGGCTGAAGCCCCGCATCGGTGGCAGCAGGCCTTCACGACGGGAACGCGCACGCGCCTGCGGCGTGCTGATGATGGTGATCTCGTAGTGCGCGCCGCGCTGGATCAGCTGCTGGGTCAGGGTGCGGTTGAACATCCGCGCCAGCGGTCGTTCGCGGGTGCGGCCCAATACCAGTGTCGATACGCCGTTGTGCGCGGCGTGGTCCAGCAACGCATCGGCGATGCTCGAACCGTGCAGCAGTTCGGCTTCGCCGCCCAGGCGGCGGGCCAGCGCGAACGCCGCATCGATCTCGCGCCGGGTCGCTTCGTCCTGGCGGCGTCCCTGCACCGTCACCACCGTCCACGGTGCATCGCGGCGTTCGGCAATGCGTCGCGCCACCCGTACCAGATATTCACTCTGGCCACCGCCATCGATGGCCACCAGCACGCCACGTCGCAGCGGCAGATTGCTCTCGCCACGGGCCGCACGGGCTTCGCGCAGGCTGCTGTCGACGCGGTCGGCAGCTTCCTGCATCGCCAGTTCGCGCAACGCGGTCAGGTTGGCCGGCGAGAAAAACGCCTGCAGTGCCTGCGCGGCCTGCTCGGGCACGTACACCTTGCCCTGCTGCAGGCGCGCGATCAGCTCGCGCGGCGGCAGATCGACCAGCACGATGTCGTGCAGACGGTCGAGCACACCGTCCGGCACGGTCTCGCTGACGCGCACGCCGGTGATGCGCATCACCACATCGTTGAGGCTTTCGAGATGCTGGATGTTGACCGTGGTCCAGACATCGATGCCGGCGTCCAGCAGCTCCATCACATCCTGCCAGCGCCGTTCGTGGCGGCTGCCCGGCGCATTGCGATGGGCCAGCTCGTCCACCAGCACCAGCGCCGGATGCCGCGCGAGCACGGCATCCAGGTCCATCTCCTGCAGGGCGTGGCCGTGGTAGGCCACCTCCTTCAGCGGCAACTGCGGCAGGCCCTCCAGCAGCGCCTGGGTATCGGCACGGCCATGGGTCTCCACCAGCCCGACCACCAGGTCGACGCCGCGACGCAGCTGTTCCTGCGCGCGGGTCAGCATGGCGTAGGTTTTGCCTACGCCCGGTGCAGCGCCCAGGAACACGGTGAGCTTGCCACCGGCTTCACGTTGCAGTCCTTCCACCAGGGCGTTGGCCTGGCGGGTACGCGCGTCATTCATCGCAGCTGCTGTCATGGCCGCCATTGTGCGCGCAGGCGGTGCAGGCCGGCATCACGGTGCCTTGGCCGCGTGGTCCAGTGCGAAGTTCAGGGTCACCACGTTCACCCGCGGCTGCCCGAACACGCCCCATTGCCGGCCTTGCGTGTTGGCCTTCACCAGCGCCTGCACGCGCTCGACCGGCAGGCCACGCGCACGGGCCACGCGTGCCACCTGCAGCTGTGCTGCCGCCGGCGACAACTGCGGATCGAGGCCGCCGCCGGACTGGGTGACCAGATCGGCAGGGACCTGCGCAGGCGTTACGCCTTCGCGTGCGGCCACCGTTGCGGTACTCGCCGCCACCCGCTCGGCCAGCGCCGGGTTGCTACGTGCCAGGTTGGAGCCGGCCGCTGCCATCGGGTCGTAGTTGGCCGCCGACGGCCGCGCCTGGAAGTAGCCATCGCCGGTGAACGGCTGCGACAGCCATGCCGAAGCACGCACCTGGCCGCTGCCATCGAGCAGCAGGCTGCCTTCAGCCTGCGCCGGGAAGGACAGGCCGGCGAAGCCGGTGGCGATGCCGGCGTAGACCGCACCGGCCAGCAGCAGGGTGGCCACGCCCAGGCCGATCGCGGGGCGCCAGCTGGCGCCATCCTGCAACGTGGCCACGCGCGCCTCGCTTTTCAGCTCGCGGGAAAGGGAAGGGGAGTCAGAACGGTTCATGCGCCGAATACCAGGACAAGAAGAAGGTCGATCAATTTGATCGCCGCGAACGGCAGCAGCACGCCGCCCAGGCCGTACACCAGCATGTTCCGGCGCAGCAGCGCCGTTGCGGTGGCCGGGCGGAAGCGCACGCCGCGCAGCGCCAGCGGAATCAAGGCGGGAATCACCAGGGCATTGAAGATCAGCGCCGCCAGTACCGCGTTGCGCGGGCTCGACAGCTGCATTACGTTCAACGCGGCCATCGCAGGCACCGTGGCGGCAAACAACGCCGGCAGGATCGCGAAGTACTTGGACACATCGTTGGCCAGCGAGAAGGTGGTCAGCGCGCCGCGGGTGATCAGCTGCTGCTTGCCCACCTCCACCACCGCCAGCAGCTTGGCCGGGTCCGAATCCAGGTCGACCATGTTGCCGGCTTCCTTGGCCGCCTGCGTACCCGAGTTCATCGCCAGGCCGATGTCGGCCTGGGCCAGCGCAGGTGCGTCGTTGGTACCGTCGCCGACCATCGCCACCAGGCGACCGCCGGCCTGTTCGGCACGGATGCGGGCCAGCTTGTCTTCCGGGCGTGCTTCGGCGATGTAGTCATCCACACCGGCTTCTGCAGCGATCGCGGCGGCGGTCAACGGGTTGTCGCCGGTGATCATCACCGTGCGGATGCCCATCGCCCGCAACTGCGCGAACTTCTCGCGCATGCCGTGCTTGACCACGTCGGACAGCTCGATCACTCCCAGTACATGGCGACCCTCGGCCACCACCAGCGGCGTAGCACCGTTGCGTGCGACCTGGTCCACGCGCCCCGCCAGTTCGGCAGGTACGGTGCCACCGAGTGCCAGCACATGGGCGCGGATCGCATCGGCAGCGCCCTTGCGGATCTGCCGGCCGTGCATCAGGTCGACACCGGACATGCGGGTCTGCGCGCTGAAGGCCAGGTAGTCGGCCTGGTCCGGCTCCGCGGTGGTGCAGCCCTGCTCGCGGGCCAGGCGCACGATCGACTTGCCTTCCGGGGTCGGGTCGGCCAGCGATGACAGCAGTGCCGCTTCACGCAGCTGGTCGGCGTCGATCCCGGCCAGCGCATGGAAGTGACTGGCCTGGCGGTCGCCGTAGGTGATGGTGCCGGTCTTGTCGAGCAGCAGTACGTCGACGTCACCGGCCACTTCTACCGCCTTGCCCGACTTGGCCAGCACGTTGGCGGCCAGCGCACGGTTCATGCCGGCGATGCCGATGGCCGGCAGCAGGCCACCGATGGTGGTTGGGATCAGGCACACCAACAGCGCGATCAGCAGCAGCGGATCAACCTTGACGCCCACCGAGGCACCGATGGCCGGCAGCGTCGCCACCACCACCAGGAAGGTCAGCGTCATCGCCGCCAGCAACAGGGTCAGCGCGATCTCATTCGGCGTCTTCTGCCGGTTGGCGCCCTCCACCAGCGCGATCATCCGGTCCAGGAAGCTGTGCCCGGGCTCGGCGGTGATACGCACCACGATCTGGTCGGACAGCACCTTGGTGCCGCCGATCACGCCGGAGCGATCCGTACCCGCCTCGCGCAGCACCGGTGCCGACTCGCCGGTCACCGCTGCTTCGTTGATGGTGGCCAGGCCCTGCACGATCTCGCCGTCGGCCGGTACCAGCTCGCCGGCACTGACGATCACATGGTCGCCGGGACGCAGTTCGGCGGCGGGCACCTGGGTTTCGCTGGCACCGGCCTGCGCCGACGCCAGACGGCGCGCCACCAGGTCCTGGCGGGCGCGGCGCAGCGAGGCAGCCTGACCACGGCCACGTGCTTCGGCCACGGCCTCGGCGAAATTGCCGAACAGTACGGTGACCAGCAGGATCGCCGTCACCGCCAGGCCGAAGCCCAGTGGTGCATTGCCGGTCAGGGTAATGATCGCGGCGACGATCGTGCCGGCCATCACCACCGCCATCACCGGGCTGCGCACCAGGTGCATCGGCGACAGCTTGCGTACGGCCTCGATGAGCGCGCGGCGCAGGCCGGCGGCATCGAGCAGGGCCGGGCGGGATGCCACGGAGGAGGAACGGTTTGCGGTTGCGTGACTACTCATGGGGGTGTCCTCAGTGCAGTCCCAGGCTCAGGTGGTCGGCGATCGGGCCGAGTACCAGCGCCGGCATGAACTGCAGCACGGTCAGGATGACGATCACCGAAACCAGGGTCAGGGCGAAGGTCGGTGTTTCGATCTGCAGGCTGCCGGCCGATTCCGGCGCCTGGCGTTTGGCGGCCAGCTGCGCGGCCACCACCAGCGGGATGATCAGCAGCGGGAAGCGGCCCAGCAGCAGTACCAGAGAGCAGCTCAGGTTCCACCAGGGCGTTGCGTCCCCCAGGCCCTCGAAGCCCGACCCATTGTTGGCGTAAGCCGAGACATACTCGTAGAACACCTGGCTGATGCCGTGGAAGCCGGGGTTGGAGGTGCCGGCCAGACCGGGCACGGCCAGCGTGATCGCGGTGAACAGCAGCAGGGTGATCGGCTGCAGCAGCACCAGCAGGGCCAGCAGGCGCACCTGTGGCGTTTCCAGCTTGCGGCCGAACAGCTCGGGCGTGCGGCCGGTCATCAGCCCGGCCAGGAATACACCCAGCAGCAGGTACACGATGAACTGCTGCAGGCCGCAGCCGATGCCACCCCAGATTGCGCTGACCAGCATGTTGACCATCGCCAGGCCGCCAGACAGCGGACTCAGCGAGTCGTGCATGCCGTTGACCGAACCGTTGGAGACCTGGGTGGTCACCGCCGCCCACAGCGCGGTGCCATCGGCACCGAAGCGCACTTCCTTGCCTTCCATCAGCAGCGGCGTTGCAGCGCTGGCGCTATGGCCCTCGCTCCACACCATCGCGCCGGTAGAGAGCAACGACATGCCGAGCATGCAGCTGAACACCAGTGCGCCAAAGCGACGGCGCGCGGTGAAGGCGCCGATCATGAAGATCACCGCCATCGGCACCAGCAGGATGCCGATCACCTCCAGCATGTTCGACACCGGGGTCGGGTTTTCCAGCGGGAAGCTGCTGTTCGGGCCATACCAGCCGCCACCATTGGCGCCCAGCTGCTTGGCTGCGACCATCGCCGCAACCGGGCCCAGCGGCAGCTTCTGCTGCGCCATGCCGGCGCTGGCATCGATCGGCGTGGCCTGCGGGCCACCGGCCATCGTGGAGGGCACGCCTTGGCTGGTCAGCAGCAGCGTCCATACCAGGCACAGCGGCAACAGGAAGCGCACGCACAGGCGCACGACGTCCGCGTAGTAATTGCCGACCGCCACCTGGCGGTCATCACCCGCCGCGGGCGAGGTGACCGATTTCGGCGCACGTGAGAACAGCGCACGCAGCGTGGCCACGGCCAATGCCAGGCCCATCATCGGCGTCACCACCTGCAGGCCGGTGATGCCGGTCATCTGCGAGAAGTAGGACAGCTGTGCCTGGCCGGAGTAGTGCTGCTGGTTGGTATTGGTCAGGAACGAGATCATCGTGTGCAGCGCCGTATCCCAGCGCATGTTCGGGATCTGGTCCGGGTTCAACGGCAACCACGCCTGGGTCATGAACACGGCCTGGGTCAGCACCGCGATCACCACGTTGCTGAGCACGAACGCCAGCACGTAGCCCCGCCAGGACATCGAACGTGAAGGATCAACGCCGAGCACCTTGTACAGCGGCTTTTCGATCCAGTGGAACAGCACGTCGACCTTCATCGGCGTGCCGCGCATCAGCCCGGCAAGGTACAGGCCCAGGGGCCAGGCCAGCAGCAGGCTGGCGGCAAGAATGGCAAGAATTTCAGTCATGGCAGGCTCCGCTCAGAACGACTCGGGCCGTAGCACGACATAAAGAAGATAGGCGGCGGCAACCAGCACCAGCACGCCACACAGCAACGACAGCCAGGGGGACATGGAATTGAGACCTGGTGGAACCCCTCCACCTCAGGGCGTCATCGTCGTCCCCACCCCCATAAACGCACTACGCGCCGGACAGGGCCGACGCGTAAAAAGTGCATAAATTCCGTGGGCCAACCCGTAACCAGCCCCGCCTGCTGTAGAGCCGAGCCTACGCTCGGCTGCTCTTTCCCGAGGTCAAGCGGAGCCGAGCGTGGGCTCGGCTCTACCGGCAATCACGGGGCTTGGCTCGCCGGCGCCACTCCCTTCAGCTGCCGATAGCGCTGCAGGCTGCTCTCGATCTCGACCTTCAATGCCTGCTGCTGCTGTTCGAAGCTGGCCAGCAGCCGTTGCTGCGACTGCAGCTGTGTATGGCGCTGGCCGATCGCCTGGGCCTGCTTGTCGGCCACCTTGCCACCGGCCAGTTCGCGGTCCCCGGCGGCGGCAAGCAGGGCCACCAGCGAATCGCGCAGGCTGGCCACGTTGTACTGGGCGGTCTTGAGGTTGTTGTCGAGCACCTCCTGGCGCTCGGCGAACACACGCCGCAGCGCGTTCTCATCCCCGTAGGTGGCCAGCATCGCCTGTTCGGTGCGCTGGCGGGTCTGCTCGGCCATCTGGTCCAGCTGGACCTGCGCCGCCGCCGTGCTGGCGGCAGCGCGTTCCTCATCGTTCAACGCGCGCTGCACCTGCGCGTTGCGCAGGCCACTGTTGGCGTTGAACTCATCGCGGGCGTTGTTGACCGCATCGGCCGGCAACGCATCGCTGCAGATCCGCTCCTTGCCCTCGTTCCAGCAGTACAGCTTCTTGTCTGCGGCCTTGCCGCTGGACTGTGCCAGCAGCGTGTGCGGCATCACCAGCAGCAGACTGGCAGCAACGATGGCAGGAATTCGGAACATGCGACCTTCCCCCTGGTGGTCAGCGCGTGGAACGGACGCCGTACTGGGCGCGATAGGCCTCCAGCGGCTGCCGGTAGCCTACAAGTTCCGGATTTCCGGAAGCGAAATCAAGCAGGTCGGCCAGTGTCGCCACGGCGATCACCGGGATGCCGGCTTCTTCGGCAACGGCCTGCGCGGCGGAGCGATGGTCGGTGTCCGAGGCGATCTCCTGGCGATCCAGGGCCACCACGATGCCGGCCGGAATGCCGCCCGCAGCGCGGATGATCGCCAGCGCCTCGCGAATGGCGGTGCCGGCGGTGATCACGTCGTCGACGATCAGCACGCGCTTGCCGGTCATGTCGGCGCCGATCAACTGGCCGCCTTCACCATGGTCCTTCACTTCCTTGCGGTTGAACGACAGCGGCAGGTCGCGGCCACGCTGGGCCAGCTCGCAGGCCATTGCGGTGGCCAGCGGAATGCCCTTGTAGGCAGGGCCGAACACCACGTCGTACTTGATCCCGGTGGCATCGATGGCGTCGGAATAGCACGCACCCAGCTGCGACAGCAGGGAGCCGGAGTCGAAACGGCCGGCGTTGAAGAAATAGGGGCTCAGCCGGCCGGACTTGAGGGTGAACTGGCCGAAGCGCAGGGCATCGGCGGTCAGGGCCAACTGCAGGAAACGGTGACGGTGGTCGCTCATCAAAACTCGATTCATATTCATTTGGAGCGCAAATCCTAATCCAGCTGGGCTTTCCGCGCTCGTCCGCGGCCTTCACACCGGTATCCGGGGCGGCCCCCGCGGGCTGCTCAGCCCGGCAGGCAACCGGTATGCTTGCCCGGTTTCCCGCCGTAGGTTCTTCCGCATGCGCATCATCAGTTTCAATGCCAATGGCATCCGCTCGGCCGCCACCAAGGGCTTCCTCGACTGGTTCCGTGGCCAGGACGCCGACGTCCTCTGCATCCAGGAGACCAAGGCCCAGGAAGACCAGCTGACCGACCCGATGTTCCGCCCGGACGGCCACCATTGCTTCTACCGCGATGCCATCACCAAGAAGGGCTACAGCGGCGTGGCGATCTACAGCAAGCGCGAACCGGACCAGGTCATCACCTCGCTGGGCTGGGCCCCGTTCGACGACGAAGGCCGCTACATCGAGGCGCGCTTCGGCAACCTCAGCGTGGTCTCCTTCTATATCCCATCCGGCAGCTCGGGCGACCTGCGCCAGGGTTTCAAGTTCGAAGTGATGGAGTGGCTGCGGCCGATCCTGGAGGAATGGGCGCGCAGCGGCCGTGACTACGTGCTGTGTGGCGACTGGAACATCGTCCGCTCGGCGCTGGATATCAAGAACTGGAAGTCCAACCAGAAGAACTCCGGCTGCCTGCCGGAGGAGCGCGACTGGCTCAATGCCCTGTGCGCCGACCACGGCCAGGCCACCGATGTGGCCACCGGTCGCGGTTGGGCCGATGCCTACCGCCTGCTTCATCCAGCCGGCGAGGACTACACCTGGTGGAGCAATCGCGGCGCCGCCCGCGCCAACAACGTCGGTTGGCGCATCGACTACCAGTTCATCACTCCGGGCCTGCGTGACCGCCTGCGCAGCTGTTCGATCTACCGCGACCAGCGCTTCTCCGACCACGCGCCGTTCATCGTGGACTACGACCTGTGACCGAGGCTGCCAAGCCGCGCCGTTCCTGGAGGCAGGTGCTGGCCAACCTGCGCCAGCGCAAGGTGCTGGCGATGCTCCTGCTGGGCTTCAGTTCGGGTCTGCCGATCTATCTGGTAGGCAACACGCTTGGCTTCTGGATGCGCAAGGAAGGCATCGAACTGAGCACCATCGGCTTCCTGTCGTGGGTGGGCCTGGCTTACACGATGAAGTTCCTGTGGGCGCCGATCGTCGACAAGGCCGACGTGCCGCTGTTCGGGCGACTGGGGCGTCGCCGCGGTTGGATGCTGCTGTCGCAGATCGTCGCCGCGGTGGGCTTGGTCGGCATGGCGTTGATCCAACCCAAGGGCGGCCAGTTGCTGCTGATGGGAATCGCCTGGGAGCATGTGGTGGTCTTCGGCGCGATGGCCGTGGTGGTGGCCTTCGCCTCGGCCACCCAGGACATCGTGATCGACGCCTGGCGCATCGAGAGCGCCGACAACAGTGAACAGCTCGGCTTGCTGACCTCGTCCTCGGCGCTGGGTTATCGCACCGCTCTGCTGGTCACCGACGCCCTGATCCTGATCATCGCCGCCCGCGTCGGCTGGCAGGTGTCCTATGAATTGATGGCCGTGCTGATGGCGCTGGGCGTGGTGGCGGTGGTCATGGCCCGCGAGCCGGCCCGCGAAATCCAGGCAGTGCAGGCGCAGTCCGCGTCGTTGTGGACACCACGCGGCCTGTTCGATGCAGTGGTCGGCCCGTTCGTGGCCTTCGTACGCGAGCATCGCAGCGGCGCGATCCTGATCCTGGTGGCGATCAGCGTCTACCGCATGGCCGACTTCGTCATGGGGCCGATGGCCAATCCGTTCTACGTCGATCTTGGTCTGGACGAGGATACCGTGGGCGCCGTGCGTGGTTCGGTCGGCCTGGTGGCCACCTTCATCGGCATCGCCGCTGCGGGCCTGGTGTCCGTACGCTGGGGCGTGCTGGCAGCGCTGTTGGCGGGCGCCGTGCTTGGCCCGGCCTCCAACCTCGCCTTCGCCTGGTTGGCCTATTCAGGGCCGGACACCACTCACTTTGCTGTCGCAATGGCGATCGACAATTTCGCCAGCGGTTTCGCGGGTACCGCGTTGATCGCCTACATGTCGAGCTTGACCAGCATTGGCTATACCGCCACCCAGTACGCCCTGCTCAGCTCGTTCTACGCGATGCCTGGCAAAGCGCTGAAGGGCTTTTCCGGCTGGTCGGTACAGACCCTGGCACAGGGCCGCACGCTGCTGGAAGGCTACGCGCTGTTCTTCATCGGCACTGCCCTGGTGGCGATCCCGGTGGTGATCCTGTGCGCGATGCTGATTCTGCAGCAGCGCCGGCGCGCCGTGGCCTGACAGTTGCCGGCGCCCCCGGCGTGCGGGATGATCGCCCCGACGCGCCGAGGGGGCGGTGCCTTGCGAACGGGGAAGTGAGCATGGCCGACGTAACGCTGCGGGACCTGGACCCGCTGCTGCTGGAACGCATCAAACGGGTCTCGGTTGCGCGAGGCTGGACCCACGAACAGACCTGTGCGGCGCTGCTGGAGCAGGGCCTGCTAAGCAGTGAGCTGGAGGTCCGCTCCGGCTTCGGCGATCCCGAAGTGGATGCCCTCTCCGCCGCTATTGCCGCATTGCAGGCGCTTCCCGCTGGCCAGGGATTCGATTAGCGCCCAGTAGATCCACGCCATGCGTGGATGGCACCATCCTCACGCCGGATGGATCGCCCCGAGAATCCGCGGCCCCTTCGCCCCCGTCACGCTCGGCAGGTTGCCCGACAGCCCGTCCATCGTCCGCTGCGCCAGCCAGGCAAACCCCATCGCCTCCACATACTCCGGGTCCAGCCCGTGCAGCGCCGTGGACTCGACCACCACGCCCGGCAGTCGTGCCGCCAGCCGCCGCATCAACTGCGCGTTGCGCACGCCACCGCCGCATACCAGCACCCGCCGGGTGTGCGGCTGCTGGGCGAGCAACGCATCCACCACCGTCGCCGCAGTCAGCTCCAGCAGCGTCGCCTGTACATCGGCGGCGGCAAACTGGCCTTCCTCCATGTGTGCTTCGGCCCACGGCAGGTGGAACTGCTCGCGCCCGGTGCTCTTGGGTGGCGGTAGCGCGAACCACGGGTCCGCGCGCCAACCGGCCAACAGGCTGTCATCCACCGCGCCACTGGCCGCGTACGCGCCGTCCGCATCGAAGCTGCGCCCCGTGTGTCGTTGGCACCAGGCATCCATCAGCGCGTTGGCGGGACCGGTATCGAAGCCACGCACGACGCCTTCGCGCGGGATCAGGGTCAGGTTGGCGATCCCGCCCAGGTTCAGCACCGCACGATCCTCATCGGCCGCACCCAGCATGCCCAGGTGGAAGGCCGGCATCAGCGGCGCGCCATGGCCACCGGCGGCAACGTCGCGGCGGCGGAAATCGCACACGGTGGTGATGCCGGTCAGTTCGGCGATGCGGTTGCCGTCGCCCAGCTGCAGAGTGAAGGCCGGATCGGCCAGCGGTCGATGGCGCACCGTCTGCCCGTGCGAGCCGATGGCCCGCACCTGCGTACGGTCGACACCGGCCTCGTCCAGCAACTGGTTGGCGGCGACGGCGAAGCTGATCGCAATCCGCGCGTCCAGCTCGCCCAGCTCCTCCAGCGACTGCAGCGGGCCGCCTTCGCCAAGGGCGACCAGCCGTGCCCGCAGCACCGGCTCCCAGCGGGCGGTCAAGCCATGCACGAAGCGGCACCCCCCGTCGGCCGGGAACTGCACCAGCGCGGCATCGATGCCGTCAGCGCTGGTGCCCGACATCAGGCCCAGGTAGAGGGGAAGGGACGGATCGGCAGTGGTGTTCATGGCAGGCATAAAAAAAGGACACGGCAAGCTTGTGCTGCCGTGTCCTTCTTCGTCAACGCAGGGCTCAGCCGCGCTTGCGGCCTGCCGGCACCTTGTCCTTGGCGCTGGCCACCTCGGTGGTCGCGCTTTCGGTGGTCGGGGCGGGGCTGGCGTCGGCGTAGATCAGCTTCTCCATGCCCTGGATGCGGGCCATCGCCGGTGCGGTCTGCGCCCGGAACGCCACCAGCTCGGCCCCCTTCAGCGGCTCCGGTGGCGGCATGGTCACCGTCAGCGGGTTGCGGTGCTCGCCATTGACCCGGAATTCGTAGTGCAGGTGCGGTCCGGTCGCCAGGCCGGTCGAGCCGACGTAGCCGATCACCGTGCCCTGGGCCACGCGCTGGCCGTTCTTGATGCCGGCAAAGCGCGACATGTGCCCGTACAGGGTGGTGTGGCCACGGCCGTGGTCGAGGATCACCACGTTGCCGTAACCGCGCTGCACGCCGACGAACTGCACCCGCGCATCGCCAGCGGCCATGATCGGGGTACCGGTGCGCGCCGCGTAGTCCACGCCCTTGTGCATGCGCATCTTGCCCAGCACCGGGTGCTTGCGCGCGCCGAAGGTCGAACTCAGCCGCGCGAACGGGATCGGCATGCGGATGAAGCTCTTCTTCAGCGAACGGCCGCTGATGTCGTAGTACTCGGACTTGCCGTTGCGGTCGAAGCGGAAGCCGGAATAGGTCTTGCCGCCGGTGGTGAAGGTCGCCGCCAGGATCTTGCTGGTATCGACCTTCTCGCCCTCGCGCCAGGTCTCATCCATCACCACGCTGAAGCGGTCGCCCGGCTGCAGATCCTTGGAGAAGTCGATGTCGTATTTGAAGATGTCGTCGGTCATCGTCGCGATGGCCGATGGCGACAGTCCGGCGCGGCGTGCAGCGGCGTACAGCGAACTGGTGATCTCGCCGCTGGTGACCACCGTCCGCGTGGACGTCTCGCGCTTGGTTACCGTTTCCTTGATGTCATCGCCGCTCAGGCTGAGCTCGACCCGGTTGTCGGCATCGCGGTCGAAGCGGATGCTGCGCAGGTCACCGGAGAGCGGCATGTCGAAGGCGATCTCGGCGCCCGGGCGCAGCTTGGTCAGTGATTCGCGCGCACCCGGATGGTCCAGCACCCGGTGCAGCGTGGTTGCCGAGATGCCGGCCTTGTCGAACAGGTCGCTCAGGGTCTGCCCGCGCTGTACCCGCAGCACCTGCCAGCTGTCGCCGGGGATCTGCTGCTGGCGGGACATTGCCAACGGCGGCAACGGCAGAGCCAGGCTGGTGTGGCTGTCGGCGTAGGGGGCATCGATGGTGTGCGAGAAGCCCGGCACGATCGTGGCCACCAGTGCGCCGATGGTCACGAACAGGCTGGCGTGCATCCAATGACGGCGCGTCCAACGTTCGTTGAACGCAGCGGGAAGGTGTTGCCTCAGCTTCCGGTGCAGGGCGTTGTCGTGCAGGACGTGGAGTCGTTCCTGGAAGCGCTGCTTGCGTGCGCGGCCTTGATCGGAATTGAGCATCAGATGTCGGTCTCTGGCTGACCCGGGAACGCGGGCCCAAACGCCGGTAACATAGACACCTAACAAATTCGCGTCAAACCCTTGTGCCTATTGGCTTTTGTGAAGCCGATCGGGTTAACTTCGCTTTAACACCCCACATAAGAAACGGCGTTGCCGGGAGTAGTCACGTGTCCTCGATTGAAGAAGCCCTTGCCCTGATCGGCCGTGGTGCCGACGAGATCCTCAAGCTCGAGGATCTGCGCGCGCGCCTGCAGGAAGGCCGCCCGCTGCGCGTCAAGGCCGGCTTCGACCCCACCGCGCCGGACCTGCACCTGGGCCACACGGTCCTCCTGAACAAGATGCGTCAGTTCCAGGACCTCGGCCATCAGGTCATTTTCCTGATCGGCGACTTCACCGGCATGATCGGCGATCCCTCCGGCAAGAGCCTGACCCGCAAGCCACTCAGCCGCGACGACGTGCTGGCCAACGCCCGTACCTATGAAGAGCAGGTGTTCAAGGTGCTGGACCGCAGCCGTACCGAAGTCCGCTTCAACTCGGAGTGGTTCGGCAAGATGAGCGCGGCCGACATGATCCGCCTGGCCGGCCAGCACACCGTGGCACGCATGCTGGAGCGCGACGACTTCGCCAAGCGCTATGCCGCCCAGCAGTCCATCGCCATCCACGAATTCCTGTACCCGCTGGTGCAGGGCTACGACTCGGTGGCCCTGGAAGCGGACGTCGAGCTCGGTGGTACCGACCAGAAGTTCAACCTGCTGATGGGCCGTGGCCTGCAGGAACACCACGGGCAGAAGCCGCAGGTGGTGCTGACCATGCCGTTGCTGGAAGGCCTGGATGGCGTCAACAAGATGTCCAAGTCGCTGGGCAACTACATCGGCATCAGTGAGCCGGCCATCGACATCGTCACCAAGACCATGAAGGTGGATGACGCCCTGATGTGGCGTTGGATCGAGCTGCTGTCCTTCGATATCAGCCAGGCCGAAGCGGCTTCCCTGCGCGAGCAGATCGCCAACGGCCTGAATCCGCGCGTGGTGAAGCTGCGCCTGGCCCGTGAACTGGCCACGCGCTTCCACGACGCTGCAGCGGCCGAGCAGGCGATTGCCGGCTGGGAAGCGGCTGTTACCGGGCAGGGCGACATCACCCAGCTGCCGCTGCAGGACGTGGCGATCCCGGCCGAAGGCCTGCGTATCGCCGCACTTCTGACCGCGGCCGGCCTGACCCCGAGCAACTCCGAGGCCAACCGCAAGCTCAAGGAGCGTGCGGTGAAGGTGGACGGCGAAGTGGTGGAAGACGGTCAGCAGGTATTGCAGCCCGGCTTCGAGGGCCTGCTGCAGGTCGGCAAGCGCACCTTCGCCCGCGTGCGCCTGGTCGCTGCCTGATACGAAGGAAGGGCCGGCGCAGCCGGCCCTTCCTTCTGCTCTTGTAGAGCCAAGCCCACGCTTGGCTGCTCTTCGCGGGATCCTCCCGCAGCGCGGCGGATGAACGGATGCAACATCCGTTGAAAAAAATCGCCACACCCCCTTCACAAATGGCGGGAATAGGGACATACTTCTCCTCCCCCGTCGCAGGGGTCGCCACCAAGGGGCTTCAGCGACAACAGGGCGCCCACCACCGCCGAACGAGATGATCGAACGAAGGTGTTGACGGACTGAAAAAGTCTGGCATAATGGGCGGCTCGCTACGAAGGAAACTTCGCAGCACACGGGAACGGCGCTGAGGCCACTTCCCAAGATCTTTGAAAGTATGCGCAGGTATCTTGTGAAGGCGCCTGCAGGAAGGATGATTGTCCATCTTGCAGACGTTTGATCAAGCAACTATTAATTGTTTTAAAGCAAGCGATACGTTGCCAGAATCATTCATCTGCAGCTTTAAATTTTTGTCTTCGGACAATGCTGTTTTAAGTGAAGAGTTTGATCCTGGCTCAGAGTGAACGCTGGCGGTAGGCCTAACACATGCAAGTCGAACGGCAGCACAGGAGAGCTTGCTCTCTGGGTGGCGAG